>NZ_JBBLYU010000001.1:974796-1299728 GCF_037911135.1 Phaeobacter sp. A36a-5a | reverse complement strand
TGGATCTGCACGCGCGCCAGCTGGAGCGCGATGTCCCCTCGCTGAACCTCACGGTGCTGGATGGCGTCGGCCATATGCCACATCAGGTGGCCACCGATGCAGTTGTGGCGGCAGTAGACCGGGCGGCGGCGCGGGCAGCTACGGCACGGAATTTGCGTTAAAACGATTCACATTTCGCCGCAAAGCCCCATATAAGGGACAGAAGACAGAAGGAATTTTCTATGCCCCTGCCCTTTGACGGCGCAATCAGCGCGTTCTACGAGACCAAGGCCCCAGAGGAAATCCGCGCCGCGATCAAAGCTTCGCAGAAGGATGACCTGCTGGATCCGGGCTTTCCCTATGACACGCGGATGAGCCGCAAGCGCTATGAGAAAGAGATGGCGCGGCTTCAGATCGAACTGGTCAAGATGCAGTCCTGGGTGCGTGAGACCGGGGCACGTGTCGCCATTCTCTTTGAAGGGCGCGACGCCGCTGGCAAGGGCGGCACCATCAAACGGTTTCGCGAAAACCTGAACCCGCGCGGAGCGCGGATCGTGGCGCTGTCAAAACCCAGCGAGCGGGAACAGACCCAGTGGTATTTCCAGCGCTATATCACCCATCTGCCCGCCGCAGGTGAGATCGTCTTCTTTGATCGCAGCTGGTACAATCGCGGCGTGGTCGAGCCGGTCTTCGGCTTTTGCACCGACGGTCAGCGCGAACGGTTCTTTGATCAGGTCAACGGCTTTGAGGAGGCGCTGGTCGAGGACGGGATTCAGCTGTTCAAGATCTGGCTCAACGTCGGACGCGCCGAACAGCTGCGGCGGTTCCTCTCGCGCGAGACCGATCCGCTGAAGCAGTGGAAACTCAGCCCGATCGACGTCAAAGGGCTGAGCCTCTGGCAGGAATACTCCACCGCCATTACGGATACGCTGACACGTAGTCACACCGAGCACGCCCCCTGGACCATCGTGCGCTCCGACGACAAGCGCCGGGCCCGGCTGGCCGCCATTCGCCGGGTGCTGCACGCCGTCGATTACACCAACAAGGACGCCAAAGCGCTTGGCGATCTGGATGATTCCATCAGTGGCGGACCGGATCTCTGGGATGCCTAAGCGGGGGTATCACCACGGCAACCTGCGCCAGGCGCTGGTCGAAGCCGCATTGAAGCTGATCGAGGCCAAGGGCCCCACCGGCTTTACCCTGTCGGAGGCGGCCAAACAGGCCGGCGTCACCCCGGCCGCGGTCTATCGTCACTTCAACGGGCGCGAGGATCTGATCGCCGAGGCAGGCCGTCAGGGCTATGTGATGTTTGCCGATCTGATGCAGCACGCCTATGACAAATATCAACCTTCGGCCCTGGCAGCGTTTGAAGCGACGGGCCGGGCCTATCTCGCCTTTGCGCGCAAACATCCAGGCCATTACATCGCGATGTTCGAAAGCGGGATCTCCGTCAACCGTACGCCTGAGCTGGCCGAGGCCGCCAACCGCGCCCGCGCCATTCTGGAACGCGCCGCCGCAGATCTGAGCAAACATATCCCGGCCGAAAAACGCCCGCCCGCCTCGATGTTCTCGGCGCATGTTCTGGCGATGAGCCATGGCGTGGTGGAGCTCTATGCCCGGAACTCTCCCGGTGCGGCCTCCCCCTTCCCGCCCGAGGATCTGCTGGAGAGCGGCATCGGCATCTACCTGCGCGGGCTGGGCCTGATCGAACCGGACAGCTAAGACTGACCGCCGCGCAGGCTCAGGCAGCATTCGGACAATCCACACAAAGAAAAGGCCGCAGATTGCTCTGCGGCCTTTTCCAAATCCATGTGATCCAGCGATTAACGCTTGGAGAACTGGAACGAACGACGCGCTTTGCGGCGGCCGAATTTCTTACGCTCGACAACACGGCTGTCGCGGGTCAGGAAGCCTGCGGCTTTCAACGCGCCACGCAGCGACGGATTGTACAGCTGCAGTGCTTTGGAGATGCCGTGCTTGACCGCGCCGGCCTGACCGGAGAGGCCACCGCCCTTGACGGTTGCGTAGACGTCGAATTCGCCTTCGACACCGGCAACCTGGAACGGCTGGCGCAGGATCATCTGCAGCACGGGGCGTGCAAAATATGCGTTCAGCTCTTTACCGTTGACGGAGACCTTGCCGGAACCCGGCTTGATCCAGACGCGGGCAACCGCGTCTTTCCGCTTACCGGTGGCATAGGCACGGCCCAGCTCGTCGCGAACGGGTTCGCGCACGATGGTTTCTTCGGCTACGGTTTCTACGCCTGCAACGGCGCCGAGCTCTTCGAGAGTGTTGATCTGATCAGCCATCGGTCTCAGCTCCGGGTGTTTTTCTTGTTCATGGATTTGACATCCAGAACCTCGGGGGACTGGGCTTCATGCGGGTGCTCGGCACTTGCATAGATGCGCAGGTTGGTCATCTGCTGACGCGACAGACGGTTGCCGGGCAGCATCCGCTTGACGGCCTGATAGACAACGCGCTCGGGGTGGGCACCGTCCAGGATTTCCTGTTTGGTGCGGGATTTGATACCACCGGGGTGGCCGGTGTGCCAGTAGAAGTGCTCTTCGCGCTTCTTGCCGGTCATCTGGATCTTGTCAGCGTTGATCACGATGACATTGTCGCCCATATCCATGTGAGGAGTGAAGGACGGCTTGTGCTTACCACGCAGGCGCATGGCGACGATCGAGGCAAGACGGCCCAGCACCACGCCTTCGGCGTCGATGATGATCCACTTCTTCTCGATGTCTGCCGGTGTAGCAGAGAAGGTTTTCATAGCAGGTCAATCCTGTTTGACGTGAAGGGCACCCCCAAAACGGCGCGCCCGAATTCGATGGACGGGGTTTACGGCAGGCCTGCGCATAGGTCAACACCCTGAAATCAGATTAAAATGTTTAAAAACAGCATCTTACAAAATAGGTATTATAATACCCCATATTTGAACACCCTCGGATACGCTCCTGCCCCGATCCAGACCGCATCTGTCGTCGCGGAACAGGTCGGGGCGCCTTTTCAGCCGGTGTTTCACACGCTAAAGCTGCACCGGAAAGACAAATTATAGGATCCTACTACATGTTTCGAAAACTTGCTCTGGTTGGCGCCCTGCCGCTGGCCCTTGGTGCCTGCATGCAAAACGCCGAAGTCACCGCTCCCCCGGTGACGGTCGCGCTCAAGAATCAAGGCTCAACAGCGCCGCGCGTTCAGGGCTACAAAGAGCTGACCTTCCGCACGCATGTCGTGCTGGACAAGGAAAAGATGAAGGCGACAGGCGGTCAGCCCAGCAGCGCCAACATGCGCGAAGTTGTAGGCGCCCGGTGCACCGTCGAAAGCGCCGAATTCAAGGCGACATTCATCACCCCGGCTCTCGTCAATGTTCCGGTGCTCAAACGCCGTCCGACCCCGGCCTATGTGCAATGCGACGCGGGCCAACAGTCCGGCCAGACCACGCTTAAACCTGAGCTGAACGGCACAGTGGTTGGCGGGGCCTCGGCAGCAGGTCTTCTGGCCGCTGCCATCACCGCTGGCATCGCTGCTGGTCGCGACAACTGGTCTTTTATCGGGAACCACACCTCGGGCGTGTCGATCCTGGTCGAATAAGCACCCCGGTCGATCACCGCTTACATATAAGGGGGGCCTGAGTGTTCAGGTCCCCTTTTCCTTTGCCAAACAGCCCGCCCCGAGCCGGGCAACGGTTCAGACGCTGATCTGCTCCGGTGGGTTGTCGAGCAGTGCGCGCAGCCGCAGCATTGCCTCCTCAAACCGTTTGGGCGTGACGTGGCCGTTCACCGCGATCCGCACCGCATTGGGCGCGCGGCCGTCGCGCAGGGCGAATTCATCGGCCGAGCGGATCTGAACCCCCTGCGCCTCTGCCGCGCGGGTGAACGCGGCCGAACGCCAGCCCGATGGCAGCCTTAACCACAGGAAGGACACGCTGTCCGACCAGACAAGTTCAAAACTGCCCAGAGCGTTGACGGCAATGCGGACGTATTTGGCCATCTCCTTGCGGACATCGCGCACCAGCTGCGGCGTGCGGGGGTCGGACAGCAGGATACGGGTCAGCTCCGCCAGTGGCTGTGCGATTCCGAAATAACTGTATTCCGCCGTACGCCGCAGATCGGCGCCACGCCCCTTGGGGGCGAGTGCAAACCCCACGCGCAGCGCCGGTGTTATCGTTTTGGAAAATGAGGTGACATGCCAACCCAGCTCAGGAGCAAGCACGCGGTAGCTTGGCGCACGCGCCTCCCCCATCCGGTAGCAGTCATCTTCTATGATCTGAACCTCGTGGCGCCGGGCGATCTCGACAATCTCCTTGCGACGCTCCAGCGGCGTATAAAGCCCGGTCGGATTATGCACCTCCGGACTGGTGCATAGAACGGTGGCGCCCGTCTTGCGAATGGCGAGTTCCAGTGAATCCGGCAGGATGCCCTTGTCATCCATCGCCACCCCCACAACCCGGGCGCGCGCCAGCTCTGCGGCGCGCCGAAACCCAGCATATGAGAGATCTTCGACCAGAATCGTCGGCTGCGGCCCCTCAAGCACGGTTTGCAGCACCGTCAGGATGCCGTTCTGCCCGCCGTGGGTCAGCACGACGTCATTCTGATGCACATTGCCCAGCAGCTCATCCGAGAGCCAATCGGCAACCACCTCGCGTACCGGTTCATAGGCATCGCGTGTGGGGTAGTTCAGGAATTGCAGCGGATCGCCCTGGGACACTTTCGCCATCGCCTCGCGCAATGCCGCAACCTGACCAACATCCGCGAGGCGGGGACTGAACAGGCTGACGTGGCCGGGATTACTGGCCTCCAGCAGATGCAGCTGGCGCGACCAGACATCATCCAGCACCTTGGTTTCCGGTTCCGCCACAAAAGTCCCGCGCCCGACCTCCGCCTGCAACAGCCCGTCATCGGTCAGGAGCGAATAGGCCCGCGCCACCGTGCCGGGGGTGATCTTCAGCTGATAGGCCAGCTCCCGCACCGGCGGCAGCTTTGTACCGATACAAAGTGTGCCATCTTCAACCGCCGCCCGGATGGTATCAGCCACCCGTTGATATTTCGGCCCGGATCGCCCGGAAAGATCAGCCGGCAGCTCGTTTGGCCAAATTGTACCCATTACAATCCTTTCTTGGACAAGATGTCGCGCAAATTGTACCCATTGATTGTGATATAAACACAGGATTGTATCAATACAATAGGAAACTGCCATGACACAGAACGCAACACCCTCTTCGCCCGACATGATCTATCTTTCCAGCCGCCCCACCCTGCCGGTGCTGGCTGAGATCGCGGTCTCCTTTGCGGTTCTGGTCACCAAATGGACCGTGCGTCAGCGCACGCGACAGGCATTGCGTCAACTGCCGCCGGAACTGCTCAAAGATGTTGGGCTGACCCGCGAGGACGCCGAGTATCAAGGGACTCTTCCGTTCTGGCGCCCATGATCCCCGGGCAACGGAACCACCTGATGACCGGGGCTTGCCCCGGTCTTTTTTATGGCACGATGGTGTTCATTTTACAAAAAACCCCTTGATCGAATCCCGCCCCCACAATAGATGCCCCCTCACTTTCGGTACCGATCCCAACCCCGGACTCTTATCCGGGGGGGCGCTAAGGGCCGGCTGGATTGTCATCTACTGGAACGAAGGGGAGTGTCATGACGGACGCCAACCTCTTCCAACTGGGGATCGGTCTGGAGACAGGCGCCCAAGAGGAAGATACCGCCCGCAGTGCAACCACTGCGATCGTAAACTCACTTGTGGATTCGGATCGCGAAGACCATTTCATCCGTCGGGATGGAAAGGTATTTGCCGGAACCCATCTCATTATCGAGGTCATGAACGGCAGCGGTCTGGATTGCGAAACCCGCATTCAGAACGCCTTCCGCAAGTGTGTCGAAGTCTGTGGCGCAACGCTGCTGCACATCCATACGCATAAATTCTCGCCGCAAGGCGTCTCCGGCGTGGCCGTTCTGGCCGAAAGCCATATCTCCGTCCACACCTGGCCCGAGATCGGCTATGGCGCCTTTGACGTCTTCATGTGCGGCGATGCCGAGCCCTGGAAAGCGGTTGATGTGCTGAAAGAAGCCTTCGACACACCGACGGTTGCGGTGCGCGAACTGCTGCGCGGCGAGGAGTTCCTGGCAAAGGGCATCCTGACCAAGGAAGTGGCGGCATGAGTGATCACACCTGGATCACCGAAGGCCTACACGCCCATTACGCCCAGCGTTTGCGCGTCGATGAGATGCTCTATGACAGCAATACCGAGCACCAGCGTCTGAAGGTGTTTCAGAACGGCCAGTTTGGCCGCATTCTGACGCTGGACGACGTGGTGCAGACCACCGAAGGCGACAATTTCATCTACCACGAAATGCTGACCCATGTGCCGATCCTGGCGCATGGCAATGCAAAGCGCGTGCTGATCATCGGCGGCGGCGACGGCGGTATGGCGCGCGAAGCGCTGCGCCACCCATCGGTCGAGCATGTCACCATGGTTGAAATCGACGGCGGTGTGGTGGAATTCTCCAAAGAATACCTGCCGATGCTGAGCGATGGCGCCTTTGATGATGCCCGCCTCAATCTGGTGATCAACGATGGTGCGCTCTTCATGAAAGAGAACACCGAGAAATTCGATGTGATCATCGTCGATTCCACCGATCCGATCGGCCCCGGCGAGGTACTGTTCACCGATACTTTCTATGGCCACGCAGCCCGTTCGCTGACTGAGGATGGCATCATCGTGACGCAGAATGGCGTGCCCTTCATGCAGGGCGATGAGCTGACCGGCACCCTGCGGGCGTTTCAGGCGCTGTTTGCCGATGCCTCCTGCTATCTGGCCACCGTGCCGACCTATGCGGGTGGCCCGATGGCGTTTGGCTGGGGCAGCCATTCGGACAAGGCGCGCAGCGTGAGCCTTGCGGATCTGGAGGCACGTTTTGCCGCCGCGGGGATCGACACCGGCTATTACAACCCGGAGGTTCACAAGGCCGCATTCGCCTTGCCGAACTATGTGAAAAAGCTGTTCCCGTAAGGGGCAGGCATCAGGGGGCTTCGGCCCCCTTTTTCGTTGCTCTCCTGGCAAAAAATCACGTCGCACGGACACCGGACCTTCGGGCCGTGGCGGCCTGCCCGTCGCCTTGCGCTCCAAATCCCCCTTGGCGTGACTGCCGCTTCTTGCTAGGCGCGGCGGGAGCGAAACAAAATCTGGCAGGCCCCATGCAGCGCGACCCTATCCTAGTTGTTGACCGCGACACCGGAGACACCTTTGAAGAGGTCGTTCTGGGTGAAAAATGGATCCGCTGGGCCTATCAGAACGCCAGCGCAAAACCGGTGGAAAAACTGTTGTTCCGCTCCGCCCTGATCAGCCGCCTGATGGGAGCATGGTTTGATTCGTCCCTCTCCAGAGGGAAGATCCAGACCGTGGTCGACGATCTTGCCATCGACATGAGCGAGGCAACGGAACCGACGGAAAACTATGCAACTTTCAACGCCTTCTTTGCCCGCCACCTGAGGCCGGAGGCACGTCCCTACAGCGACGATCCCAGCGAAATCGTCAGCCCCGCCGATGGTCGGGTGCTGGTCTTTCCCGAGCTGGCGGAGGATGTCTTTGTCCCCGTAAAGGGGCATCCGATGTCGGTGCGGACCATGCTGCCCGGTATTTCTGACCGCTTTGTTGGTGGCGCGTTGGCCATCGTGCGGCTCTGTCCTGCGGATTATCACCGCTACCACTTCCCGGCCGCCGGTCGCATCACCGCCGCGCAGGATATTCCGGGCGCGCTGCATTCGGTGAACCCCATCGCGCTTGGCGCAGGTCCGGATGTCTTTGGCGAGAACAAACGCAGCTGGACCCTGATCGACACAGACACCATTGGCAGCTACGCCTTTGTCGAGGTCGGCGCCTTTGGCGTTGGCTCCATCGTCAACACCCGCACCTCGGGCGCGGTGCAGAAGATGGACGAAAAGGGCTATTTCAAATTCGGAGGCTCCACCGTTGTGGTGGTGTTCGAACCGGGCCGCGTGCAGTTCAGTGACGATCTGGTCACCAATAGCGCCAGGGGCCGCGAAACCCTGGTGAAAGTTGGCCAGCCGCTGGCCACCGCGCTCTGACGCCTATCGCTCTGGCGGGATGGCATAGGTCATGGTGGAGCGGGCCACCGGACGCGGATCCCCTTCGGAGAATAACAGCACATCGCCGACCGCCAGCTGGCGTCCCAGTTTCAGCAGCTTGCCTTCGGCAATCAGGGGCGTGCCGCCTGCCGGTTTGCGCATGAAGTCGAACGAGGCATTGGTGGTCACCGCCAGCGCCTTGCGCCCCAGCCGCGACAGCACCAGCGCATAGATGGTGACATCGGCCAGACCAAACATCGACGGTCCTGAAACGGTCCCACCGGGGCGCAGGTGACGCTCATCCACCAGAAGCCGCATTGTGATCCCGTCCTCATCCAGCCGGTCAATCACAAAATCATTGGCCACCTCTGCAAACACCTCATGCAGATAAGCTCCCAACCCTGCGGCATCAAACGCCAAGCCCATGCTGTCTCTCTCCCTCACTGTTGCCGGTTCCCTGCGAGCCGATGTCGCATGGGGTGGCGGCGCAATACCGGTTCCCCCCTAAGTGCAACATGTTCTAACGTTGGCCTTAATCCGGGGAGGGACACAAGATGACAATTTTGGAACGTCACGACAGCAACGGCATCGCCACGCTCCATCTCAACGCGCCCGAGCGGCTGAATGCGCTGTCGGACGGGATGCTGGCCGCACTTCAGGGGCAGATCGACAGCCTGCGCGACGACGACGAAACCCGCGTCGTCATCCTCGCCGGACGGGGCAAGGCGTTTTGCGCGGGCCATGATCTGCGTGAAATGACAGCCGGGCGGCAGGCCGAGGATGGCGGACAGGCCTATTTCGCCGATCTCTTTGCCCGCTGCACCGAGGTGATGCTGGGCCTGCAACAGATCCCGCAGCCGGTAATCGCACAAGTCCACGGTATTGCCACCGCAGCCGGCTGCCAGCTGGTGGCCTCCTGCGATATGGCCGTCGCCGCCGAGGGCACACGCTTTGGCGTCAATGGCGTCAATATCGGCCTGTTCTGCTCCACTCCCATGGTGGCGCTGACCCGGAATATCTCGCGCAAACATGCCTTTGAAATGCTGACCACCGGCGATTTCATTGACGCCACCCGCGCCGAGGAACTGGGGCTGATCAACCGCATCGCCGCAGCTGAGGATCTGACCGAGACCACAAATGCCCTCGCCCAAACCGTGGCAAGCAAACTCGGCGCCGCCGTCAAGATCGGCAAACGCGCGTTTTACGACCAGCTTCAGCTGCCCACGGCCGATGCCTATGCCCACACCGGCGCCGTCATGGTCGAAAACCTGATGCTGCGGGATACCGTCGAAGGCATTGATGCCTTTCTGGAAAAACGCGACCCGGACTGGAAAAATCGCTGATCTGCTCAAAAAATCTAAAAGACATCGAAAATTTTAGCCTTTGTTTACGATTGGTGATTTATTGTTTCCATGTCAGGTCTTTCAAACAAGGCAAGATCATGGCAAAGATTGGGCAGGGTTGGTGAGACATGGTCACGAACCCCAGCACAATTAGGGTCGCTGATGCGGACCGTCCCTCCACCGGGTCTCTCCCCCGGCCAGACAGTTCCCCAGCGACCCCAATACCCCTCCCGCTCAGACCAGTCGACATTTCCACTGCTTGCGACAGGCTCGCTCGGCCCAAAAAGCACCAGTTTTTCGTGCCGATCTGCACAAGCCGCACCGCGCAATATTGCGTGACGGCCCCAGCTGCCCTATGTGGCGGGCATGACAAAAACATTGCATATCGTGGGCGGCGGCATGGCCGGCTCAGAGGCCGCATGGCAGGCCGCACATATGGGCGTAGAGGTGGTGATCCACGAAATGCGCCCAAAGGTGGAAACCTTTGCCCATCAGACCGGCAATCTGGGCGAGATGGTCTGCTCCAACTCTTTCCGCTCAGACGATGACGAGCAGAACGCCGTGGGCCTCCTGCATTGGGAGATGCGCGCAGCCAACGGGCTGATCATGTCCACCGCCGAACAACACCGCCTGCCCGCCGGTGGCGCATTGGCGGTGGACCGCGAGCCTTTTGCCGAAACCGTGACGGCCCGGCTGAAAGCGCTGCCGAATGTCGCCGTTTCTTATGAGGAAATCACCGAGCTGCCCGCCGATGGCCACTGGATCTTTGCCACCGGCCCGCTGACTTCGCCTGAACTCGGCAAGGCCATTCAACGTGAGACCGGCGCCGAGGCGCTGGCCTTCTTCGACGCCATCGCCCCGATCATCTACGCCGACAGCATCGACATGTCGCAGGCCTGGATGCAGTCGCGCTACGACAAGGGTGAGACCGAAGAAGAGCGCACCGCCTACCTCAACTGTCCGATGGACAAGGATCAGTATGAAGCGTTCATCGACGCGCTGCTGGCCGCCGACAAGACCGAATTCCACGAGGGTGAGACCGCAGGCTATTTCGATGGCTGCCTGCCGATCGAGGTGATGGCCGAACGCGGCCGTGAAACCCTGCGCCATGGCCCGATGAAACCGGTGGGGCTGACCAACCCGCACCAGCCGGAGGTCAAGGCGCACGCGGTGGTCCAGCTGCGGCGCGACAATGCGCTTGGAACGCTGTTCAACATCGTCGGCTTCCAGACCAAGATGAAATACGGCGCCCAGACAGAGGTGCTGCGGATGATTCCGGGGCTGGAAAACGCCAGCTTTGCCCGCCTCGGCGGCATCCATCGCAACACATTCCTGAACTCCCCCACCCTGCTCGACGCGCAGATGCGGCTGAAATCAAAACCGCATCTGCGGTTTGCCGGCCAGATCACCGGGGTCGAAGGCTATGTGGAAAGCGCCGCCATGGGCCTGCTGGCCGGCCGTATGGCCGCTGCCGAAATCCTTGGTCAGGGGCTACCAGATGTGCCGCAGGACAGCGCCATGGGCGCCCTGATCCATCACATCACCGGCGGCGCCGAGGCCAAGACCTTCCAGCCGATGAATGTGAACTTCGGCCTGTTCCGCCCGATCGATGGTCTCAAAGGCGGCCGCCGTGGCCGCAAGGACCGCTACAAGGCCTATACCGACCGGGCCAAAGCCGCGTGGCAGGACTGGCTTGGCAACTTTTCCTAGACGCTTCGGGCGGCGAAGGCATAAACTGTCGTCATGAGCAAAAAGTTCCTCGACAAATCCTATGACTTGGAAACACAGGAAGCGACCCTGGCGCATTACGACCAATGGGCCGCTTCCTACGATGCCGAAATCGCCGAGAACGGTTACGCGACGCCGGGACGGATTGCCCTGGCGCTGGCGAAATTCCAATCGGACATGAGCGAACCCGTTCTGGATTTTGGCTGCGGCACCGGCCTGTCAGGTCTGGCACTGCGCCTCCAGGGGTTTGAAACCGTCGACGGGATGGAGCCCTCCGCCCGGATGCTGGAGCAGGCCCGTGCCAAAGACGCCTACCGCCAACTGACGCAGATCGACGCCGCCGACCGCCAGCCGATCCCCAAGGGCGCCTATCGTCTGATCACCGGCTGCGGCGTTCTGGGCACCGGTGCCGCTCCGCCTGCGGTCTTCGACAGCATCCTGCACGCCCTGCCGCGCGGCGGCCTCTTTGCCTTTTCCTACAATGATCACGCACTGGAGGATCCCGCCTATACCGGCAAGCTCAACGAATGGCTGGATTGTTCGGCGGCACGGCTGCTGTTTCGGGAACACGGTGACCACCTGCCCGGAATCAACCTGAAGTCCACCGTTTATGTGATTGAGAAAGCGTGACATTCGCAACCCGATTTGCGCCATCCCCAACTGGACCGCTGCACCTCGGCCACGCCTATTCGGCGCTTCTGGCACATGATATGGCGCGGGCAGCGGAGGGCATTTTCCTGCTGCGCATCGAAGATATCGACCAATCCCGCTCCCGGCCCAGCTGGGAGGCGCAGATCTATGACGACCTGCATTGGCTCGGCCTCCGCTGGCCGCAACCGGTGATGCGCCAGTCCGAACGGCTGCCACGCTATCGCGCCGCGCTGGATCAGCTTGCGGCAATGGGGCTCACCTATCCCTGCCGCTGCAACCGCGCCGATATCGAGGCCGCCGCAGGCGCGCCGCAAGAAGGCGTACCGCAATTCGGCCCCGACGGGCGCATCTATCCGGGCAGCTGCCGCAGCCGCGCAATGGCCGACGCCGCACCGCAGGACGTGATACGGCTCAACATGGCAAAAGCGCTGGATGCGGCCAGCCTGCGCAGCTTCTCGGAAACCGGCCTATCCCATCAGGGCCGGCACCGGCTGAACCCCGATCAGCTGCTTACCGCGGTCGGCGATATTATCCTCGTCCGCCGCGGCATGGGCAGCGCCTACCACCTCTCCGTAGTGGTCGATGATGCCGATCAGCAGATCAACCATGTCGTGCGTGGAGAGGATCTGTTCGAGGCTACGCAGATCCACGTGCTGCTCCAGGCACTGCTCGGCCTGCCGACACCCATCTACCACCACCACGGGCTGATCCGCGACGATCAGGGCAAGCGACTTGCCAAGCGCGACGATGCCCGTGCCCTCGCCAAATACCGCGCCGAAGGCGTCAGCCCGTCGCAGATCCGCGCCATGGTCGGCTGCGCTGCGGTGCCCGAACAGACATCTTCTGGCTAGAAATATCCCCGCCGGAGGCACGGCCCGCACCGGGCCGTCCCCTCAGCCGGTTGCTGTCAGACCATCGGCGCCATCAGCTCGACCTCATCGCCATCGCGAAGGGCCGTATAAAAACAGCTGCGCCGGTTGGTGTGGCAGGCAGGCCCGGTCTGACGCACCACCGCCAGCAGGCAATCGCGATCGCAATCCACGCGCAGATCGACCAGTTCCTGCACATGTCCCGAGCTTTCGCCCTTGACCCAGAATGCCTGCCGCGACCGCGACCAATAGGTGACCCGGCCACTGTCCAGCGTCTGTCTCACCGCATCGGCATTCATCCAGGCCATCATCAGGACCTCGCCGCTGCCCTCCTGCTGCGCGATGCAGGGGATCAACCCGGCCTCATTGTACTTTAGGCTAAGAGGATCAAACGACATGGCAAAAACCTTTTGCATCTGGAGACTGGCTCCCTATGTATTGGGAACAGCACGTAAGGGAAAGCCCGAGGTATCCGATGTCCGGCGAGACTGATCTGATAAAACTCTACTCCGCACGGATCCTGGCCCTGGCCGCCGATATCCCGCATCTGGATCGTCTCGACGCCCCGGATGTTACGGTTAAAAAACGCTCGCCACTGTGCGGCTCGACCGTGACCGTCGATCTTCGGATCGAGGATGGCGCGATTGTCGGATTTGGTCAGGACGTCAAAGCCTGTGCGCTTGGCCAGGCCTCGGCGGCGGTTGTCGGCGAGGTCATCCTGGGTCGCACCCTGCCCGAGGTTGAGCGTGCCCGCCAGCAGCTGAAGGCCATGCTGACCGAAGATGGCCCGGTTCCGGACGCGCCGTTTGACGGGTTCGAAGTCCTGATCCCCGCCCGCGAGTTCAAGAACCGCCACGCCTCGATCATGCTGGCGCTCGATGCCACCTATGAGGCTATGCAGACCCATCAGGAACAGAGCTGCGCCTGATGGTCGCCTGCCGATCCAGCGTTACAAGTTCAACATGTTGGATCAGTCGCGCACGCCAACAAGGCAGATCCGCAGTCATGATCCAAGGCCGCCATCTCAGCCGCCGATTGATATGCCTGCCTCACCAGCGCCCGTGACGACAGCCAGAACAACCCTTCCAAACGGGCCACATGAAAAAACCGCCGCACACCTGACAGGTGGCGGCGGCAGTATGCTCTCTCATGCGGGACCCGAACGGGGCCTGTTGACCTGAGGCAGGTCGGCCAGACCGGCAGGCAAACCGGGCAGGCTTGGGACAGGCGGCCCCGTCCGGCATAAAGAGTGCGATCAGGAAATCTCAAAAACTCAAGGCTGGTCGCCCGGCGTCATCACAGCAGACCCGGCAGGTGCAACCCCGCGACCAGCATCACAACCAGTGCCGCCGCGCCAATGGCGTCTTGCAACAGTGTCGATTGGGCATTCTGAACAGTCGTCTTGATTTGGGTCATCATGGTGCATCCTCCTGTCTGTCTTGCGCTCGCTCTCTGGCGTGTTGTTGCCTATTTGTTCTCATATTCAAACGCGGCTGTAAAGAACTTTATGAGAACATTTGCGAACACATGAGAACACGGCGCAAAAACACAAAGCAGCGTCTCGATCATAAGGGCCGCCGCTGATGAAGGTTTCAGCTCAGGAAGACGTGCTAACCGACAGAAATCAAACGGATCGCCTGATCCTGTTTCATCAGCCACAGAAGAACCCGCGCCGCCTGTCCGCGCGGGCTGGACAGATCGGGATCGCTGGCCAGCAGGGCCCGCGCGTCGCTTTGTGCAACAGCCATCAACCCGGCCTGACGGTCCAGATCGGCGATGCGGAATCGCGGCAGCCCCGATTGTGCGGTGCCGATGACATCGCCCGCACCGCGCATCTCAAGATCGGTTTCGGCAATGCGAAAGCCATCCTCGGTCTCGCGCAGGATCTCCAACCGTTTCTGGCCGCCCTTGCTGAGCGGCGCCTGATAGAGCAGGAGACAGGTCGAAGCCGCATCCCCGCGCCCGACACGGCCGCGCAGCTGGTGCAGCTGTGCAAGGCCGAATATCTCGGCCCGCTCGATCACCATGATCGACGCATTGGGCACATTGACTCCGACCTCGATCACCGTTGTGGCCACCAGAACCTTGGTCTCTCCAGCCTGAAAGGCAGCCATCGCCGCGTCTTTCTCCGCCGGGGGCATCTGTCCGTGAACCAGCCCGACCACGCCCTCGCCCAGCGTCGCCCGCAGATGTTTGAACCGCTCCTCGGCGGCGGTCAGATCCATCACCTCGGATTCCTCAACCAGCGGACAGACCCAGTAGCATTGCCGCCCGGCTTCGATGGCGCCGCGCAGATGGCTGACCACCTCCTGCATCCGCTCGGTGCTGATAACCGCAGTCTTGACCGGTTTGCGACCGGGCGGTTTTTCATCCAGTACCGAAACTTCCATATCGCCATATTGCGTCAGCGCCAGCGACCGCGGAATCGGTGTTGCGGTCATCACCAGCACATCCGCGCCTTTGCCCTTTTCCGCCAGCTCCATGCGCTGACGCACGCCAAACCGATGCTGTTCGTCGACAATCGCCAGCCGCAGATCCCGAAACACCACATCCGGCTGAAACACCGCATGGGTGCCGACCAGAATATGAATGTCCCCCCGCGCCAGCGCCGCGCATTTTGCAGCCCGCTCCCGGCCCTTGTCGCGGCCTGTCAGGAGTTCCAGAACAACGCCTGCGGTTTCCGCCAGCGGGCGCAGCGCCTCCAGATGCTGACGGGCCAGAATTTCGGTCGGCGCCATCATGACACCCTGCCCGCCTGCTTCAACTGCGACCAGCAAAGCCATGAAAGCAACAAGAGTTTTGCCAGCGCCGACATCGCCCTGCAACAGACGGTTCATCCGCGCGCCAGCCGCCATATCGGCGGTGATCTCCGCAATTGCGCGGGCCTGCGCATTGGTCGGCCGATAGGGCAAGGCCGCAAGCACCCGCGATTGCAACGCCCCGCTGGCTAGGCTGCTGCGCCCCGGCAACGTCCGATCCCGCAGCCGCGCCAGCGCCAGTGTCAGCTGATGGGCAAACAGCTCATCATAGGCAAGACGTGTCCGACCGGGTGCCTCCGCCGCCAGCGCATCCGGCCCATCGGGGTTATGCGCAGCGCGCAGCGCCTGCTGCCAGCTTGGCCAGGATTCCTTGGTGATCTGCGAGGGATCTGCCCATTCGGCCAGCTCCGGCAAGCGCGATAGCGCGCTTTGCGCCGCCTTGAACATGGTTTTCTGCGACACACCATGGGTCAGGTGATAGACCGGCTCAAAATCGGGGATCTCGGCAGCCTCTGCCAGCGGCAGCATATGGTCAGGGTGCACCATCTGCGCCATGCCATCAAACAGTTCCAGTTTGCCCGACACCACCCGGCGCGCCCCCTCCGGCAGCTGGGCCTCCAGATAGCGGCTGCGACCGTGGAAAAATACCAGCTGGAATTCCTCCTCGGCGTCGCTCACCTGGATCCGGTAGGCGCCCCCCTTGTTCCGCGCCGGCCGATGCGCGCCGATGGTCACCGCAACCGTTGCAACCGTGGGAAAATCAAGCCCGCGAATACTGTCGCGCCGCCGTCGATCCACCACCGAATAAGGCAGCGAAAACAACATGTCACGCGGCGTTTCTATATCAATCTGCGCAAAATGCTGCGCCGTCTTCGGGCCGATACCCTGAAGCGTTTCCAACCCGGCAAACAGCGGGAAGAGGATCTCTGGTCTGCCGCTCATGCGCCCGCAATCAGTTCCAGCCAGCCGTCTTCGTCGAGGATCCGCACGCCAAGATCGCGAGCCTTCTGCTCCTTTGACCCCGCACCGGGACCTGCGACCAGAATATCCGTCTTTTTCGACACCGAGCCGGCCACCTTCGCCCCCAGGGCTTCGGCGCGTGCCTTAGCTTCGGCGCGGGTCATTTTCTCCAGCGTTCCGGTAAAGACCACCGTCAGGCCGGTGACCGGGCTGTCGTTCTTAGGGGCTTCGGGCGGAATGATCGTCAGATGGCCGCGCAAGGCGTCGAAGGCCGCCCGCTCATCGCTATTGGCAAAAGCATCGGAAAGCGACAGACCCAGCGTTGCGCCAATGCCGTCGATCCCGATCAGATCCTCCCATGCCGCGGCGGCCTCCGCAGGCACGTTCAGCGCCGCAATGGCCCGGTCTCGCGCTTCCTTGATGCGGGCGCGACGGCCCTGCTGGGCTGCTGCAACCCGCTCGGCCTCCTCGGCCCCATCCGCTGCGCGCTGCGCCAGGGCGGCCGGGCGGGCCAGATCAACAGCCGCCGCCATCGCGTCCCAATCCGCATAATGCAGCGCCAGATCGCGCGCGCCGACCTCGCCCACGTGGCGAATGCCAAGACCAAAGATCAGCCGGGCCAGCGCGATGTTGCGCTTCTCGTCAATCGCGGCGAAGAGGTTGGCGGCAGAGGTCTCGCCCCAGCCATCGCGGTTTTTCAACTTGGCCAGATTCTGCACATCCCGCGCCTGAAGGGTAAAGATATCGGCCGGCGTTTTGATCGCCAGACCCGCGTCACTGTAAAAGGCTTCGATCTGCTTGGCGCCCAGACCTTCGATATCGAAAGCCTTGCGCGAGACAAAATGCTTCAGCTTCTCAACCGCTTGTGCCGGACAGATCAAGCCGCCGGTACAGCGTCGCACCGCGTCGCCTTCCTCACGCACGGCCGGGCTGCCACATTCCGGGCAAACGGTCGGAAAGGCGAAGGCAACCGCGCTCTCGGGACGTTTGGACAGATCCACATCGGCAATCTTCGGGATCACATCCCCGGCGCGGTAGACCTGAACCCAGTCGGCGACCCGGATATCCTTGCCGTCGCGGATCTCTTCGCCCTTGGAATCCAGCCCGGCGATATAATCCTCATTGTGCAGCGTCGCATTGGAGACAACAACGCCGCCCACCGTCACCGGCTGCAACCGCGCCACCGGGCTGAGTGCGCCGGTCCGTCCAACCTGAATGTCGATGCCCTCCAGCCGCGTCCAGGCCAGTTCAGCCGGAAATTTATGCGCAATCGCCCATCGCGGGGTGGTTGAGCGGAAGCCGAGACGGTCCTGCAAGGCCAGCGCATCCACTTTGTAAACCACGCCGTCGATATCGTAGCCAAGCGTCGCCCGCTGTTCCTCGATCAGGCGATAATGCGCAATCAGCTCGGTTGTGCCCTTGCAATATTTGGTCAGCGGGTTGGTCTGAAAGCCCATGCCCTTCAGGCGTTCAAGCGCTGAAAACTGCGTATCGGCGAGCGGCTCCGACAGCTCGCCCCAGCTGTAGGCAAAAAAGCGCAGCGGCCGCGACCGGGTGATTTCAGCGTTCAGCTGCCGCAGGGATCCCGCCGCCGCATTGCGCGGATTGGCGAAGGTTTTGCCACCCTGTGCGGCGTGCCGATCATTCAGCGCCGTAAAATCCGCATGGCTCATGTAGACCTCGCCGCGCACCTCAAGCACAGCCGGAGCATCGTCGATCCGCTGCGGAATATCGGCAATGGTCAGGGCGTTTTCGGTGACATTCTCCCCCACCGCCCCGTCGCCACGGGTGGCCGCATGGATCAGCCTGCCCGCTTCATAGCGCAGCGACAGCGACAGCCCGTCGATCTTCGGCTCCGCCGTATAGGCCAGCGGGTCCTCGGCGCCGAGGCCGAGATATTTGCGCAGACCTTTGTCGAAATCGCGCACGTCCTCGTCGTCAAAGGCGTTGCCCAGCGACATCATCCGCTGTGCATGGGTGATCTTGCCAAAGCCGGAGGCTATTGGCGCACCAACCGTCTCCAGCTCGGTTGCGATCTCAGCCAGATCGGGAAATTGCTCCGCCAGCGCGCGGTAGCGGCGTTTCTTAGCGTCATATTCCGCATCGCTGATCTCGGGATCGTCGGCCTGATGATAGGCAAGATCGGCGGCGCGCAACTGCTCCTGCAACGCCATAAATTCGCGGCGCGCCTGATCCTTGGTCAAACCGTTCAAATCGCTGTTGCCTGACTGTGTCACGTCTGTCGCCTCGCTTTATCTTAGCTAGGTGATAGGACGGTGACGCCATCGCGTCCAGCCACAGCGCAGGTGGCAGACGTGAAAAATCCCGCCGTAGCGGGATCGTTCGGGAACCGGGTGAGATGAAGGTCGCCCCGGATCAGGCGCCAACAGCCATCCGGTGACCACCAGTCAGCTGATCGTCCTGCGGATCGCGCAGCACATAGCCGCGGCCCCAGACTGTTTCGATGTAGTTATCGCCACCTGTCGCCGTGCTCAACTTCTTGCGCAGCTTGCAGATAAAGACGTCGATAATCTTCAGCTCGGGCTCATCCATGCCGCCATAGAGATGGTTCAGGAACATCTCCTTGGTCAATGTGGTGCCCTTGCGCAGGCTCAGCAGCTCCAGCATCTGGTATTCCTTGCCGGTGAGATGCACGGCCTTGCCTGCAACTTCCACCGTCTTGGCATCCAGATTGACCGAAATCTTGCCGGTGTTGATAATCGACTGCGAATGCCCCTTGGAGCGGCGGATGATGGCGTGAATACGGGCCACCAGTTCCTCGCGATGGAAGGGTTTGGTCAGATAATCATCGGCGCCAAAGCCAAAGCCCTTGATCTTGTTTTCGGTGTCATCTGCACCGGACAGGATCAGAATGGGCGTCTCGATACGGGCCATGCGCAGCTGCCGCAGCACCTCGTGGCCGTTCATATCGGGTAGGTTAAGATCCAGCAGGATCAGATCGTAATCATAGAGTTTAGCAAGATCGATCCCCTCTTCGCCGAGATCGGTCGAATAAACGTTGAGGTTGGCATGAGTCAGCATCAACTCAATGCTCTTCGCCGTTGTTGGATCATCCTCAACAAGAAGAATGCGCATATTATTTTCTCCGCCTGTACACTGTTTCCCTCAGGTCGAATTAACCTTGGTGGAAAAAAGTTAATGGCCCGTTACCATGATGGTTAATTTGCGCGTTCACCTCAAGTCTGAATGATTTTTTTGCGTCAGGATTTACGATAGTCTTTGAGACGGGTGGCTTTCAGGGCGTCCTCGCCAAAGTCCGCAACAGCGGAAACCCAGCTGCGAAACTCCTCTTCGGAGAGGCTGTATCTGCGCAATGCCTCGCTTTGCGGGATCAAGCCGTAGAGGACTCCGCGCACAACCGCCGCCTTGCGTGAGGCCACCCAGCGCCGCGTGGTCTTTGGCGGCAGATCCGCGCGCGTCATCACCGTGCCATCCGGCAGGGTCACAGCGCGCGGGCCATCGACTTTCTTCAAGAACATCTTTTCTTCCTTCGTGTGGAGCATAGAAATTGGTCCGTCCCCACATTTCGCGCAAACGCCTTAAGGAGGGGTGAACCTGCCCCCTTGAGGATCATTAGGATTTTCCTATATTCTGCGGTGTCTTTCCCACATATCCGAGGAGTCGCCTGATGGCGCAGGATGCCAATCCCCAACTGAATTCGCTTGGCTTTGCCAAACCACCGTCGGAGACGCGGGTGGTTGTCGCCATGTCGGGTGGCGTCGACAGCTCTGTTGTTGCTGCACATTTGGCCGATGAAGGCTATGATGTTGTGGGCGTGACGCTACAGCTCTACGACCATGGTGCGGCGCTTGCAAAGAAAGGCGCCTGCTGTGCGGGGATCGATATCCATGATGCGCGCCGAGTCGCCGAAGAGCGCGGCTTTCCGCATTACGTGCTGGATTATGAGAACATTTTTAAGGATGCGGTGATCGATGAGTTCGCCGACAGCTATCTGGCTGGCGCAACCCCGGTACCCTGTATCCGCTGCAACGAACGGGTCAAGTTCAAGGATCTGCTGGAAACCGCCCGCGATCTGGAAGCCGACTGCATGGCCACCGGCCACTATATCCAGCGCAAGGATGGGCCAAACGGGCCCGAGCTGCATTCGGCCGAGGATGCCAACCGCGACCAGAGCTATTTCCTGTTCTCCACCACCCCCGAGCAGCTGGACTATCTGCGATTCCCGCTGGGACATCTGCCGTCAAAGGACGCCACCCGCGAGATGGCGGCACAATATGGTCTGGCGGTGGCCGATAAACCCGACAGCCAAGACATCTGCTTTGTTCCCAATGGTGATTATGCCAGCGTGATCGAGAAACTGCGCCCCGGCGCGGCGGAGCCGGGGGACATCGTTCATGCCGATGGCCGGGTGCTCGGCCGTCACAACGGTGTCATCCACTACACCATCGGCCAGCGTCGCGGCCTCGGCATCGGCGGGCTGAGCGAACCGCTTTATGTGGTGAAACTGGATGTGGACAAGAAACAGGTCGTCGTTGGGCCCAAGGACTTGCTGGCCACCCGCACCATCCCGGTGCGGGAAATCAACTGGCTCGGCGATGAGCCTTTCACCAGCCGCGACGAATGGCATCTGAAGGTCAAGGTCCGCTCGACCCGGCCCCCGCGCGATGCGGTGATCCGTCCGATCTCGGAGACCGAAGCCGAGGTCGAACTGCTGACCCCGGAAGAGGGTATTTCCCCCGGACAGGCCTGCGTGTTCTATGCTGAGGAGGGCAGCCGTATCTTTGGCGGCGGCTGGATCTGGCGCGGCTACTGACACGGCCAGTAACACGGTGCGTCTGTCAGGGAAGGCGCAGCCTCCGCGCGGGACCCGGCTTGTCCTTGACAGACCCTCCCCAAATCCAAAATCGAGATAGCGCCTGAGGGCAGACCTGCCCTTAGGCGCATCTCAGCATAACAAAATCCATCACCACACCACGCCCAACGGCACATGCTCAGTCACCCGCATTGCGGCGCGCACCGCGCGGGTGCATAGCGCCCGCGCTACGAGAGGCCACCTGCCGGAGGCTCTGCATCCGGCAGGCTTCAGGAGACGGCGGAGGTCTGCGCAGACAAACGATCCAACACTGCGCGGGCCGCGCGCAGACCGGGGTCTTCGCCCCCCTCGCCCAGCCGCTCCATCGTGATCGCCATGGCAGAGGATTGCGCGGTAGGCGCCGCCTTGACCTTGATCAGCGCCTTGGCGATAGCCTCCGGCGTACACTCAGGGCCGAGGCATTCCGGCACCACGCGTGTATCGCTGACCAGATTGACCAGCGTGACGGTGTCAATCAACGCCATGCGCCGCATGATATGCCAGGTGAGCCACTGGAATTTATAGGCAATCACCATTGGGGTGCGCGCCGCCGCCAGCTCCAGCGAGACCGTACCAGAAGCCGCAAGCGCCAGATCCGCCGCCGCAAAAGCCGCGCGTTTATGCGCCTTGGCCACTTCACCGTCCAGCGTATTGGGGTCGATCACCACCGCGGTATCCGACCATTCCGCAAGATGGCTGCGCACCAGATCGGCAACCGGAGCTGCGGCCGGCACCACGATCCGATACTCCGGGTGGCTGTCCTGAAACTGTTTCAGGGCTGCACCGAATACCGGCGCCAGACGTATCACCTCAGAGCGCCGCGATCCCGGCAGCGCCAGAATGCAGGGCGCCTCCTCCAGCTGGTACTGGCTGCGAAAGGCGGCAATCTCCTCCGCCGTGGCCTGTGGCTCCCCCACAACGGGGTGGCCAACGAAATCACACTCCATGCCAGCCGCTTCCATATAGGGCGGCTCAAACGGCAGCAGCGCCAGCACATGATCGATGACCTTGGCCATCTTCTCCGCCCGCTTGGGGCGCCAGGCCCAGACCGATGGCGCCACATAATGTACCGTGCGAATACTGCTGGCTTCTTTCACCAATGCGGCGACCCGTAGGGAGAAATCCGGGCTGTCGATGGTGATCATCACATCCGGCTTCATGTCCAGAACCGCCTCTGCGGTTTCGCGAATGCGGCGCTTCAGCTGGCGGTATTTCGGCAGCACCTCGGCCAGCCCCATGACCGACAGTTCCGACATATCGAAGCGCGACTTTAGGCCTTGTTCAGCCATCAGCGCGCCGCCAACCCCCTCAAAGATGATATCCGGGCAGAGCTGCCGCAGACCTGCCATCAGCGCACCGCCAAGGCGGTCCCCAGAAGGCTCGCCTGCGAGGATGAACACCCGTAGGCTCATGCGCTGCGCAGCCAGAGAAACAGCCCGAGCCGATTGCAGGTGGCCACCACCTCATCCTGATCGAGCACGATAACACCGCCTGCCTCCAGCACGATCCCCGACAGCCCAGCCTTGGCCGCCAGCTCAACCGTCTGCACGCCAATCGTGGGCAGATCCGCGCGGCGGTCCTGTCCGGGTTTGGGCGCCTTGAACAGCAGACCTCCGGTGCCGTCAGGCCGGTTCTGCAACGCCGTCAGCATCCAGTCGGTGCCAAAGAGGTTCTCGACCGCAATCGCCTGTCCGCGCCGCACCGCGCAGGACTGGCCGACATCGGCGCGGCACATGGCCTCGACAACCTCTGCGCCGCGTTCTGCATCGCGCCGGTCCAATTCGCCGGGCTGCACCTCGGTCGGGATGCCCTCGGCCATCACCAGATCCGGTGCTACCTCATGGGCGGCGCGCACGCACATGCCCGCCTGCTCAAAAAGGCCGATGATGGCGCGCAATGCCCCGTCGTCACCTGCGGCAATCGCCCCCTGCAGAATCGGAACCAGCGGCATGGTCTCGGCATCAATCTGCGATGGATCAATGGCCGGGCGGCGCACAGCGCCCGCCAGGCAGATCTCGCGCACGCCGCTGGCCGACAGGCGCGCGATAAAGCTGCCGAGCTGTTCCAGGCGAAAGGTCAGCTCCGGCTCAATGTGATCGGGCTCGGAGCCGCGCATGGCACAGACCAGCGGCCGGTCGGACAGGCGCGCGGCCAGTTCGGCAGGCAGTGCGCCCTGCCCTGCAATCAATGCCAGCATGGTCTCAGCCTCCCGGCGTCAGGAAAGAGCGGTCACTCTCGCCGGTAATGAAATCAACGATTTCCTGCACGTATTCGCTGTCGCTCTCTGCGCCAAGACGGCGCGCGCGCTCCTGAAACGTGCCCTCGCCCTGGGCCAGCATCTGAAAGGCCGCGCGCAGCGCGGTGATATCCGCACGCTGCACGCCCCGGCGTTTCAGGCCGACAAGGTTCAGCCCGTCCAGCTCACCGCGCGGCGCCTGCACCAGCCCGTAGGGAATCACATCATTGGTCACCATGGTGACCGCGCCGACAATGGCGCCGTGACCGATGCGCACCCATTGGTGAATGCCGGACAGGCCGCCGATGATGACGTCATCTTCCAGCACGCAGTGGCCCGCAACCGCAGCGGAATTCACCACGATCACACGATCTCCGATCTGCGCATCATGGGCGATGTGGCAACCGGCCATGAACAAGCCGTCATCACCGATCCGCGTGATCCCGCCGCCGCCTTCGGTGCCGGCATTCACCGTCACATGCTCTCGGATGCGGTTGCGCTTGCCGATCACGGTCTTGCAGCGCTCGCCCTTGAACTTCAGATCCTGCGGAATCTCGCCCAGCACGGCAAAGGAGAACACCGTGGTATCCTCTCCGATCTCGGTATCTCCGGTGACGACCACATGGGATTTCAGCTCAACCCGGTCGCCGAGCACGACCTCAGGGCCAATCAGGCAGAACGGTCCAATGACGCAATCGGCGCCAATCTTCGCCCCTTCTTCGACCACCGCGCTGGGATGGATCCGGGTCATCTGTGTCAATCCTTCTGCACGTCGATCATGGCCGAGAACTCGGCCTCCGCCGCAGTCTCACCATTGACGGTTGCAACACCCTTGAACTTGAAGATCTTGCCACCGGGCTTGCCCCTTGTGGTCTCCACCCGCATCTCCAGCACATCGCCGGGGATCACCTTGCGGCGGAATTTGCATTTGTCGATGTTCATGAAATAGATCAGCAGCTCGGTGTCGATCATATCCATGCCTACGCCCAGCATCACGCCCGCAGTCTGTGCCATCGCCTCGACGATGGTGACGCCCGGCATAATCGGCGTGCCCGGGAAATGGCCCTGGAAATGCGGTTCGTTCATGGTGACGTTCTTGATCCCGCAGGCCGAGGAATAGCCGTCGATCTCGACCACCTTGTCGACCAGCAGAAACGGGTAGCGATGCGGCAGGATCCGCTGGATCAGGTGAATGTCGGCGCTTTTCAGCTCGGTTGTCATTGCGGTTTCCCCGTTTTCTGAATGTTAGGTATGTCCTAGCAACTGCCCACAGCTTCGGCAAGCGGCAGACCCGGCGATGGCTGCACGGTCGGCGCCCTGCCTCCGCCTGAGGCAATCGCCAG
Source organism: Phaeobacter sp. A36a-5a (assembly GCF_037911135.1). Classification (NCBI taxonomy): domain Bacteria; kingdom Pseudomonadati; phylum Pseudomonadota; class Alphaproteobacteria; order Rhodobacterales; family Roseobacteraceae; genus Phaeobacter; species Phaeobacter bryozoorum. Next base: position 1,274,934 of record NZ_JBBLYU010000001.1, on the reverse strand, counting down.
CCGGGCGCGGTAAGCCTATTCGCCGGTGGCCTCGGGCAGGCTCTCACGCCCGTCGCCGAGCACTTCGTTCACCCGCGCGATCGCCAGATCGGTGACATCCGCGGCATCTGCGCTCAGAAACACGCTGGCGTGTTCCAGAATGGCTCCAGCCCCGGCTTCCAACATGATCTGTTGCAGCACAGGCAGCGAAGCGGTGAAGAAATCACGCCGTGCATCTTCGCCGATCTGATTGATATCGCGCAGTTTCTGATCCTGTTGACGACGGGTTTCCTGCACCTTTTTGTCAAAAGCATCGGCCAGCGCGCGAAACGCCGCAGGATCCATGCTGCTGCGACGCTCGGTCAGCTCAAGTTCCTCTGCACGCAGCTCCGCCTCGATCCGGCGGTTTTCGGCCGTCAGGACCGCACCCTCGGCATCCAGTTCCTGGGAAACACGCTGACCAAAGGCGCTCTCGGCATAGAGCCGCTCGGACTGGATGGTCAGCAGCCCGGTCTGCGGTGCGCCCAGCTGCAATGTCTCGCCAAAGGCAAAGCCCGCCCCCGGTAATGCCGTCTCCTGCGCCATCGCAGGCAGCACCAGCAGCGGCAGCATCGCAAGCCCGCGCACAAAAGGCGCCAGCATCTCAGCCAGCGCCCCCGTGTGCCGTGTGTCCACAGCTCGTGTCATTGCGATCAGAACCGCGCCTGCAACGTCAAATCAAAGCTCTGCTCTTGGTCGAAGTCTTCTTTCTTCAGCGCCTTGGAGAAATTGAACCGCAAAGGACCAAATCCGGTTGTCCACAACAGCGAGAAGCCGACCACATGACGGTACGACCCGCCGCGCCCGACAATATTGCCGCCCGCCGCGCCGGTATCGGCATTGTTCAGACCCCAGAGGTTGCCCACATCATAGAACAGACCGCCTCGCAGGCCGATCTCTTCCGGCAGGCCCAGCGGGAATTCCGCATCAAAGCGGGCCGCCGCGTAATAGTTGCCGCCGAGGAAGTCGTTATAGGTCCCGCCTGCGCCATTGGGCGACTGGTCCCGTGGACCGATACCACCCGGTTCAAAACCACGCAGGATATTGGGCGACAGGACAAACCGATCAATGGAGCGGCTGAAGCCATCCCCCTGCCAGGCAAAGGCGCCTGCCTCGATCGTTGCCCGCAATGTCACCTCTTCGTTGAAGACACGACGCTGGGCGATGATCTTTGCGGTGGTGCGCAGATATTCGGAATCCCCGCCAAGCCCGGCATAATCGGCCCCAACCTGGAACAGATAGCCCGAATTCGGATCCAGTCCGTTCAGGCGGCTGTCAACAGTATAGGTAAAGCCGATGGAACTGGCGTTGATCGCACCCTGGTTGATCTCGCTTCGAACCACAGGACCGGCCAGCGGGATCCCGGCGGAATCATCACCACGGGTGATCATCTCATCCTCATCCCAGGTGTACCGGATCTGAAGGCTGCTGTTTTCCGAGGTTTGGAAGGTCAGCGCGGGCGAGAAGAACGCACGTTTGGTGTCGTAAAGCGCAAAGCTGGAATCCGTCTCAGACAGACCCAGATCCAGATCAAGACGCAGGTCGCGCCCCAGAAGATAGGGCTCGGTGAAGCCAAGCGTGTATTCCTCGGCGTCCTGAGCGGTCGAGATGTTGAACGACAGGCGCTGCCCCCGACCAAGGAAGTTGTTCTCCGACAGGCCGATGCTGAGACCGAAGCCGTCGTTGACCGAGTAGGCACCACCAAGGCTCAGTGCACCCGTCGGCTTTTCCTCGACGTCCACATCGACAACCACCTCACCGGCGCTGCTGCCTTCGCGCACGTCCACCTCGGCGGTTTCAAAGAACCCCAGCGCACGGATGCGTTCAGCGCTTTCGCGGATTTCGCGCGGATTGAACGGGTCGCCCTCGACGGTGCGGAACTGCTGACGGATCACCCGGTCCAGCGTGGTTGTGTTGCCTTCGATGTCGATCCGCTCAACGAACACGCGCGGGCCACGGGTCAGCACAAAATCCACGTCCAGCGTCAGCTCGCGATCATTGCGGCTGATCCGCGGCTCGGCCCGCAGGAAATCAATCCCCTTGCGGATCGCATATGTTTCCAGGCGCCGGATGGCATTTTCCACCACGCTCGGCGAATAGGTTACCCCGGGGCGGACCCTCAGAACCTTGCGGAACTCATCGGCGTCAGCTTCCGACATCTCGCTGGTGACCGAGATTTCGCCAAACTCGAACTTCTGGCCCTCGCTGATATCCACCACCAGGAAGGCGGCGTCGCGTTCTTCGGTTACCTCGGCATTGGTGCTGTTGATACGCACGTCAACATAGCCGCGCGACAGGTAGAAATCGCGCAGCACCTGCTTGTCGAATTCCAGACGGTCCTCGATCAGCGTATCGGCGCGGATGAAGGTGCGCAGCAGACCGGCCTGTTTGGTCTCCAGCACGCGGCGCAGACGACGATCGGAATAGACGCGGTTGCCGATGAAGGACACGCGCTCGACCTCGATGGTGTCACCTTCGGAGATTTCGAACACCAGATCGACACGGTTGTCGCTGCGCCGGATGATGCGCGGTGTCACGGTTGTGGCCAGACGTCCCTGTGCACCATAGGCTTCGGCCAGATTGGAGGCATCACGCTCGGCGACCGTGGGGTTGAATACCCGGCGCGGCGCCGATTCGATCAGCTCGGCCATGGCATCGTCCTTGATGCGGCGATTGCCTTCAAAGCTGATCTTGTTGATGGTCGGAAATTCGGTGACCTTGATCACCAGCGTATTGCCCTGCGGAACAATCTCGACGCTTTCGAATACGCCGCTGTCCAGAATGCGCTGATAGGCATCGTTGAGCTGCCCGGCGCTCACCGATTTGCCCCGCTCAATGCCGGTATAGGCCACAATTGTTGAGGTCTGGATGCGTTGATTGCCCTCGACCTGAACGTTTGTGAAACTATAGCTCTGCGCCACCGCGAACTCTGGCGTCAGGACAAATCCCAAGGCAACAGCCAGCGCTACAGCAGATGCGTTTCTATACAAAATATGGGCACCTAATTTGCGCCCCCCACAGGATCTACCTGTGTGCTTCCCCCGAACCATCAGTCAAAACCCGATTTTTTTACAGCTTAATCCGTGCGTATCGGGTTTATCAGCGCTTGTCAAAAACAACAAAAAGGCGCGCGGGATGACCCCACGCGCCAGATTGCTTGCAACAGGTTGAAAACTCAGAGACTGCCGATCCAGGCCCCGGCCACCAGCGCTCCCAAAATCGTCGCCACAGACATGGCGCGGTCCCAGTTCAGGCGCATAAAAAGACCCAATCCCGTATTGGTAATATGCAGGCTGCTCATGGCGTCCACTCTCCCGTTTATCTAAAAAAAGATCCCACATCCGCCACAACCGCGCCGCGATCTGCGGCACCGCTGCCCACCGGCGGCTTACCAAAGGATTAACAGGGGAATGTGGCGACAGTTTGGCGCGCCCTGCTGCTGCGGGATCTGCCGACCAGCCGGATCGTGGCCGGTCGGCAAGAAAGCGCCTAGCAGAAGATATCGTTGAAAAGCGCAAACATCATCAGGCTGAGGATGGCGGAGATACCAACCGCCATCAGTACCCGCATCACCGCATCATTCGGCGGCTTACCGGTCACCGCCTCATAGGCGTAGAACATCAGATGCCCGCCATCCAGCGCCGGGATCGGGAACAGGTTCAGCAGGCCAACGGCAGTGGAGAGCACGGCGATAAACCGAATGAAGCTGGCCGCCCCCTGGCTTGCCATCGCACCAGAGGTCTCGGCAATGCCAATCGGACCCGACAGGTTGCAGGTGCTGATCGCACCGGTGATCATATGTTTCAGCCCGGAAAGCGACATTTCGACCACGCCCCAGACCTGCGCCGCGCCACCGCCAAGCGCCTCTCCAAGGCCCAGGCTCTCGGTCGCAGGCTCAAACGCCAGACCACCGACAATGCCCATACGCCAGCGGGTGGCAAAGCCGCCATCCGCCTGCGGCTCATCCACACGGCGGGGCGCCAGAGCCATCTCGAACTCTTCGCCAGCGCGCCAGACCTTCAGCAGCAACACCTTGCCCTCGGCGCTTTCAACCGCACGTTTCAGCTGGTCAAAGGCAAAGATCGGCGCGCCATCCACGGCGGTGATCACATCGCCCGGCTGCAGGTCGATGTCAGACGCGGCACTGCGCGGTGCCACGCCACGCACATGCGGCGGCCAGGGATACGGTCCTTCGACCTCGGTCTGCTGGCCGTCGCGCAGCACGGTATAGGTTAGCGGCTGCTGTTCCGGCACCGCATCGCGGAAGGCCGCAAAGGCAGTGTTATCCTCCAGCGAGGGAACATCGACACCGTTGATCTGCAACAGCGCGTCACCTTCGCGCAGGCCGGTTTGCAGCCCCGGCAGCGGCACCAGCCGCTCCACCGTCAGCGGATCGCGCATGGTGCCCTGCACCATGAAAACACCGGCAAAAATCAGCGCGGACATGATGAAGTTGAACACCGGCCCCGCCGCGACGGTGGCCGCCCGCGCCCAAAGCGGCGCGCCGTGCATCGTGCGCCGCAGCGCCACCGGATCAGCCGCCGCATCCGCCATTGCCGCGCTATCCTTGCCCGAGGCCGCATCCGCATCACCAAGGAACTTCACGTAGCCACCAAACGGCAGCAGCGCCACCTGCCAGCGGGTGCCGCGCTTGTCCACCCGCGAAAACAGCACCGGACCGAATCCCAGCGAGAAGACCTCGGCATGGATCCCGGACCAGCGCCCGACGATGTAATGGCCATATTCATGCACAGCCACGATCACCGACAGGGCCACCACAAAGCTGGCAATCACATAGAGATACCCGCCAAACTGCGGAAGAAAGGAGACGAGATCCAAGGGCTTACCTTACATATTTCAAAATTTCATTGTCGGCGTCCATACGGGCGAGATGGTCGGTCCGGCGCACCGTATCAAGTGTCATTGCCTCATCTAGCCCGCGATCTGCACTGTCAAATTGATCCAGCACCCGCGCCACCACTTCGGCCATGTCCAGAAAGCCGATGCGCCCGGCGATGAAATGATCCAGCGCCCGTTCCTTGGCGGCATTGAACACCGCCCCCATCAGCCCGCCCCGCGCCATCACATCATAGGCCAGCCGCAATGCCGGATAGCGCGCGGGATCAGGCGCCCGAAACGTCAGCTGCGCCAGCCGCGCCAGATCCAGCCGCTCCACAGGCAGCTCGCGCCGTTCGGGCCAATGCAGCGCATAACCAATGGCATGGCGCATATCCGGCGCGCCGAGATGCGCCATCAGCGCACCGTCGCGAAAACCGACCAGCGCGTGAACGATGGATTCAGGATGCACCACCACTTCGATCTGGTCTGGATCGACGCGAAAAAACTCACGGGTCTCAATGACTTCCAGCGCCTTGTTGAACATGGACGCACTGTCGATAGTGATCCGCTGGCCCATGTCCCAATTGGGATGCGAGGAGGCCTGTGCCACCGTGGCGGTCTTCAGCTGCTCCAGCGGCCAGTCGCGAAACGCCCCGCCAGAGGCGGTGATCACCACACGTTCCACCGCCGCGATGTCTTCACCGACCAGCCCCTGAAACACCGCCGAATGTTCGCTGTCCACGGGCAGGAGCCGCGCATTATGGCTGCGGGCGGTCTCCAGCAGCAGCGCTCCGGCGCAAACCAGCGATTCCTTATTCGCCAGCGACAGAGTCGCGCCCTGCTTCAGCGCCTCGAGCCCCGGAGCAAGGCCAGCCGCGCCGACAATCGCCGACATGACCCAATCCGCAGGTCGCGACGCCGCCTCGACCAGCGCCGCCTGCCCGGCGGCCGCCACGATGCCCGAACCGTCCAGGGCGGCCCGCAGCTCCGGCAGCTTGTCATCATAGGCGGTCACGGCGATATCGGCACGCAGCGCTCTGGCATCCTGTGCCAGCTGGGCAATATTGGCGCCACCGGTCAGCGCCACCACATTGTAGTCACCGGGGGCCCGCCGGATCAGGTCAATCGTATTCTGACCAATGGACCCGGTGGCCCCGAAAATCGAGATCTTGCGCATCAGATCGTCCCGCCGGGCAAACCCCACAGGCTGAGTACCAGCAGCACCATGGCCGCCGCGCCCAGCATACCGTCAAAGCGGTCGAACAGCCCGCCGTGGCCCGGGATCAGGCCGCTGGAATCCTTCACAGCCATCTTCCGTTTCAGCGCGCTTTCGGCAACGTCACCGGCCTGGCTGGCCATGGAGACTAGCACCGACAACAGCACGACGCCAAAGCCAAGCCCGCCCTGCACCGCAAAGACCGCACCAACAGCTGCGGCCGCGATCCAGCCCGCAGAGGTGCCGGACCAGGTTTTCTTCGGGCTCACACGCGGCCAGAATTTCGGCCCGCCAAAGGTCTTACCCGCGAAATAGCCCGCAATATCCGTGGCCACCACAACCGAGATCAGCCAGATCATCCAATCCAGCCCCAGCGCGCTGCGCATCCAGATGAACGCATAGGCCGCGAACAGCACCCAAAGCGCGAAACCGATGTAAATGCCCCGGCGGATGTCGATGGCCAGCGCGCCCAGCAGCGCCGGTATCAGCAGCAGGCCAAGCGCCCAGCCGCCGCCCATCAGCGCTGCGGCCAGCACCGCCCCCATCGACAGAACGCCGAGCGGCAGCGCCAGCCCCTGACGATCAGGCACCACCATGCGCAGCAATTCCCAGATCATGCCACCACAGGCCGCCGCGATCAGCAGGTCAAACACCACGCCCCCGCGCCACACGGCCCAGCCACCCACGACGATCATTACGATGGCGGAGATCACCCGCGGCATCAGATCGGCCCAACGTCCCGCGGCGCTCATGTCTTCACCGCGCCAAACCGGCGATCCCGCTGCCCGTAGCTGCGGCACAGCCGGTCCATCTCGTCGGCGGTGAAATCCGGCCACAGCGTGTCGATGAACTCATATTCCGCATAGGCCGACTGCCACAGCAGAAAGTTGGAGATCCGCGCTTCACCGCTGGTGCGGATGACCAGATCTGGATCGGGCAACACATGGGTATCGAGATAACGTGGCAGGGTTTCCTCATCCACATCCGCAGGGTTCAGGCGCCCCGCTGCCACATCCTCGGCCAGCCGTTTGGTGGCCCGCGCCACCTCGTCACGGCTGCCATAATTCAGCGCGATGGTCAGGTGGGTACCGTCATTGCAGGCGGTCTCCTGCTCCAGCTGGTCCATCAGCGCGACCAGCTTTTTGTCCAGCCGCACCCGGTCCCCGATGAAACGGACCCGGACATTGCGCTGCGACAGCGCTTTCATCTCCTTGGAGATATAGCGGCGGAACAGGCTCATGAGGCCTGCGACCTCCACCTGTGTGCGCTTCCAGTTCTCGGTCGAAAAGGCAAAGATGGTGAGGTATTTCACCCCCAGCGCGGGGCAGCATTCCACCACCTCGCGCACCCGTTTGGCGCCCGCGTGGTGACCGAACAGACGCGGACGGCCCCGCGCCTGTGCCCAGCGGCCATTGCCATCCATGATGATGGCAACATGTTTCGGGCCGCGTTCCGGTGCGAGGTCGCTCTCATCCGGCGCCAGGACGGTGTCTGTGCTCTGTGACATAAGCAGGTGTCAGACCTGCATAATTTCGGCTTGTTTGGTTTCCAGAGCCGCGTCGACAACCTTAATCATCTTGTCGGTCAGCTCCTGAACTTCGCCTTCCCAGAGCTTCTGGTCGTCCTCGGACATGCCGTCGGCCTTGGCTTTCTTGATCTGGTCCATCCCATCGCGGCGCACGTTGCGGATCGATACGCGGGCGTGTTCGGCGTACTGGCCGGCAACCTTGGTCAGCTCGCGGCGGCGCTCCTCGTTCAGCTCCGGGATCGGCAGCATGATGATGGTGCCGTTAAGCTGCGGGTTGATGCCCAGGCCGGATTCGCGGATCGCCTTCTCCACCTTGCCGACCAGCGCCTTGTCCCAGACGTTGATGGTGACCATGCGCGGCTCCGGCACGTTGACGGTGCCAACCTGGTTGATCGGCGTCATCGAGCCATAGGCGTCCACCATCACGGGCTCCAGCATCGAGGCGGAGGCACGACCGGTCCGCAGCGACGCGAATTCGGTTCTGAGATTGGCCATGGCACCATCCATGCGGCGCTGTAGATCATCGGTATCGAGAATAAAATCGTCAGACATTCTGCTCTCCCCTGACTTGAGGCGGTGTTTGCATTGCTCATAAGACATTGGTGCGGCGTTGTATAGCGATCTTGCCGCAGATTTGAAGCGGCCACAGGCAGGGTTCTGCCCTTCTCCAGGACGGCCCGGCACCGCAGCCGGTCAGCCGCCGCCGCACAAGACCCGCCGCCAGCGCCGCGCGCCACATGAAAAAACCGCGCGCCGGATCTCGATCCGGGCGCGCGGTTCATTGTGCATGTGGCAAGGGCAAGTGCGCCCCGCCCACCCCGACGCGGTTAGCCGTGAACCTTCGTGTAGGTCCCCTTGCCCGCCAGAATTCCCCGGAAGCCGCCCGGCTCATCCAGCGGGAACACCATCAGCGGCAGGTTGTTGTCGCGCGCCAGCGCAATGGCCGAGGCATCCATCACCTTCAACCGCTTGGCCAGAACCTCGTCGTAGCTGATGGTGTCATAACGCACCGCGTCGTCATGCTGCGCGGGATCCTTGTCATAGACACCATCGACGCCATTCTTACCCATAAAGATCGCCTCGCAGGCCATCTCATTGGCGCGCAGCGTGGCCGCGGTATCGGTGGTGAAATAGGGGTTGCCGGTGCCTGCGGCAAAAATGCAGACCCGTTTCTTTTCAAGGTGACGCACGGCGCGGCGGCGAATGTAGGGCTCGGCCACCTCATCCATGCGAATGGCCGAGATCACCCGGGTAAAGACACCCAGACCTTCCAGCGCCGACTGCATCGCCAGCGCATTCATCACCGTGGCCAGCATCCCCATATAGTCGGCCGTTGTCCGCTCCATCCCCTGGGCCGAGCCGGACAACCCGCGGAAGATATTGCCGCCGCCGATCACCATGCAGATCTCCACGCCCATGTCTCGCACGGATTTCACCTCCTGCGCGATGCGCTGGACGGTCGGCGGATGCAGGCCAAACCCCTGGTCCCCCATCAGCGCCTCGCCTGAGATTTTCAGCATCACACGTTTATAGGTTGCCGCCGGCGTGGCCTCCGGCTGATCGTTTGTAAGGGGCATGTTGCGCTCCGGAATATGACGGGGTTAATTTGCGCGCAAAATGAAGCAAATCGGCGGCAGGATCAATGCGGCCTGAGATGTTTTTCGGCGCCCCACCGCAGCAAAGCTCCGCGCGCCGCAGAACATCCAAAGAACAGGACGCCCGCATGACCACCGCAACCCAGCTGCCAGACATCCCGCCCCACCAGCCGGTGCTGATCGCCGGGCCAACCGCCTCCGGCAAATCGGCGCTGGCGCTTCAGATCGCCGAAGCTCAGGGCGGCGTGATCGTCAATGCCGATGCCAGTCAGGTCTATGACTGCTGGCGGGTGATCACCGCCCGCCCCTCCCCCGAGGAAGAGGCACAGGCCCCGCATCTGCTCTATGGCCACCAGCCTTATGACGCCGACTATTCCGTCGGGCATTGGCTGCGCGAGGTGCTGCCGCTGCTGGACCACGGCCCCCGTCCGATCATCGTCGGTGGCACCGGGCTTTATTTCAGCGCCCTCACGCAGGGCCTTGCGGAGATCCCTGCCACCCCGGCCGAGGTCCGGGCGCAGGCCGATCTGCTGTCGCTTGAGGATATGCGCGCGGCGCTGGATGCCGCGACGGCTGAGCGGATCGACCTTCTCAATCGCGCCCGGGTGCAGCGCGCCTATGAGGTGCTGACTGCGACCGGTCGTGGCCTGGCCGACTGGCAGGCCGAAACACCGCCGCCGCCGCTGCCACTGGATCGCTGCACCGCGATTGTTTTTGACACCGACAAGGACTGGCTCGAAGCGCGCATCCGCCGCCGCTTTGATGCGATGATGGAGGCCGGTGCGATGGAGGAGATTGCCGCCATGCAGGATCGCTATGATCCCGCGCTGCCCTCCTGCCGCGCAATTGGCGTGCCGGAGCTGATGGCGCATTACCTGGGCGCGATGACCGAGGCGGAGGCGCGGGAGCGGGCCTCGGTTGCGACCCGGCAGTTTGCCAAACGTCAGCGCACTTGGTTCCGCGCGCGAATGAAGCAGTGGACGCCCTACCGTCCGGCCTGAGGGCCGTCCGAACAGCCTCGAAAACACCGTCTGAACGCCGCCTTGGTACTGCCCGGCACCCCGGCTTGCGTCCGGTCGATAGCGCTTCCGCTGGCCAGAATGACATCGGCGGCACGGTGCGCGGAACAGATGTGGACAAAATGTCCAGATGACCGCGCGTCATACGCACATTGTTGCCCAAACCCCATGCAGAGACCTGCAATTCTATTAAATCCTTAAGCATTTTTCGGCAAAAACTTGCCAGAATCAATTTTTCATGTCCATTTGCGCCAACCGAAAATACGAGCATCACATATCAACCAGCCTATGCCTTTTGACCCCACCCATATCGGCGAGATCACAGTCGCACCGCTGTCGCAGCTGACTCCCGATGGGCCTTGGCAGGTCGAATTGGCACATGACCGCCCCGAAAATCTGCTGATCTGGATCACCCGTGGCCAGGGGCGGGTCTTTCTGAACGGGCAGCAGCGTGGCTTTGGCCCCAACAGCGCAATCTTTGTTCCGGCCGGGACCCTGTGGTCGCTGGAACTGGGGCGACAGTGCATCGGCCAGGTCATGAATGTGCCCACCTCGACCCCGATGGATTTCCCCGATGCCGCCGACACGCTGCGCATCCCCGATGCTCAGGATCAGGCGGTGATCAACAGCATGTTCCAGGCCATGCAGGCCGAACAGCAGGATCGCCCCGCGCTGTGGTATCGCGCGATGCAGGCCCATGGCACGCTGATCGCAATCCACATCCGCCGCCTGATGGCGGAACGCAGCAGCACCAGCGGCAAACCCACCGCTGCCCAGCGGCTGGCTCAGGGTTATTGCGGGCGCATTGTCGAATGCTATGCCCAACATGCCAGCATGGCCGATCATGCCGCCGCGCTGAATGTGACGCCAACACATCTGACCCGCGTCTGCAAATCCGAAACCGGCAAGACGGCGGGCGCTCTGCTGACCGAGCGCCAGCTGCACGCGGCGCGCAGCCTGCTGATCAACTCTGAATTGCCGATGCGCGATATCGCCTCGACCCTCGGTTTTGGCAGCGCCGCCTATTTCACCCGCTTCATCACCCAGCACACCGGTGAAACCCCAAGCCGTCTGCGCAAACAGGCGCGCGAAAAGCTGAAACGCGCCGCCTGAGATATCGGGCCGACACCAGATCTCCCCCGCACCGTGTCCACCGAGGGCGCAGCGACGCCGCGCCTGCGCGCCTGCCCCACCTCGCGCCGAATTCCCCAGCCCCTGGACCGCGCTAAACGTCCACGAGTCACCCCGGCCACAGACGCGCGGCCTACCGGCTAACTGTGCACATATGCCCAGTACTAAAACTTTCGGACTGGCCTCCCTTGGGGAAAAACACAAAACCGACACCAACAATGTCGCAAAAGTCATGTGAAACGTCGACTTCTTACATTGACCTCACCCGCGATCTGGGGCCGAATGATCAGACGGGGAAACAATCTTTGAACACAGCACCTCAAACGGCGCCAGCCAGCTCAGATGGCCCGCCGTTCCAAAAGCGAAAACTTGCGGTGCAACAGGGAGAGCCACATGACAAAAGACACCATCACCGGGACCGATATCCACCCGGCGGCAAAGATGTATGCGACAGAAACCCTTGCTGGGAAGATGGATCGACGCGAATTCATGGTCCGCGCCACCGCGCTTGGCGTCAGTTCGGCTGCGGCATACGGCCTCCTTGGGCTTGACGCCCCTGTTCAGGCCGCAGGTCATGAACAGACCGGCGGCACCCTGCGCATGCAGATGGAAGTGCGCGCCCTGAAGGATCCGCGCACCTATGACTGGGCGCAGATCGCAACCTTTACCTCCGGCTGGCTGGAATTCCTGGTTGAATACAACAGCGATGGCTCCTTTGAGCCGCTGCTGCTGGAAAGCTGGGACGTCAACGAAAACGCGACCGAGTTCACCCTGCATGTCCGCAAAGGGGTGAAGTGGAACAATGGCGACGATTTCACCGCAGAGGACGTGGCCCGCAACATCACCGGCTGGTGCGACAAGAGCGTCGAGGGCAACTCGATGGCAGGCCGTATGGCGTCGCTGATCGACGCGGAGACCGGCCAAGCCGCCGAAGGCGCCATCACCGTTGTCGACAGCCATACCGTGCTGCTGAAAACCAACACCCCGGACATCACCATCATTCCGGGGATGGCTGATTATCCCGCGCAGATCACCCATGCCAGCCATACCGGCGACACCATGCTGGAGAACCCCATCGGCACCGGCTACATGCTGCCTGAGTCGATGGAAGTCGGCGTGAAAGGCGTCCTCGTACGCAACGAAGACCACGAATGGTGGGGCACCGCAGCGGGCAAAGGCGGCTATCTGGACCGGATCGAATTCATTGATTACGGCACCGATCCGGCGTCGTTCCTGGCGGCCTATGAGGCCGAAGAAATTGATATGAACTGGGAATCCGTGGGGGAATACGTCGATATCTTTGACGGCATCGGCCTGAACCGCTCGGAAATCGCCTCCGGCTTCACCATCGTGATCCGCCCCAACCAGCTGGCCGAGGTCAACGGCACCAAGCCTTATGCCGACAAGCGCGTGCGCCAGGCGATTGCCATGGCGGTGGACAACACCGTCTGCCTTGAACTGGGCATGTCCGGCTATGGCATTCCGGCAGACAACTGCCATGTCGGCCCGATGCACCCCGAACATGACCCGACTGTGACGCGGCTGCCGTTTGACCCGGCCAAGGCCAAGGCGCTGATGGAAGAGGCAGGCATGCTCGATTATGAGCACGAGCTGCACTCCATCGACGACGACTGGCGCCGCAACACGACCGACGCGGTCGCAGCCCAGCTGCGTGACGCGGGCTTCAAGGTCAAACGGACCATTCTGCCCGGCTCGACCTTCTGGAACGACTGGGCGAAATACCCGTTCAGCTCCACCAACTGGAACCACCGCCCGCTCGGCACCCAGGTTCTGGGACTGGCTTACCGCTCCGGCGAAGCCTGGAACGAAGCCGGTTTTGCGAATGAAGAGTTCGACAGCCTGCTGGCCGAAGCCAACGCACTTGCAGATGTCGATAAACGGCGCGAAGTCATGGCCAAGCTACAGGCCATCATGATTGACGAAGGCGTTACCATCCAGCCCTTCTGGCGGACCGCCATCCGCCACCACACCGACAATGTGGTCGGCGTCGACAAGCACATCGCCGATCTGCCCCAGATCTACAAATGGGCTTTCAAGGCCTGATCTGACACAGCGGGCCGCGCCGCACGGCGCGGCCCAAAGCTTCTGGCCGCAAGAAAACGCTCAAAAGCCTGGCAGGCCGCCGACTGCGGCCTGACCATTGGCCTAACTCAAGGCGTACAGCCACCAACGGGAGCATTCCATGGGACTGTTCATCCTCAGGCGCGTCGGGATCATGATCCTGACCGCGCTCTGCCTGACCTTCATCGTCTTCACGCTGACCAATCTCTACCCGAACCTTGAAAAACTCGCCAAGACCCAAGGCAACTTCCGCATGTCGGACGAGGCGGTCGCCAGCTGGCTGGAAAAGGGAGGGTATCTGCAACCGATGCCGGTGAAATACGGCCAATGGCTGGGAGTGCTGCCGGGCTGGACCACGGTGACAGATGAGGGGACCACAGGGCGCTGCATCACCGGGGTTCAACCCGCCGAAGAGGCCGCAGCTGCCCCACGTTTCTGCGGCATTCTTCAGGGCGACTGGGGCCATTCGAGCGTTTTCAAGGATGATGTCAGTTCCATCATTGCAACGCGCCTTGGCAATACCGGTTTTCTGATGATGTGGGTGCTGATCCTGATGGTGCCCTCGGCGCTCTTGATCGGGATCCTGGCCGGGATGCGCGAAGGCTCCGTCACGGACCGCACACTGTCAACCGCCTCGATCCTGACCACGGCAACCCCGGAATATGTCTCCGGTGTGATCTTCATGGCGGTCTTCACCTCCTCTGCCGTTGGCTTGAAATGGTTCAAGGGCACCGCAAATTCGGCGATGGTCGACGCCAATTTCGAAAACTTCTTCCTGCCGGTACTGACCATCGCCCTTTATGGCATCGGCTACATCGCCCGGATGACCCGCGCCTCCATGACCGAGGTGATGACCGCACAGTATATCCGTACCGCCCGGCTCAAGGGCGTCAGTTTTCCAAAAATCGTCATGCGTCACGCGCTGCGGAATGCGCTGATCGCCCCCTTCACGGTGATCATGCTGCAGTTTCCCTGGCTGCTGAACGGCGTGGTGATTGTCGAGACCCTGTTCAACTACAAGGGCTTCGGCTGGGCGCTGGTCGAGGCGGCTGGCAATAATGACATCGAACTGCTCTTGGGGATTTCGGTGGTCTCTGTCGTTGTCGTGCTGCTCACGCAGCTGATTTCCGACATTGGCTATGTCTATCTCAATCCCCGTATCCGGATTTCCTGAAGGAGGAACGCAGCATGGACCCTCTCAGCTGGACCGGAAGTCTTGCCTTTCTGAACCCGGTGCTGATCCTTGCCCTGGTGGCACTGGCGCTCTGCATCATTGCCTGGCTGGTGCTCAGCATCGTCACGGTCAGCCCGACAACAATGATCAACGCCCATGGCAGCGCCGGTCTCGCGACCACACCCGATGTGCTGGCCGGCAGGGCGGTGCGCCTCAGCTTTCTTGCGGTGATCGGACTGATCCTGATCTATATCCTCTTCGGCGTGCTGTTTGGCGCCAGCGGCGGCATCGTCGGTGCCATGGCGCGGCTGCTGCTGCCGGTCTGGATCGCGCTGGTGGTGCTGTTTGCGGTGTCGATGACCTTCAAGCGGCGGCTCGGTCTTTATGGCAAGCTGTTCGACAGCCCAATCGGTATGATCGGCTTTGCGCTGGTGATGTTCTGGGTCTTTACCGGTGTGCTGGGCGCGATGGATCTGATCTCACCGCACGACCCGCTGACCCAGGTCAGTGGCCTCAAGAACAAGCTGCCCGGCACCCCCCTGCCCGGCGCCGAGGCCGACAGTGGCATTGCGGCCTGGTATCTGCTTGGCGGTGACAACCTGGCGCGCGACGTCTTCAGCCGCCTGATAGACGGCGCCTGGGTGGTGGTGCAGATCGCGCCGCTGGCCACGGTGTTTGCCTTTATGGTGGGGATCACGCTGGGGCTGCCTGCGGGCTATTACGGCGGCCTGTGGGACACGGTGCTGTCCTTCCTCGCCAACCTGATCCTGGCCTTCCCGGTGATCCTGCTGTTCTACCTGCTGGTCACCCCGGAGATCATCGCAACCGGGCTGCCGCAATATATCGCCGTGGTGCTCTTTGCCTTTCCGCTGATCTTTGTCGGGGTGCTGATCCACTCGCGCTTCCGCACCCGGCCGCAGCACAGCGCGCTCTGGCTGGCCGTCGTGCTGATCCCGGGCCTGCTGGGCTATCTGTCGCTGATCAATGAGGCGGGATCCAAGATTACCTTCTGGCCGCTCGATCTCTTTGACGTGCCGGGCGGTATTCTGGTGGTCTTTGTCTCGGTTGTCTTTGTCAATTCGCCCACCGTGTTCCGCATCGTGCGCGGGCTCACCATGGACATCAAGACCCGCGACTATGTCGCCGCCGCCCAGACCCGGGGGGAACGGCCCTGGTACATCATGCTGTGGGAAATCCTGCCCAATGCGCGCGGGCCGCTGATCGTCGATTTCTGCCTGCGCATCGGTTATACCACCATCCTCCTCGGCACGCTGGGCTTTTTCGGACTGGGCCTGCCACCGGAAAGCCCTGACTGGGGCAGCACCATCAACGACGGGCGCAAGCTGCTGTCGGTCTACCTGCACCCGCCGCTGCCGCCGGCCCTGGCGCTGCTGAGCCTGGTTCTGGGGCTGAACCTCCTGGCCGATGGCCTGCGCGAAGAAAGCCTGCGCGATTGATCCGAACCGGTCGGACCGGGGGCCAGCCCCCGGACCCCCGGGATATTTTGGGGCCAGAAGAAGGGCAGACCACCCTTCCAGCTCCAACAGGGAGATAAGACGATGAACAAACTGGCAGATTATGACGGCCCGATCCTCGAAATCGACAAGCTGTCGATCTCCTTTTTCACCCGGTTGCGCGAAATTCCGGCGGTGATGGATTTCTCCGTCACCGTGCAGCCCGGCGAGGCGGTGGGGCTGGTCGGGGAATCGGGCTGCGGCAAATCCACAGTGGCGCTTGGCGTGATGCAGGATCTGGGCAAGAACGGCCGCATCACCGGCGGCTCCATCAAGTTCAAGGGCCGCGATCTGAGCGAGATGAGCGCCGAAGAGCTGCGCGATGTGCGCGGCAATGAGATCGCGATGATCTATCAGGAGCCGATGGCCTCGCTCAATCCGGCGATGAAGATCGGCAAGCAGCTGATGGAAGTGCCGATGATCCACGAGGGCGTCAGCAAGGAAGAGGCCTATCGGCGCGCGCTGGAGGTGGTGAGCGATGTCCGCCTGCCCGACCCTGAGCGGATGCTGAATTCCTTTCCGCATCAGCTGTCGGGCGGCCAGCAGCAGCGTATCGTGATCGCCATGGCCTTGATGTCGAAACCGGCGCTGCTGATCCTTGATGAGCCGACCACCGCGCTCGACGTGACGGTGGAGGCCGCCGTGGTCGAGCTGGTAAAGGATCTGGGCAAGAAATACGGCACTTCAATGCTGTTCATCAGCCACAACCTCGGGCTGGTGCTGGAAACCTGCGACCGGCTCTGTGTGATGTATTCCGGCGAGGCGGTGGAGCGCGGCTCCATCCATGATGTGTTCGACGAGATGCAGCATCCCTATACCCAGGCGCTGTTCCGCTCGATCCCGCTGCCCGGCGCGGATAAGAATGCCCGCCCCCTGGTGGCGATCCCCGGCAATTTCCCGCTGCCCCACGAACGCCCGCCCGGCTGCAACTTCGGCCCGCGCTGCGACTATTTCGTGGCCGGGCGCTGTGATGCCCAGGATATTCCGATGGCAGCCGTCCATGGCAACGACCGCCACCATACCCGCTGTCTGCGCCATGATGAAATCGACTGGAACGCCCCGATTGCCGCCGCTGTGCAAAAGGAAAAACCCGAGGTCGGCAAGGTGGTCCTGAAAATCGACAATCTGCGCAAATATTACGAGGTCTCGGCCAATGCGCTGTTTGACAGCGGCGCGCGCAAGGTGGTGAAGGCCAACGAAACCCTGAGCTTCGAGGCCCGGGAGAGTGAGACCCTGGCCATCGTCGGCGAGAGCGGCTGCGGCAAATCCACCTTTGCCAAGGTGCTGATGGGGCTGGAGACCGCGACCGATGGCGCCATCGAACTGGATGGCAAGAATATCGAAGCCACCCCGATCGAACAGCGCGACACCCGCACGGTGTCCGATGTGCAGATGGTGTTTCAGAACCCGTTCGACACGCTGAACCCCTCGATGACCGTGGGCCGTCAGATCATGCGGGCGCTGGAAATCTTTGGCATCGGCGACAGCACGGCGGCGCGCCGGGAGCGGATGCTGGAGCTGCTGGATCTGGTCAAGCTGCCGCGGGCCTTTGCCGACCGGATGCCGCGCCAGCTGTCAGGCGGGCAGAAACAGCGCGTCGGCATTGCCCGCGCCTTTGCCGGTGGCGCCCGCATCGTGGTGGCGGATGAGCCGGTCTCGGCGCTGGATGTCTCGGTGCAGGCGGCGGTCACCGATCTTCTGATGGAAATCCAGCGCAAGGAGAAGACAACGCTCCTGTTCATCTCCCACGACCTCAGCATTGTGCGCTATCTCAGCGACCGGGTGATGGTGATGTATCTCGGCCATGTGGTGGAACTGGGCACCACCGATCAGGTCTTTGCCCCGCCCTATCACCCCTATACAGAGGCGCTGCTGAGCGCCGTGCCGATCGCCGATACCTCGGTTGAGAAACGCCATATCGTGCTGGAAGGCGATATTCCCTCGGCGATGAACCCGCCGCCCGGCTGCCCGTTTCAGACCCGCTGCCGCTGGAAGTCGAAGGTGGCCGATGGGCTCTGCGAACGCGAGGTTCCGCCGGTCCGAACCCTTGCGGGGGGCCATCAGGTGAAATGCCATCTCGACGATGCCGAACTGGCCCAGATGGAACCGGTGATCAAAATCGCCGCCGAGTGATCGGCGGTCAGGGCGCCTGCGAAACGATCAGCCCAGCAGCAGCATCACGATGATCAGCAGGTTCATCGAGGCAAACTGCATCAGTCGCGGCATATCGTGGCGGCGCAGCACCGCATAGGCGGCCAGCGCAATAGAGGCCGCCGCCCCGGCGAGAGAGGCGCCGCCGATCAGCAGCCCGATCTGGCCGGTATTGGGTCCCCAGGGCGCGCCGGGCGTATAGATCCCCTTGAGGCCGACACCGATCAGGATGCCCAGAATGGCGCCCGCCAGCGTGAACTCCACGCCACGGATCGCCAGCGGCGCGCGGTCGGCAATCACACTGTCAACGATCTGCGGCGACGGGCCGGACTGGGGCTGCCATTGCATCTGGTTCAGGCGTTCGTCGAAGCGTTTGAAAGACACCGGGATATTCCTCTTCTGAAGCTTCCGATTAGTTGCCAAGAGATTAAGGCAACTTTCTGGCAGCCAGACGGAGTTAACGCGGCATTAAGGAAGATTATCAGCGTATTAATGCCGATCCCCCGGACAATCGGCAAGCTGCTGCCGAAACTGCGTAGAATTTCAGATTTGAAGCTCAGATTTCAAACAGACAAAACACGCAGACCCCCGGTCAATTGCGCGCGCCCCCAGCGCGCAGGCTCGGCGTGGTCCGGCTGCTGCGCTACGGTCACTCTGGCGCAATCCCCTGCCGGAGAGGCTTAGCTGCCCCAGATCTTCTTCACGTAGTTCTGGGTCTCGCGGTAGGGCGGCACACCGCCATGTTTGCGCACCGCTTCGGGGCCTGCGTTATAGGCCGCCAGCGCCAGCCGCCAGGATCCGAACTTGCGGTATTGCCGGGCGAGATAGCGCGCGCCACCTTCCAGGTTCTGCCTGGGATCGGTGGCGTCCACCCCAAGCGCCTTGGCGGTGGCGGGCATCAGCTGTGCCAGCCCCAGCGCGCCCTTGTGGGATTTTGCCGTCGGGTTCCAGCCGCTTTCCTGCTGCACCAGTCGCAGAAACAGATCCTCCGGCACGCCGTGTTTCTGCGCCGCGGCCCGCGCAATGTTCAGATACTGGCCCCGATATTTGCCACTATACGGCAGGCTGCCGTGTTTGGAGGGCGTATGGATGGTGGGCGGTTGCAGGCGGATCGAATTCTTGTACTGCCCGGCAGCGCGCTCATCCAGAACCCGCGCGTGCGAGGCAAACAGCTTGCGCTGGCTCTTTGTGCTGAACATATCTGCCGTTGCCATCTGGCCCGATACAACACCGGCCAGCGTGACCCCCACCAACAGCCTACGCATAAAACGCCCTGCCCTGTCCCTGATTTTCCGTATCCTGGATTGCGCGAAACTATATCCGGATTGACTAAAAAGAAAAGAACCTTCGCGTTTCCTGCGGCTGCGGCCGGTGATGCGGGCGCCTCTCGCGCAAAATATGAGGATGACCTCAGATATCGCCGCCAGCCGACTTTCATGTGGCGACCCGGAGCGGTAGTGTGGCCGCCAACCCGGCGCGACCAGATTCGGACCGGACAGATTTCATACCCCGACGGGGCCCGCCGAAACCGCTGAGCTGGAGGGGTAGACCTCCCGGCTTTTGCTGATTTTCGCGACTCCGAACGACCAGACCAAGAGGACAGACCCATGGCAGGCTCAGTCAACAAAGTAATCCTGATCGGCAACCTCGGCCGTGATCCCGAAGTGCGCAGTTTCCAGAACGGCGGCAAGGTCTGCAACCTGCGGATCGCAACCTCCGAGACCTGGAAAGACCGCAACACCGGCGAGCGTCGCGAAAAAACCGAATGGCATTCGGTCGCGATCTTCTCCGAAGGTCTGGTGCGCGTGGCAGAACAATATCTGCGCAAAGGCTCCAAGGTCTATATCGAGGGCCAGCTGCAGACCCGCAAATGGCAGGACCAGAGCGGCCAGGACCGCTACTCGACAGAGGTGGTCTTGCAGGGCATCGGCGGCACGCTGACCATGCTTGATGGCCGCAACGAAGGCGGCCAGGGTGGTGGCAGCGGCTATGGTGGCGGTCAGGGCGGCGGCAGCTATGGCGGCGGCGGTGGCTACGACAGCGGCCCCAGCGGCGGCGGTCAGGGCGGCGGCTTCGGCGGCGGCAACCAGGGCGGCGCATCGCATAATATCGACGATGACGAGATCCCGTTCTAAGGGCGAATCACAGTCACGAACCGGCGCCAGAAGCCCGGTCGAATGGTGTTTTTCCTGCGCAGACCTCCATCGGTCTGCGCATTTTTTTTGCAAAACCCTTAGTTCCCATAGCGATAGCGGCGGCGATTGATCCCAGCCAATGACCAGCAAAACAAGGCGATTTTGAATTCATCTTTTATCTAAAATCTCTATCGGGCGATAAAATACATATTCTATTAGCACCTCGAACCTACGGTTTTGCGGACCGATAACGTTAAGCCGGAGCGTAGAGTATGATCAGCCGACTGTTGCAGCGTATGTCCATCCGGGCAAAGATTATGACCCTCATCGGGTTGCCTCTCCTTATTATTATCGGGATATCCGGCGCGGTGCTGTACACGCTGAACAAACGGGCGAGTTTCGACACCACTCTGACCCGGGACATCATGCTGACCGCGAGCGAGCTGGTTCATAATCTACAGCTGGAGCGCGGCATGTCTGCGGAGTTCCTCTCCACCGAGGCGACCGCGCTCCCTGCCCGGCTGGAAACCCAGCGCCAGACATCGCAGGAGTTGCGCGAGCATATGCTGGAGGTGATCGAAACCGCCGATCTGTCACAGTTGCACGACAACACGCGTGTCTTCGTCAGTCTCGCCCATGACGAGCTGGAAGCCCTGGATGACATGCGCCTCAAGATCGCGGATCGGGCCATCAGCGCGCCGGAAGCGGTCGAATTCTACAGCAAACTGAACCTCCACCTGCTGGAAACCGCCCTTGCCTTTGAGGTGCTGGTCCACGACACCGAACTGGCCGAGCGTGCGATGGCCTTTACCTATTTTCAGATGGCCAAAGACGCCTATGGCATCCAGCGTGCGGTCGGTGCCCAGGGCTTCGCCAATGGCTGGACCGAAAACCTGCAATCACGGATGCTCATTTCCTATATGCAGTCAAAAGAACGCATGCGCGTTTTCCATGAGCTGTCCGACAGCGAAAGCGTCGAGCTTTTTGACGGGCAGGCCGCAGGCGAAACCTATCAGACCTTTGCGAATATCCGGTCGGATGTGCTCGCCGGTCGCACCCCTCAGGACCTGACCGCCGAGGAGTGGTTCGAGATCGCCACCAATGCGATTGAGATTGTCAAAGAGGTCGAAACCGAGATCCGCGATCAGCTGATGGCCGATTTCGAGGCTTTCGACAGGTTCAACAACAATGCCTTCTACCAGACGCTGGCTGGCCTCTCCTTTGTGATCGTGGCGATAAGCCTTGGCGCGCTGGTGATGGCCCGCGATATCGCAGGCGGGGTGCGGATGGTAACCACCGCGCTGGAGCGCATCAGCTCCGGTGAGCTGGAGATCGACATCTCCGGCAAATCGCGCAAGGACGAGATCGGCAATATCGCGCGACAGGCCGAAATCCTGCGCGGTCACGCCCTCGAAAAACGCGCGGCCGATGATCATCTGGACCGCGCGATGGCCGAACAGAAACTGGTCTCCGACGCCATCGCCGAAGCGCTGAGCCAACTCAGCAACAAGGTTCTGGTCTACCGTCTGAAAGACCATTTCCCCGAAGATTTCAAAAGCCTGCGCATGGATTTCAACGAACTGGCCGCCTCGCTACAGGATGCCATGAGCACCGTCCGCAGCGCCGCCCTGTCGGTTGGCGACGACAGCCAGACCATTGCCGCCAATATGGATGATCTGTCCCGGCGCACCGAATCGCAGGCCGCCGCGCTCGAACGCTCCACCCATGCCATGAACGAGATCACCACCAGCGTTGGCGAATCCGCCAGCAACGCCAAGGAGGCCGAGACCATTGCCGGCACCACTCAGGACAAGGTCAACGATTGCGAAGAGATCGTTCAGAAAACGGTGACCGCGATGGAGGAGATCCGCGCCTCCTCCGACGAGATTTCCCAGATCACCAAGGTGATTGAGGATATCGCCTTCCAGACCAATCTGCTGGCGCTCAATGCCGGGGTCGAGGCGGCGCGCGCCGGTGAGGCCGGTCGCGGATTCGCGGTGGTCGCCAGCGAGGTGCAGCGGCTGGCACAGCGCTGCTCCGATGCGGTGTCGCAGATCGACGAAATCACCGCCCGCAGCTCGGCGCAGGTCAATACCGGATCCAGCCTCGTCGGCTCTGCCGGCAGCGCCATGTCCGAGGTCAGCACCCAGGTGAGCGCGATTTCCGAACTGATCGTCTCGATTGCAAAGGGGCTGGAGACCCAGTCGACCCAGCTGAGCGAGGTGAACCACGCCGTCGGCGAGATGGAACAGATGACGCAGACCAATGCCGCCATGACCGAGGAGACCACCGCCTCGGCCACGCAGCTGTTCCAGCAGGCACGCGAGCTGAACACGATGATCGGCGCCTTTCAGCTGGAAGGCACAGCAGCCCCCGCCTCAGCGCAGGAGGAGCACAGCGACGCAGAGATGGCGGCGCAGATGGCCGCCGCCGCCGAGCATGACGCCGCAGATATCGAAGCTGGCGTTGACGACGACGACGAATCCTGGGTCGCCTGATCCTCAGGCCAGCCAGGCCAGATCCTCATCCGGCATATGACACAGCCCCCGCCATGGCAGGGGCTGTCGTCAGTTGAACGGCGTGCCGAGCAGCGCGCCGTCACGTCGGGATCAGGTCTGGGCCAGCGCCGCCGCTCAGGCCGTCACCGCTGCGCCAGCGCCTCGCGCAGCACCTCCAGCACCGCCTCCGGCGGCACGTCCCCGGTGACAAAAGCATGGCCGATGCCGCGCGCCAGAATGAACCGCAGCTGGCCATCGACCACCTTCTTGTCCTGCCCCATCAGCGCCAGCAGCGCCTCGGCATCCGGCAGGTCGCCGGGGATATCGGCGAGGTCGGTCTTCATCCCCATCGCCTTCAGATGCGCCCGCACCCGGCTGGGGTCTTCCTGGCTGCACAGGCCCAACCGCGCCGACAGCTCAAACGCCAGCGCGCAGCCGATCGCCACCCCTTCGCCATGCAGCAGCCGGTCACCATATCCGGTGGCCGCCTCCAGCGCATGACAGAAGGTATGGCCAAGATTAAGCAGCGCGCGGTCGCCCTGTTCGGTCTCGTCACGCACCACGATATCGGCCTTCATCTGCACCGAGCGGGTCACCGCCTCCACCCGTGCCGCGCGCGCACCGGCCGCCAATGTCGGCCCCTGCGCCTCCAGCCAGTCGAAAAACGCCGCATCCCCCAGCAGCCCGTATTTGACCACCTCGCCATAGCCGGCCAGAAAATCGCGCGGCGTCAGCGTGCTCAGCAGCGCGGTATCCGCCAGCACCAGCGAGGGCTGATGAAAGGCCCCGATCAGGTTCTTGCCCTGCGGCGCATTGATGCCGGTCTTGCCGCCGACGGAGCTGTCGACCTGCGCCAGCAGCGACGTCGGGATCTGCACAAACCGCACCCCGCGGCGCAACACAGCCGCCGCAAACCCGGCCAGATCGCCGATGACGCCGCCGCCAAAGGCGATGACGATGTCATTGCGCTCGACCTTCTGCTCCAGCAGCCATTCCACAGCGCGGCTGAACTGCGGCCAGCCCTTGGTGCTTTCTCCGGGGGGCAGCGCCAGCGCCGCCATCTCGATGCCCGCTTCCGCTAGCCCGGCCTGCAAGGCCTCCAGATGATGCGCAGCCACCGTCTCATCGGTCAGCACCGCCACTTTCGGACGGCGCAGCAATGGTTTCAGCCGCGCGCCCACATCCGCAAGAAGATCCGGCCCGATCACCACGTCATAGGCCCGCTCGCCCAGGTCGACATGCACAACCCGTTCCAAGCTGAACTGCACCATCATATCCACTCCAGCACGTCCGGGCGGGCGCGCAGCGCCTCGATCACCCGGTTCACCATTTCATCTATCGACGCCTGCCCGTCCGACACCACGGTCAGATCCGCCTGCGCATAATAAGGCACCCGTTCATGATAGAGCGCCGACAGCGTCGCATGGGGATCCTTGGTGCGCAGCAGGGGCCGCGTGTCGCGGTGTTTGACCCGGTTCCACAGCACCTCAAGATCCGCATTCAGCCAGATCGCGACCCCGCGTTCGGAGATGATCCTGCGGTTTTCCTCGGCCAGGAACGCACCACCGCCGGTGGACAGCACGCCACGCTCCTCATCCAGAAGACGCCGGATGACCTGGCGCTCCTTCTGCCGAAAGAACGGCTCGCCATCGCGGGCAAAGATTTCGGGAATGGTGCGGTTGGCCGCGGCCTCGATTTCGTGATCGCTGTCCAGAAACGGGGCCTTCAGACGGGCAGCAAGGGCCCGGCCCACGGCCGTCTTCCCTGCCCCCATCATCCCCACCATGACGATGGTCTTCTTCAGCGCTCCGGGCACCCGGCGGTCACCCGCGCCACTGAGTGTTTGCTCTTTTTCGCTCATTCTTCAGTGAATGACGTGATATTGCTAAAAAGGCCATATATAACTTGCACAAAAGCCAAAGAAGCAGTCAGCGGGACACCCATGGGGCGATTGATCAAATACCTACTTTATTTAGTTATACTGGCAGCGATCGGATTGGTGATCTATGCCTATGTCGGGCCGTGGTTCGGGGCGGATTTCGACGCCCCCACCTCCGAGGTCCGCAAACCGGTGGTTCTGAATGCCGACTAGAAAACGGCGCGGTGAGTCGGCCCCTGTGCTCTCTCCCTCGGGCAGAGAATGCGAGGCCGCCCCCGCCCTGATCACCCAGCGACTGGCGCAGATCGCGTCCCTGACCCGCCCCCTGACGCTGAGCCTCGGGGTGGCGGTCGGCGTTGGCCTTGCCGCTTCGGCCCCGGCACAATCGCCCGCGACCACGCGCCCCCCCGCACCCGCTGCCACGCCCCCATCAACCACGCCCCCCGCGGCCAAGACGCCGCGACCGGGCAGCCGGGCCGCAAAACCGGATGATCCGCTCGCCGCCATCGACTGGCTGGCCACGCCGGCGCCGGATGCAGGGCTGCCCGGCACCGTTCTGCTGGAACCACCCGTCGCCGGGTCTGCCCGACGCCCCGAGGTCACCGTGACGCCGCTCGCCAGCCTTGTTGCGCCCGTCGGCCTTGTCAAACCCGCCTCCACCGGACTGCCTGTCGACCTGTGGCGCGGCAGCAGCGCCGAGGAGCTGGCCACCCTGCTGGCCGCCGTGCCTGTGCGCAACTCCCCGGCGATGCAGTCGCTGATGTTCACCCTGCTGCTGTCGGAAACCCGCCCGCCTGCCGAGGGCGGCGAGACGCTGCTGCTGGCGCGGCTGGACCGGCTGATGGATCTTGGCGCCCCGGACCCGGCGCAGGCCCTGGCCGAACAGGCAGGCCCCACCCGCAGCACCGCCCGGTTCAAGCGCTGGTTCGACGCCACCCTGCTGACCGGTGACGAGCAGACCGCCTGCCGTGCCCTGCAGGAACAGCCGCATCTGGCGCCCGATTACGCCGCCCGCATCTTCTGCGCCGCCCGGCTCGGCGACTGGCCGACCGCCGCGCTGCTGCTGGAGGCCGCCCATGCGCTTGAACTGGTCGACAGCCGCCAGCTCGACCTTCTGGACCGCTTCCTCAACCCCGATGTGTTCGAGGATGCCGCCCCCCTGCGAGCGCCCAAATCGCCGGATCCGCTGACCTTCCGCCTGTATGAAACCATCGGAGAACGCCGCCCGACCGCCAATCTGCCCCGCGCGTTTGCAGCGGCAGATCTGCGCGATATCGCCGGCTGGAAGGCGCAGCTGGAAGCGGCTGAACGGCTGACCCGCATCGGCGCGCTGAACCCCAATCATCTGCTGGGGCTCTATTCCGAACGCGCCCCCGCGGCGTCCGGCGGCATCTGGGACCGGGTTGCGGCGCTGCAACGCTTTGAAACCGCACTCGAAACCGGCAGCGCCGAGGCCGTCAGCAAGACCCTGCCAAAGGTCTGGCAGGCCATGCGCACCGCTGAGATCGAAACCGCCTTTGCCGATCTTTTTGCCGACCGGCTGGCGCGGATCCCGCTGGAGGGCAGCGCCGCACAGCTGGCCTGGCGCATCCGCCTGCTGGCCCCGACCTATGAAACCGCCTCCCACAGCCTGCCGGATCTGAAGGGCCACGCCGCATTTGTCGCGGCGGTGGCGCAGGGCGTGCCGACGGCCGAGCTGGCACATAGCGGTCTTGAGCAGGCGATCGCCGCCGCCTTTGCCCCCGAAAGTGCTGCCCCCCGCAAGCTTCAGCGCCTGCTGGACAATGGCCAGCTCGGCGAATCGATCCTGCGCGCGATGCAGCTCTTTGCCCAGGGCGCCGAGGGCAATCTCGGCGATCTCACCGATGCGCTGGCAACCTTCCGCGCCGTCGGACTCGAGGATACCGCCCGCCGCGCCGCCTTGCAGCTGCTGCTGCTGAACCGCCGCTAGGCCCGCCGCCATGGCCCCTCCCCGATGAGCAGCCCCGCCCATGCCCCGCAGGATGATCTGCAATGGATCTCCACCTTTCTGGATGCGCAGGCCGCCGATCTCGGTGCGGCGCGCAACACCTTGCTGGCCTATGGCCGCGATCTGAAGGATGTCGCCAGCTGGCTTGCCCATAAAAACCTCGGTTTTGGCAGGGCCTCCCGCGATGATATCGAAGCCTATCTGATCTCCTGCGACGCCGAAGGGCTGGCCCGCGCCACCCGCGCCCGCCGCCTCTCCGCGATCAAGCAGATCTACCGCTTTGCCTTTGACGAAGGCTGGCGCAGCGACAATCCCGCGATCCAGATCAAGGGGCCGGGACGCCAGAAGGCCCTGCCCAAGACCCTTGAGGTGATCGAGGTCGACCGGTTGCTCTATGCCGCCCGCCAGTCTGGCCGCAGCACCGCCGACCGGCTGCGCAACACCTGCCTGATGGAGCTGCTCTATGCCACCGGCATGCGGGTGAGCGAGCTGGTTGGCCTGCCGGTGGCGGCTGCGCGGGGCGATCCGCGCATGTTGCTGGTGCTGGGCAAGGGCGGCAAGGAACGCATGGTGCCGCTGTCGCCGCCGGCCCGCGATGCGCTGGCGGCCTGGCTTACCGCGCGCGACACCGCTGAGGAGGCCGCCGTTGCCAAAGGGGCCGCCCCCTCGCGTTTCCTGTTCCCGTCGCGTGGCAAATCCGGCCATCTGACCCGGCATCGGTTCTATCTGCTGATCAAGGAATTTGCCGTCGTCGGGGGCATCGCGCCCGAAGCGGTGTCGCCCCATACCCTCCGCCACGCCTTTGCCACGCATCTTCTGACCAATGGCGCCGATCTGCGGGCGATCCAGGCACTGCTTGGCCATGCCGATATTGCCACCACCGAGATCTACACCCATGTGCTGGACGCCCGGCTGAGCGAGCTGGTGCTGGACCATCACCCGCTGGCCCGCCCTGCCGGGGCTGCCGATCACCCCGCCCCACCGGGTAAAACCGACCTGTCGGGAACAGAATAGCTCCCGCACGGCGCGAGCGCGCCACCTCCCCCCTTGCGACAGAGCGGTCGGCACCCCATAACCATGGGGATCACAACATTTCTTTCGGGACTCTGATGGACAGCACCACGACCTTTGTCGATTCCAC
Source organism: Phaeobacter sp. A36a-5a (assembly GCF_037911135.1). Classification (NCBI taxonomy): domain Bacteria; kingdom Pseudomonadati; phylum Pseudomonadota; class Alphaproteobacteria; order Rhodobacterales; family Roseobacteraceae; genus Phaeobacter; species Phaeobacter bryozoorum. The sequence continues at coordinate 1,247,045 of NZ_JBBLYU010000001.1, read as the reverse complement.
CTTCTGGACCACCGCCGGCGCAATTGTCTTTCTGCTGGTTCTGTCGGGGTTTTTCTCTGGCTCCGAGACCGCATTGACAGCCTCTTCGCGGGGCAAGCTGCGTTCGCAGGCCGACAAGGGCTCCAACGGCGCCAAACGTGCACTGGCGATCACCGAAGACAGCGAACGGCTGATCGGCTCGATCCTCTTGGGCAACAACCTGGTGAATATCCTCGCCACCTCGCTGGCCACCGCGCTGTTCACCCGCGCCTTGGGCGAAAGCGGTGTCGCGCTGGCCACCCTGGTCATGACCCTTCTGGTGCTGATCTTTGCCGAGGTCCTGCCCAAGACCTACGCCATCTCCAATGCCGAGAAAGCCGCCGCCGCCGTTGCCCCTCCGATTGGCATATTGGTCACGCTGCTGGCCCCCGTGGTGGGGGCCGTCCGCCTTCTGGTGCGCGGTGTGCTGCGCCTGTTTGGCGTACGCATCGACCCCAACAGCCACATCATGGCCGTCCGCGAGGAAATCGCCGGCGCCCTGCACCTTGGCCACTCCGAAGGCGTGGTCGAAAAGGAAGACCGCGACCGGATCCTTGGCGCCCTTGATCTCTCCGACCGGTTTGTCGAGGAAATCATGCTGCACCGCTCCAATATCGAGATGATCGACGCCAGCCTTGAGCCACAGAAGATCCTCGAACAATGTCTGACCTCGCCGCACACCCGCCTGCCGGTGTTCAAGGACGAGCCGGAGAACATCATAGGCGTGCTCCATGCCAAGGATCTTCTGCGGGAGATGTACGCCCAGATCGGCGGCCCCGACGGCGATGCCGCCTCGCTGCGCAACTTCAATATCACCAGCGTGACCAAACCGCCCTATTTCGTCCCGGAAACCACCACACTGGATGAACAGATGCGCCAGTTCCTGCGCGCACGCACCCATTTTGCGCTGGTGGTCGATGAATACGGCACCCTGCAGGGCCTGATCACCCTGGAAGACATCCTTGAGGAAATCGTCGGCGAGATCACCGATGAATTCGACCCGGATGAGGAAACCGTGGTGAAGAAAACCAGCGACGGCAACTATCTGGTCGATGGCGCCACCACCATTCGCGATCTCAACCGCGCAACCGATTGGTCGCTGCCCGATGACGAGGCCAACACCATCGCCGGTCTGGTCATTCACGAGGCGCAGACAATCCCCGTCGTGGGGCAGGTCTTTTCCTTCCATAATTTCCGCTTTGAGGTCACCGCCCGCGACGGCAACCGCGTGACGGAGCTGAAAATCCGCCCGCTGCAATAACGCAACCGCGCCCCCGCATCATCAGGCCGCCGCCCCACCGGGTGGCGGCTTTTTTTGATGCAGCGCCCCACGGCTGACGCCCGGTTCGTCCTTGCAGCGCTCAATCCCGACGGCTGATGTCGCGTTTTTGCTGGACTACTAAACACATCTGTCCAGAATAACCGCAAACAGCCAGTGGGGGATGCAAGATGAAGACGACAACACGGGTAGCGGTGATCGGTGGCGGCGTTGTGGGGTGCTCGGTGCTCTATCACCTGACCAAGCTCGGCTGGTCCGATGTCCTGCTGCTGGAACGCTCGGAGCTGACCTCAGGCTCCACCTGGCACGCGGCGGGCGGCTTCCATACGCTGAACGGCGACACCAACATGGCGGCGCTGCAGGGCTACACCATCAAGCTCTACAAGGAGCTGGAGGAGATCACCGGCATGTCCTGCGGGTTGCACCATGTCGGCGGCGTCACCCTCGCGGACAACCAGGAACGCTTCGACATGCTGAAGGCGGAGCGCGCCAAGCACCGGTTCATGGGGCTGGAAACCGAGATCATCTCTCCCGAGGAGATCAAGAAAATCGCCCCGGTCACCAATATCGACGGCATCATCGGCGGTTTGTATGACCCGCTCGATGGCCACCTCGACCCCTCCGGCACCACCCACGCCTATGCCCGCGCCGCGCGCATGGGCGGCGCCACGATTGAAACCCACTGCAAGGTGATCGAGACCAGCCAGCGCCCCGATGGCAGCTGGGATGTGGTCACAGACAAGGGCACAGTGCACGCCGAACATATCGTCAACGCCGGCGGCCTCTGGGCGCGCGAGGTGGGCGCCATGGCCGGCATCTACATGCCCCTGCACCCGATGGAGCATCAATATATCGTCACCGACGAGGTGCCGGAGATCGCCGAAATCATCAACGCAGGGGGCGAGCATCCGCATGTGATGGACCCGGCCGGCGAAAGCTACCTCCGTCAGGAAGGCCGCGGCCTCTGCATCGGCTTCTATGAACAGCCCTGCAAACCCTGGGCCGTCGATGGCACGCCATGGGACTTCGGCCACGAACTGCTGCCCGATGATTTCGACAAGATCGAGGACAGCATCGCCTTCGCCTACAAACGCTTCCCGGCGCTCGAACGCGCAGGCGTCAAATCGGTGATCCACGGCCCCTTCACCTTTGCCCCCGACGGTAACCCGCTGGTCGGCCCGGTGCCGGGGATGCGCAACTACTGGTCCGCCTGCGCCGTCATGGCCGGCTTTAGCCAGGGCGGCGGCGTCGGGTTGATGCTGGCGCAATGGATGGTTGAAGGCGAATGCGAGCGCGATACCTTTGCAATGGACTGCGCCCGCTTCGGCGGCTGGATCACTCCGGGCTATACTCGGCCCAAAGTTATTGAAAACTATCAGAAACGCTTCTCCATCGCCTACCCGAACGAGGAGCTGCCCGCGGCCCGCCCGTTCCGCAGCACCCCGATGTATGACATCTTCGATGGCATGGGCGCGGTCTGGGGCGCGCAATACGGGCTGGAGGTGCCGAACTACTTCGCCACAGGCGACGAGCCGCGCTATGAAACCCCCTCCTTCCGCCGCTCCAACGCGTTCGCGGCCACCGCACGCGAAGTCAAAGCGGTGCGCGAAAACCTCGGCATCAACGAGGTCCACAACTTCGGCAAATACCTGGTCAAAGGCGCCGGCGCCCGCGCCTGGCTCGACCGCATCATGGCCGGCCGGGTGCCACAGCCGGGCCGCCTGTCGCTGACCCCGATGCTGTCGCCCAAGGGTCGCCTGATCGGTGATTTCACCATCTCCTGCCTGTCCGAGGACGAGTTCCAGCTCACCGCCTCTTACGGCGCGCAGGCCTATCATATGCGCTGGTTCCTGCAGAACCTGGACGCGGGCGTTCAGCTGGAAAACATCTCCGACACCCGCACAGGCTTCCAGATCGCAGGCCCCCGCGCGCGCGCGGTCCTGCAAGCCTGCACAAGGCAAGACATCTCGGACATGCGCTTCATGGATGTGCGCCGCCTGAACTTGGGCATGGCCGACTGCATCGTGCAGCGGGTCAGCTATACCGGGGATCTGGGCTATGAAATCTACTGCGACCTGCCCAGCCAGCGCGCCCTGTGGGACGCGCTGTGGACTGCAGGCCAGCCCCACGGCATGAAGCCCTTCGGCATGCGGGCGATGATGTCGCTGCGCCTGGACAAGTTCTTCGGCTCCTGGCTGCGCGAATTCTCTCCCGATTACACGGCGGCGGAAACCGGCTTGGACCGCTTTATCTCCTTCAAGAAACCCGTTGATTTCATTGGCCGCGCCGCGGCTGAGGCCGGACGCGACACACCGCCAGCCCGCCGGCTCTGCGCCTTTGAGGTGGAGGCTGACGACGCAGATGTGACCGCCTATGAGCCGATCTGGCTGGACGGCGCAGTTGTGGGCTTCTGCACCTCCGGCGGCTACTCCCACCACGCGCAGAAATCCATCGCACTCGGCTTTGTCCCCACCGACCGCGCTGAAGAGGGTCTGGCGGTCGAGATCGAGATCCTGGGCAAGATGCACAAGGCCCGACTGATCACCAGGCCGCTGTTTGATGCCGACGGCGCCCGGATGCGCGGCTGACAGCAGCAGGCGGGTCAATATTTCTGACCCGTCTCCCCCACTGTTGCCATGTCGGCGCGCGCCGGGCCGCCGCTTTCGCGCAACAGATGGGTCCTGCCCCGGCCCCAATGTTTCGCACGCGAAACATTATGTCAGCCTCACTGACCTGCCCTGTCACTTTTTCTGGACCCCTCTCCTCTTCTGGCCCTAAATATCCCCGCCGGAGGCTTCCGACAGCGCGGCACCACGCCAGGGAGGCGACAGATATGACCGCCATCGCCATTCTGATCCTCGCTGCCGGCAGCGCCTCGCGGATGCGCGGGCGTGACAAACTGCTGGAGGAGATCGACGGAACACCGCTTCTGGCCCGGATCTGCGGGGCGGCCCTTGGCACCGGGCAGGACACCTATGTCACCTTGCCAGCCGCACCCCACCCAAGAGCCCAGCTGCTCAGCCGCGCCTGCCCCGCTGCAACAGCGCTCTTTGTGCCGGACGCGCAGGAGGGCATGGCCGCCTCCATTCGCTCAGGCATCGCAGGTCTGACCAAGAGCTACGAGACGGTGATGATCCTGCCTGCCGATATGCCGGAGTTGACGCAAGCCGATCTGGCTCAGGTCGCGGGCAGCGCTATGGCGCTGCCAGACCGGATCCTGCGCGCGACCGGGACAGCAACCGGTGCAGCCACAGGCCCAATCACCGGGGCGCAGGAGCGGTTTGGACATCCGGTGGTCTTTCCCCGCCGGTATTTCGCCGCGCTCGGCCAGCTCAGCGGCGATCAGGGCGCCCGCGCGGTTCTAAAGGCTGCACAGGATCAGGGAGAGACCATTCACCCGGTGCCGCTGCCCGAGGCCCATGCGCTCACCGATCTGGACACACCCGAGGCGTGGACGGCCTGGCGCCGCGCGCGCACGACATTCAAAAGCGATTAGGCCACAGGGCTACACAGGGCTAGTGGATGAACCACTGCGCCCCCGCCTTGCACCCCGGCCGTCGGCGCGACTGCTGCGCAGCGGGCGCACCGGGCACCGGCGGCCGTGTCTGCAACTCGGGAAACAGCATCAGCACCTCATCGCGCTGGGCGCGATCCAACCCGCGCTGGGACTGGTCGGCAGGCTGAAAACACTCGATCCACGCCCCGTCGGCACAGACCACCTGATGGTCCTCACAGACAAAATGCAGATAGTCGATGCTGGTGGTCTCTACCGCATCGACCCCGGACAATCCGGTCAGATGTTTGGCCGCGACCAGTATCTCGCGATTCTCGAAATAAAACGCAGTCTTGTCATTGCCGATCAGCACCCGATGGCTCGGGCTGAGCAGCAGATCCCGCTCCGGCATCCCGTTGCCAAGCGACCCTGCCGCGATCAGCACCGGTTGCAGATGTGCCGCCGCCTGCAGGGCGCTGCGATCCAGCCTCCGCCGCCCGATCCAGCGAATGGGCTGCAGACCATTGTCACGGGTCACCACACGGTCCCCGACGCTCAGATCCTCGACAGCGCAGCTCCCCTGAGGGGTCGCAACAGTTGTTCCGGGCGTAAAGCAAGGCACGTCATGATCTCCGTCCCAAAGCCCGACCACCCCGGTCGCACAGCCGTGCAACCGGTCCCTAGCCTGCCTTGGTATTGCAAAGGGGCGCCACACCTCGGGGTACAGCTTTGAAGAGAGCGCCACTCATCCTGTGGCAGCATGGGATTACCCTACGCGGGCAAATCTGCCTAAAAAAGAACAAAATCTTAATCAGCGTGCATCCGCCGGCCCGGCCGACCGATGATCCCCTCCCCAGAGGCCGGGGATTGTTTCCGGTCTGACCGCCGCCACCGCGCGATCCCGCAGGATCTGCCGTCACCGCCGCGAAACAACCGCCGTTTGTCGCCATCCTGCAAACAATGGCAGATCATCAGAGCGCACAGCCGCCCTCTGTCAGATCCATCACGCGAACCGCTGGGCGCAGGGGTTGTCCCACGGCGCGCAACAATGGGGAGAATTTTAGACAACTTGTCGCCACCACGGGCTGATTTACGATTCGCCCGGCCCGTGACGCCGCCTGAGGCGCCGACCAGCGCTCAGATCATGTCGCTGACCCGCTGGCGAAAGGTTGCATAGGCTGCGTCAAAACCATCGCGCAGGGCAGCATCGGGGGTGACCGTGCGCGCGATCTGCGGCGCGGTCAGAACCTCGGCGGGATCCTCACCTGTCACCGCCAGCCGGGCCAGTCGCGCCGCACCAAGCGCGGCGCCGAACTCACCCCCCTGCGGGAGATGCAGCGGCAGGTCCAGCACCGTGGCCAGCAGCTTGACCCAATAGGGTGATCTGCTGCCGCCGCCGATGACCAGACAGCTGTCCAGCTCAGCGCCGGTGCTGCGCAGCGCCGCCAGACAGTCGCGCAGCCCGTAGCAGACACCCTCCATCACCGCACGGGCCATATCCTCGGGCGTGGTCGCGACCGACAGCCCCTGAAACCCACCGCGCAGGCTTGCCGAGTTATGCGGCGTGCGCTCACCGGAGAGATAGGGAAGGAATGTCACCTCGCCGGGGGGGCGCAGCTGATCGCCAAGACCTGCTGTCAGATCCGCAGGGCTGCGTCCGGTGATCCGGCCCAGCCAGTTCAGGCAATCGGTGGCCGAGAGCATCACCCCCATCTGATACCAGCGCTCCGGGATCGCGTGACAGAAGGTATGCACCGCCGTTGCCGGATCCGGGTGGAACCCGTCTCGCGCGGTCAGCACCACACCGGAGGTGCCAAGCGAGACAAACCCCTGCCCCGGTGCCATCACCCCGGTGCCACAGGCCGCAGCGGCATTGTCGCCTGCGCCACCGGCCACGGTCACGTCTTTGCCAAATCCCCAGCGCGCGGCCAGTTCGGGACGCAGGGTACCACCAGGCTCGCAGCCCTCGACCAGATCCGGCATTTGATCGCGCCGCATGCGACCCGCGCGCAGCAGGGGCTCCGACCAGTCCCGCGCGCCCACATCCAGCCAGGAGGTGCCTGCGCTGTCGGACATGTCAGCCACATGGCGCCCGGTCAGATGCAGGTTCAGATAGGCCGCAGGCAGCAGGACCTTGGCCGTATTGGCAAAAATCTCCGGCTCGTGGCGCTGCACCCACAAAAGTTTCGGCGCGGTGAACCCCGGAAAGACGATATTGCCGCTCAGATCGCGGACCTGCGCCGTTGCGTCCAGCTCAGCCGCCTCAGCGGCGGAACGGGTGTCGTTCCACAGGATGCAGGGCCGCAGCACCTGATCTGCGCCGTCCAGCAGCACCGCACCGTGCATATGCCCTGCCACTGCAATGCCGCATATCTGACCATAGCCGGGGGTATCCCGCAGCTGGTCCATCGCGCGATCCAGCGCCGTGATCCAGTCGCCGGGATCCTGTTCCGACCAGCCGGGATGGGGGGTCTGCACGCAGTACTGCGCCTCAGCCGAGGCGACGGGCCTGCCCGCCGCATCGGTCATCAGCGCGCGTAGCCCCGATGTGCCAAGATCAATGCCAAGATACATATCTGTGCCCTCTCCCCATTACGCCGTGGTCCTGCCGCCTCAGACGAAGCGGTTGACCACCGCCTCCAGCTGTTCCTGACGGCCAGAGACCGGCTGCGGATCAAGCGCCCTGGCCTCGGCCTGATCGGCGATGGCCTCCAGCGTTGCGCCCTCGGCCAGATAGGCCTGCGCCTCGGCAGTGGTCCAACCGGCGTAACGGTCGCGGCGCTTGGCCTCGAGGCTATCACTTTCCAGCAAGGCAGCGGCGGCGCGTAGCCCCCGCGCGCAGACGTCCATGGCCCCCACATGGGCCGCGATCAGATCCTCGGCATCCAGCGACTGACGGCGCAGCTTGGCATCGAAATTGGTGCCGCCGCTGGTAAAGCCACCGCCGCGCAGAATTTCATAATAGGCCAGCGCCACCTCCGGCACGTTGTTGGGGAACTGATCGGTGTCCCAGCCGGACTGGTAGTCGTTGCGGTTCATGTCGATGGAGCCAAAGATCCCCAGCGCATTGGCCATGGCGATCTCATGTTCAAAGCTGTGACCGGCGAGGATGGCGTGACCCTGTTCAATGTTCACCTTCACCTCATCCTCAAGACCAAAGCGTTTGAGGAAGCCGTAAACGGTGGCCACGTCGTAGTCATATTGGTGTTTGGTCGGCTCCTGCGGCTTTGGCTCGATCAGGATCGCGCCTTTGAAGCCGATCTTGTGTTTGTAATCGACCACCATCGACAGGAAGCGGCCCATCTGCTCCAGCTCACGCGACAGATCGGTGTTGAGCAGGGTTTCATAGCCCTCGCGTCCGCCCCAAAGGACATAGTTCTCGCCGTTCAGACGATGGGTCAGATCCATGCAGGCGCGCACGGTGGAGGCGCAATAGGCAAAGACATCCGGGTCGGGATTGGTGCTGGCGCCGGCCATGTAGCGGCGGTTGGAGAACATATTGGCCGTCCCCCACAGAAGTTTCGGACCGCCATCTGCCATTTTCTGTTCCAGCACATCGCCCACCTGGTTCAGGCGTTTGTGGCTTTCGGCGAGGCTTGCGCCTTCTGGCCGGATATCGTGGTCGTGGAAACAGTAGTACGGCACGCCGAGGATGCGGAACATGTCAAAGGCGGCCTCCGCCTTCATGCGCGCCAGATCCATGGTATCGGCGGGGAACCACGGCCGATCAAAGGTCTGCCCGCCAAAGGGGTCGTTCCCCTCCCAAACAAAGTTGTGCCAGTAGCAGACGGCAAAGCGCAGGTGATCCTCCATCCGTTTGCCCATGATCATTTCATCGGGGTTGTAGTGGCGATAGGCCAGCCCGTCGCCATCTGGATTGTAGGTGATTGCTGCGATGTCGTCGAAATAGCCAGCCATGGTCAGGCCCTCTCTTCTGGCCCGACCGCAGGCTGCGGGGGCATGTTGTGTTTGAAATGGACGGCGGGAATGATCTGCGCGGTCAGCGGGTCGAACGGCAGCCCGTCGCTGAGCGCGACAAGGGCCGCTAGGGCGGCGGTGATTTCCTGCGCCGGTTTCTGGTCGATCACCGCATCAATAAGGCCCTGCGCCACGGCATCGCGGGTCGCGGCGCAGAGTTCGTGGCTGATCACCACCGGAGGGTGCGGCCGTGCCGTCGCCGACAGGGCCGCGACCAGCCCCGGAATGCCGGCACCCAGATTGTAGACCCCGGTAATGTCGGGGTTTGCATCAAGCGCGCGGCGCAGCGCCTGTTCCAGCACATCGGGGTCGTCGCCGGTCTCCAGCGGTGGCAGCACCGGCAGACCGGGCGAGACCACATCGCAGAACCCGGCGTAGCGGTCGGCATGATCGCGGGCGCTGAGACTGCCGGTGATGGGAAGGATCCGGCCCCGCCCTTCGGAGGCCGCTCCGCGATGGGCCAACACCATCAGGTCGCCTGCGGTGCGACCTGCAGTCCGGTTGTCGATCCCCACATAGGCATCCCGCGTGGTTTCCGGGCTGTCGGCGACCAGTGTGACCACGGCAACACCCCTGGCCCGCAGGCTGGTCAGCGCGGCCTCAACCTGCGGATCCTCCACCGCCACAAGGCAGAGACCGTCGTAATCCTCGGCGGCGCAGTTTTCGATCGCCCGCACCAGCGCCGCCGCATCGAAGGCAGGCACATGGGTGATGGTGATCTGCTGGCGCGCCTGCGCGCGGCGGGTCTGTTCGCTTTGGACATGCTCATGCAGCCGGGCAAAGAAGCCCTCGCCCGCCATCGGCAGCAGAAAGGCAAACCGGTAGCGGCGACGGCGTGACAGATTGGCGGCGGTGATATCGCGCTGATAGCCCAGCTCGGCAATGGCGGCGCGCACCCGGTCCTGCGATTTTTTCGCCACCCCGCCGCGATTGTTCAGCACCCGGTCCGCCGTGGCGTAGCTGACCCCGGCCGCAGCAGCGACATCATGTAGGGTTGGTTTTCCCATCCTTGCAGCCCATCTGTTTCCGGCAGTTTTGACAGACGTATATCATTTTCTGATAGACGTCTATCATTTTGTCGATCAAGCCGCGGTCGCCACGATCTGACAGGAGGCTGATGGATCACGGGGGGCAAGGTCTGAAACGCAAAAAGCCACCACATGCTGTGGCGGCTGTCATAAAACCATCTTGGTCTAGATGTTATGGCGGAGAGACAGGGATTCGAACCCTGGAGACGGTTCCCCGCCTACACACTTTCCAGGCGTGCGCCTTCGACCACTCGGCCACCTCTCCGTTGGGCGGACTATTGACGGATCACGGAAGCAATTGCAAGAGCGAAAACAGCAAAAAATTCACTCTTGCAGAAACTTATTTGCAGCCCGCGCTCAAGCCCCCAGATGCAGGTAGACACGGCGGTTCTGCTTGCCCTTTTTTTCAACCTTTCCAAGGCGGATAGGACCAATTTCAGCGGTGCTGCGCACATGGGTGCCGCCGCAGGGTTGCAGGTCGATCTGCTCCTGCGTCGTACCGATCCGCACCAGCCGAATGCGGCCATTGCCACGGGGCGGCGCCACCGACATGGTTTTCACCAGATCGGGGTTTGCATCCAGCTCCTCTTCGGTGATCCAGCGTTCGCTGACCTCCAGATCGCGGCTGATGAGGGCGTTAAGCGCATCCTCCAGCGCCTGTTTGTCCTCCGGCGCCTCGGGCATGTCAAAATCAAGCCGCCCCTTGTCGGCGCCGATGGAACCGCCGGAGACCGGCAGGGGAATCACCACCGAGAGGAGGTGCAGCGCGGTATGGATGCGCATATGGCCAAGGCGGCGGTCCCAGTCGAGGGTCTGCGTCACCTCCTGCCCGACGCTGGGCAGCGGCTGGTCAGGTTCCGGCAGCAGGACAATGGCGCCCGCCTCCCCCTTTACCGTATTGGTGATGGTCAGGCGGTGCGCCCCTGCCCCATCGGACCAGCTGAGATGACCGGTATCGCCCGGTTGCCCGCCCCCGGTTGCGTAAAAGACGGACTGGTTCAGCACCAGCCCGCCTTCGTTTGTGTGGTCAATGATCTGCGCCGGGGCCTGTTGTGCATAGGCATCCGTCAGGAACAATTGGTCGGTCATCGATCGCCGTCTCCGTCTTCATCGCCGCTGTCGGCTGCATCGTCCCGGTTGGAGAGGTCCTCCAGATCCGGGGTTTCGGGGCGTTTGCTGGCGGGCGCCGCTGCCGCAGCCGGTGATGGCCGGGCCGCGCTGTCCTGAACAGATCCGGGGCCAGAGTCGGGCGCAGCTTCAGGCGCCGCGGCCGCCGCCGCCGCCCCGGCCAGCGCCTCGGGGTTGCGGATCCAGATATCGCGCTGGGCGAAGGGGATCTCGATCCCGGCCTCGTCGAAGCGGCGGGCGATGTCGTAGTTCATGTCGGATTTCACCGACAGGACCCAGTTCACATCGCGCAGGATCGCGCGGATCTCAAAGTTGAGACTGTCCGCCCCAAAGCCCTGAAACACCACCGATGGCGGCGGGTTCATCAACACCATCGGATGTGCCTTGGCGACCTCGATCAGGATGGCCTCGACCTTGCGCGGGTCGGTGCCGTAGCTGACCCCGACAGGCACGATCACCCGGCCCACGGTATTGCCGCGGGTGTAATTGGTGACGGTGCCGGTGATCAGATCCGAGTTCGGAACAATCACATCGGTGCGGTCGAAGGTCTCGATCCGGGTGGAGCGCACGGAGATATCGCGCACATAGCCCATCAGGCCGCCAACCTCGATCCAGTCGCCCTTGGACACCGGGCGCTCGACCAGAAGGATGATGCCGGAGACAAAGTTCGACACGATGGTTTGCAGACCAAAGCCGATGCCCACAGAGAGCGCACCGGCGACAATGGCGAGCGAGGACAGATCCAGACCAGCCATCGAAATCGCCACCAGAGCGGCCAGGAAAATCCCGACATAGCCCATGCCGGAGACGATGGCATTCTGGCCGCCGACATCAATGCGGGTCTTGGGCAGCAGCGCGTTGCGCAGGCTGCCCTGCACCAGCCGGGTCAGACCGTAGCCGACGGCAAAGATGGTCACAAAGGTCAGAAAGGCGGTGGGCGAAATACGGGTGTCGCCAATCTGGAAGCCCTCGAGGAAGTTCGACCACAGCTCCGTCAGATCCGCAACCCGCGCGCCCCAGATCAGCGCCAGCATCGGCAGCGCCACCAGCGCCAGTGCAAAGCCGATCAGCGCCGTGAAGAGCGAGTCGCGGGCGGCGCTACCCTTGCCGGTGACAAAGCCGTAGAGATCGGCAAAGAACCGTTGCAGGACAAACAAGCCCGCCAGCATCGCCAGCGTCAGCATGGCCGGGTAGATCACCGCCTCGGCCGCGTTGAGATAGCCCACCGCAGCCAGCAGCGGCCCGGCAAAGCCGAGAAGGTAGATCGCCCGGCGCACCACCGCGATGATGCGATTGGCCCCGGCGGCGATGGCGCCTTCCTCGGGCTCCTCCTCGCTCTGTGCCTGACGCTGCTTGGCCCCGATGCGGTGCAGACGCAGCAGGATCAGCGCAGCACAGCTGATCAGCGGAAAGGCATAGACCGCGGAACTGCTGTCCGGGATGTTCTGGATCCGCTCGATGGTGGCAAAAACATCCTGCAGCACCAGGATCACCGCCATCATGTCGATCAGAAAGCGGGTCTCGGCCTGATTGCCCTCCTGTACGGGCAGCAGATCATTCTCGATCTGATTGGTATAGAGCTGCTCGCCCAGCCAGTGGAACGACAGCATGATAAAGGCCCAGGCCGGCACGGATTCGAGGAAGATGCTGCCGCGCACCCCAAGAATGCCCGAAAGATCGACCGCTGCGACCAGAAAGATGACACCGATCAGCGGCAGCAGCACCTGTAGCAGCGAGACGACAAAGGTCCAGACGCCGGTGCCCCGCGCGCCGTAGCGCCGCAGGTAATCACCCGCCAGATGCGCCCATGGGCGCCCGCGCAGGATCAGCAGCATACCGATCAGCACCAGCACAAGAATGCCCACCAGATCGCCGCTGATGCGTTCGCTGGTGGTGTCATTGCGCAGCTGCGACAGGGTTTCATTGCCCACGGCGCGGCTGGCGTGGACCAGATCCCGCAGCGCGCCGGGCCAATGTTCGGGGTTGAGCGGCGAGGTGCCGCGTTCAAACAGTCGTTTGGTCAGCCGTTCGCGGACGATCTTGTCGATCTCGTTGATCAGGCCGTCGGCGCGGCTGTAGGCCTCTTCGGCGACGATGCGCGGCACCCGCAGCTCATTGAGCTGCTGGGTCAGCGCGTCGCGCAGCTGGGCGATGTCTTCGGGCTCTTCCTCGCCCTCGCCCGGTGGGGCGCCAAGCGCGTCCAGCTGGCCCTGAAGGGTCTGGATACGCTCGCCGTTTTCCCCACGCTTGGTCTGGAAGGTCTGCCGGAATTCGGCCAGCTCGCTGCGCAGCTGTTCCAAGGCGATATTGGAGGCGCGGCTGGCATCAATGACGTTTTCGGCCCGGTTCGCGGTGCGCAGCCAATCCTCGTAATAGGATTTCGAACGCGCATCGAGCTGGGCCAGAGCGGGAAAGGCCAGGCTGATCAGAAGAACCAGCCCGGCCAGACATTTCACAAAACCACGCATGAGGGCGATCATACGTCCTCGAACACGCCGGGGATAGAGGCCGGGGTGTGAGTCATCCAATCCGGCACCGGCAGGTTCTTTTCACGCAGGAAGTCGGGGTTGAACAGTTTCGACTGGTAGCGCGTCCCATAGTCACAGAGCACGGTGACGATGGTCTTGCCCGGTCCCATGTCCTTGGCCATGCGCACGGCACCGGCGATATTGATCGCCGAGGAGCCGCCCAGCACCAGACCCTCTTCGTGCAGGAGGTCGAAGACATAGGGCAGCGCGTCGCGGTCCTCGATCTGGTAGCAGAAATCCGGTTTGAACCCTTCAAGGTTCTTGGTGATGCGCACCTGGCCGATGCCTTCTGCGATGGAGCCGCCTTCGGTCACGATTTCACCGGTGGTGTAGTAGGAATAAAGCGCCGCGCCCATCGGATCGGCAAGGCCGATTTTCACGCCCTTGGGCTGGAGCACATCGGCCACACCTGCCAGCGTGCCGCCAGAACCGACCGCGCAGACAAAGCCGTCCACCTTGCCGTCGGTCTGCTCCCAGATCTCGGGTGCGGTGGTTTCGATATGGGCCTGCCGGTTGGCGACATTGTCGAACTGATTGGCCCAGATCGCGCCATTGGGTTCGGTCTTGGCCAGTTCCTTGGCCAGACGTTCCGAATAGCGGACAAAGTTGTTGGGATTGCGATAAGGCGCTGCGGGGACCTGCACCAGCTGGGCGCCGGCCAGTCGCAACATGTCCTTTTTCTCTTCGGACTGGGTTTCGGGGATCACGATCACCGTTTTGAAGCCCATCGACGCGCCAACCAGCGCCAGGCCGATCCCGGTGTTACCGGCAGTGCCCTCAACGATGGTGCCGCCCGGCTTCAGATCACCGCGCGCGATGGCGTCCTTGATGATATAAAGTGCGGCGCGGTCCTTGACCGACTGGCCGGGGTTCATGAACTCGGCCTTTCCCAGAATCTCACATCCGGTTTCATCGCTGACGCGGTTCAGGCGGATCAGAGGCGTGTGGCCGATCGCGTCGGCCAGATCATGTGCAATGCGCATGGTATCCCTTTCGATCATTCCAGTTGAGGTGTAGCCAAGGCATTGGACAACCACAAGCCGAGATAGCGGCGCGCCGCGCGGTTGGCGGGGTCAGCCCTGCCGCAAGCGCTCACGATGGCGTGACAGCCAGAGGGCGGCGGTGACCAGTGGCATGTCCTGATAGGTCTGGTCATCTACGCCCTGTATCAGCGCCTCATAGGGCAGGATCTGGCTGCGGATATCTTCGCCCTCGCTCTCCAGTCCGCCGCCGCCGGCGATCTCATCAAAGTCGCAGAGACCCACAAAAATATGCAGAAATTCGCCTGAGGCGCCGCTGGAGGGGTAGACCTGGGCGACGGTTTCCAGCTGGTCGATGGTCAGCCCCGCCTCCTCCATCGCCTCGCGGCGGGCGGCCTGTTCGGGGGTTTCGCCGGGGTCGATCAGCCCGGCCACCGGCTCCCACATCCAGGGGCGCTGGTTGCCGGCGATATAGGTGGCGGCGCGGAACTGTTCGATCAGCAAAACCGCGTCGCGGCGGCGATCATAGGGCAGCACCACCGCCGCCTGCCCCACCAGCGCGACGCCCCGGTTGATCACCGGGCTGAGGCTGCCGTCATAGCGGCGGAATTGCAGGTCCATCTCCTCCATCGCGAAGAAGTTGAGATAGGCGCGTTTATGCTGGTGGACGACGACATCGCGGGTCAGATCGTGATCGGGATCGCCGGGGCGGTTCTGCGCCGCGAGCCAGGCGGCGGCGCGGATGCGGATCGGGCGGAATCGCTCGGCCACCTCGGCGGCGGTCAGGCGACCGCGATAGGCCATGACCTCCTCTGCCGCGCGCAGCGACAAGGCGCCCCATTTCTGCTGCCAGTCGCCCAGATCCCAGGCCGCCCCGGTCTGCCACAGGCCCGGCTCCGGGAAATAGACCTCCGCCGGGGCGCTACCGCCTGCGTCCAGCGCGACCGTGACAGGGCGCAGCGTATAGTCGAACCCGCCTTCGTAGAAATTCAGCGCCGCCATATCGTCCGGGGTCAGACCGCGCAGCAGCAGCCCAGGTGCGCGGTGGCCAACGCGGGCCTCTATCGCCGGGAAAGGCTGATCCACCACCGCAAAGGCACCGTGATCGGGCAGATGTGCAGGGGTGACATCCAGCGCGGCACCGGACCGCCCCAACACCAGTTCAAGCAGCGGCATATGGCGCAGCGTGCCATAGACAAAAAGATCAACCACGGTCTGTATCCTGTTGGAATTCTGTTATCTCAGCGCCAGCGTCTTGCGGCATTCTCGGTCACCAGACCGCTGAAGATGCCGCCGATCACCAGCGCCAGCAACACATGTGGCACCGCCATCACGAAAAAGAAATCCAAACCGATGACAAAAATCGCCGAAAGCGCCTCAAACGGGCCGTCGTAACGGTTGCGCATGGCGAGGCGAAACATTTCCCAGGCGCCTTGCAGGAACAGCCCCCAGAGCACCAGCAGCGCCACACCGGTAACGCCGTTGTTGATCGCATTGACCACGCCGCGGCCGACATGGCGGCCGACCCAGACCCAGCCGATCAGCGCGCCAAGCGCGGCGTTGAGCGGCACGAAATAGCCGAAATCGGTGCCCTCGGGCATCAGTGGCATGATCAGGAAAGAGGCGGCAATAGCGACAAGCGCCATGCTGACGGCGGCGATAAGGCGGGCGGCTGTGGGCATGATCCGGGCTTTCGTTCAGCGGTGAGCCAGCGTGATCTGGGTCACGTCGCAGGTTTCCGCCTTGAACGCGGCGGCGCAGGAGGTGAGATAGAAACTCCACATCTTTTTGAACCGATCATCAAATCCCATGGCCGCAATCTCGTCCCAGCGACTGTTAAAGGTGGTGTGCCAACGCCGCAGCGTCTGATCGTAGCTATCACCGAATTCGAGCGATTTCATGACCTTTAACCCGGCATTTTCAACCTGCTGGCGCAAGATCCCCGGCGCAGGGAGCATCCCGCCGGGAAAGATGTGTTTCTGGATGAAATCAACGCCGCGTTTGTAGACCGTCCAGCGCCGGTCGGCGACGGTGATGATCTGCAAGGTGGCCTGACCGCCGGGGCGCAGCCGGTCGTGGATCATCCTGAAATAGGCGGGCCAGTATTTTTCGCCCACCGCCTCGAACATCTCGATAGAGGCAATGCCATCGAAGGTGCCTTCGCAGTCGCGGTAATCCTGCATCCTGAGCTCGACCCGGTCGGAAAGCCCCGCCTTTTCAATGCGCTCGCGGGCGTATTTCAACTGTTCGGCACTGATGGTGAGGCCCGTGACCCGCAGGCCGCGTTCGCGGGCTGCATATTCGGCAAACCCGCCCCAGCCGCAGCCGACCTCCAGCACGTGATCGCCGGGCTGCACGCCCATCTGGTCGACCATGGAGGCATATTTGGCGGTCTGCGCTGCCTCCAAGCTTTCCTGCCCGGTTTTGAACAGGGCGCTGGAATAGGTCATCGTGTCATCAAGCCACAGCCCGTAGAAGGCGTTGCCGAGGTCATAGTGATAGGAGATATTCGCCTTGGCCTGCGCGCGGTGATTGCGTTGCAGCCAGAAGCGGAACTGCTCATAGGCGCGGATCAGCCCGCGTCCCGGAAAGCCATCATAGACGGTTTCAGACCCCAGATGTACCAGATCCATGAAGGCCTGAAGATCGGATGTGCTCCACCAGCCATCAAGATAGGCATCGGAGAACCCCAGATCCCCCTCGCGGATCAGCCGGGCGAAACAATCGGGGTTGTGAATGCGCAGATCGGCCACCGGACCGGGGCGGTCGCCAGTGACACGGAACACCCGGCCGTCCGGCAGATGGATGTCCAGCTGCCCCACCTCCAGCGCCTGCAACTGGTCAAAGATCGCCGCGAAATAGCGCGGCAGATTGGCCTGTCCTTCGGTCTGTGTGAGCGCCATTCTCTCCTCCCCTAGACGGGTCCGGTGGGTTCACGGCCCCTGTCCAGAGAAAAGGCTAGGCCAAATCAGGCGCTTCTGGCAAGGGATCTGTCAGTCCTCGGGCAGCTCGCGCTGGCCGTAGACCTCAAGCGCGCGGGCGCGACCCTCTTTAAGATCAACGAAGGGGCTGGCGCGTCTGTCCTGCGGCGACAGCTCCCAGGACAGGGGTGTCGCGCGGTAGAAATCCAGCGCCGTCTGCGTCGGGCTGTCCTGACCTTCGGCGATCCACGCGGATTGGTAGCTGCCCTTGGGGTCGAATTTCTCCAGCTGGCCGTCGGGGTTGAATATCCGAAAAAACGGCGAGGCATCGGGGCCGGAGCCGGCCACCCACTGCCAGCCCATGGCGTTGGAGGCCGGATCCCAGTCCACCAGACACTCCTCGAACCATTTCTGACCGATGCGCCAGTGGGTGAGCATATGTTTGGTCAGGAAACTGGCCACGATCATCCGGGCGCGATTGTGCATCTTGCCGGTCACATAGAGTTCGCGCATGGCGGCATCGACGAAATTGTAACCGGTCTGACCACGCCGCCAGGCCTCGACCCGGTCGTCGTCCTGCTCGGACCAGCGGAAGCTCTCCCATTCGGGGCGCCAGTTGCGGGTCAGGATATGCGGAGTGTGGAACATCAGGTGGTAGGCGAATTCGCGCCAGACGATTTCCTTGAGAAAATGCTCAGCGCCGGATTTGCCTGCGCGACGTGCCTCCAGCCCGTGATGCCACATGCGGCGCGGGCTGATTTCTCCCCAGGCGAGGTTTTCAGACAGGCCGGATGTGGCATCCACCGCGGGAAAGTCTCGGTCCTGTTTGTAGTCGGCCACGCGGGAGTCGAGGAATTCCGCCAGCCGCTCCTGCGCGGCATCTTCCCCGACCCGGCAATATTGCGCCACGATGTCAGCGCCGCGCCGCATATCAGCGGCGAGTTTCCAGCTGTCCAGATCATCAGAGGCGGGCCATTGCTCCGGCGCGGGTATTCGGGATGGGGCGGCGATCAGATCCGCGACATCGCGGTCGCGCACGGATTTCCAGTAGGGCGAATAGACCCGGTACATGCCGCCGGTCTTGGTCTCGACGGTCCAGGGTTCAAACAGCAGATGACCACCAAAAGACTGCGCCGCAACGCCCTGCCCATTCAGCTGTTCCTTGATGGTGGTGTCGCGGGCGATGGCGTCGGGATCATAGGCGCGGCTCCAGTGCACCGCCCCTGCCCCGGTCTCCGCGATCACCTGCGCCAGCACCTCGGCTGCCGGACCACGCCGCAGGATCAGGCGGCTGCCGCGCTGCTCCAGCACCTTGGCCAGATGGGCAAGCCCCAGCCCCAGCCGGAACTTTGGCGCAGCGCCCAGATGTTCATCCAGCGTGTCAAAGACAAAGAGCGGGATCACCGGGGTGCCCCGGGCGACGGCCGCCTCAAGGGCGGGGTTGTCGGCGAGCCGCAGGTCTCGGCGCAGCCACCAGATCACCGGCGCCTGTCGCGGGGTATGGTCAGTCATGAAAGATCAAGGTCCCTGTATCGCTGCGGTTTTCACAACACGCGATCTAGGGCCTCGATCAACTGTGTCATCTCTTTTTTCGAGGTGTAATGCGTAAAACTGAGCCGCAGCACGCCGTCACCGGTGGAGACACCCATCGCGTTCAGGGCACGCAGGGCGTAGAAATCACCGCCCCCCGCCATGATGCCATGTTCGGCCAGTTCACCGGCTACGGCTTCGGCGGGGCGATCCAGCGCCAGTGCCACAGTGGGCGCGCGTCTGTCGGCATCAGAGGGGCCGATCAGGCGCAGATCATTGCGGTCCTTCACCATATCGAGCAGCGGTTGCAGCAGCTCCACTTCATGGGCGCGCATCAGATCGTGGACAAAGGCCCCCTGTGCCGCGCCTTCGGTCAACGGGCCGCCGTGATGATGGGCCAGCGCGGCGATGTAGTCGGCCATGCCCGCGCAGGCGGCGACCTGAGCGTGGTCCGGCCCCGCCGGAGTGAAGCGTTTGTAGAGCGTGTCACCGTTGAAGAAATGTCCCTGATTGGGCAGCAGCTCCCCCAGGGCGCGGCGGATCACCATCAGCCCCTGATGCGGCCCGTAGGTCTTATAGGCGGAGAACAGATAGATATCCGGCCCCAGCTCGCCGACATTGGGCAGGCCATGGGGCGCGTAAGAGACACCATCGACGCAGACAAAGGCGCCAGCCGCATGGGCCAGAGCGGTGATTTCGGTGACCGGGTTCAGCTCCCCGACCACGTTGGAACAATGCGGAAAACAGACCAGCCGGACGTTTTCGTCCAGAAGATTTTCCAGATCTGCGGGGTTCAGATGGCCGGTTTGCGGGTCGATCTGCCATTCGCGCACCTCGATCCCGGCATCCGCAAGGCGCCGCCACGGGCCGCTGTTGGCCTCGTGATCCTGATTGGTGACGATGATCGCCTCCCCCGGAGACAGGAACTGGCGAAAGGCCTGCGCCAGCACATAGGTATTCTGGGTGGTCGAGGGGCCAAAGCTCAGCTCATCCCGTGCCACCCCGAGGATGCCGGAAAGCCGGTGCCGCGCCTCGTCCATCTCGTCGCCCGCCAGCGTCGAGGCCTCATAGGGGGCATAGGGCTGCACTTTGCGCTCGGTATAAAAGCGGGTGAGCCGGTTGATCACCTGCTGACAGGTATAAGAGCCACCGGCGTTCTCGAAAAAGGCCTGACCTTGCAGGTTGGGCGCTGCAAAGGCCGGAAACTGGCTGCGGACAAAGTCGATATCAAGGGCCATGGTCTCTCCTCTTTCTGTCTCAGAAGAAGTGACGGCGATGATGCGCAAGGTCAAGCGCGGAGAGACTGCGGCCACCGCTGACCTGATGTCATTTTCTGTCAACAGTGGCGGGTAGCTAGGGGATACATCAACACGAAAGGATGCAGATGATGGCCTATACGCCCAAGGATTTTCTGGTCTGGGGAGAGATCCCCGTCACCAACATGGACGGCGCGCGCAAGTTCTACGAGCATGTGACCGGCGCCGCGCTGGAACTGGTCAGCGATGGCCCCAACCCGATGCTGCTGTTTCGCCCCAAGGACCCGGCAACCGGGGTCGCGCTGAGCATCTATCCCGGCACCCCGGCCCCAGATGGTGTTGGCCCGACCCTGCATCTGGCCGCCGAAGGTGCGCTGGCCGATGTGATGACGCGGGTGACCGACGCCGGTGGGCAGGTGGTGTCAGAGGCGGTGCCGCTGCCCGACGGGCAGTTCTTCTACGCCAAAGACCCCGACGGCAATTCGGTCGGCTTCTATGAGGCCAAGAGCTGAACGGCAAACGCCCCGGAGTTCTCCGGGGCGTTTCTGGGCGTTGCTGGTCCGGGATCAGCGCGCCTCGGTTTGCAATCCGCGCAGGATCGCCCAGCACATCAGCAGCAGCACGATGGTGAACGGCAAGCCGGTGGAGATCACCATCGCCTGCAGGGCCACAAGACCACCGCCGAGCAGCAGCACGATCGCAACCGCACCTTCGAACACGCACCAGAAGACCCGTTGCGGCAGCGGCGCGTCGACCTTGCCGCCTGCGGTGATGGTGTCGATCACCAGCGAGCCGGAATCCGAAGAGGTGACGAAGAACACGATCACCAGAAGGATGCCGACAAAGGAGGTGATCGAGGCCAGCGGCAGCTGATCCAGCATCTTGAATAGCTTCAGCTCAAGTGCGGCATCCTGCGCGCCGGTATAGCCATCAGCCACCACCTGATGAATGGCGGTGCCGCCAAAGACGCTCATCCACAGGACGCAGACCAGGCTGGGGATCAGCAGAACGCAGATGATGAACTCGCGCACGGTGCGGCCCCGGCTGACGCGGGCGATGAACATGCCGACAAACGGAGACCAGCTGATCCACCACGCCCAGTAAAAGGCGGTCCAGCCCTGGCTGTAGTTGGCATCCTCGCGGCCGAAAGGCATGGAGAGCGCCGGCAGATACTGCACATAGGCCACCAGACTGTCGAAGAAGCCGGTGATGATCAGCAGCGTTGGCCCGACCAGAAGCACGAAGATCAACAGCAGGAAGGCCAGCCCCATGTTGATTTCGCTCAGCACTTTCACACCGCCATCAAGACCGCGCACAACCGAGATCAGCGCAACCGCGGTGATGGCGGAGATCAGCAGCACCTCGGTGGTTGAGCCAACCGGCACACCGAACAGCTCGTTCAGGCCCGCATTGGCCTGTGTCGCGCCAAAGCCCAGCGAGGTTGCAAGGCCAAAGAGCGTGGCGAAAACCGCCAGAATGTCGATGATATGGCCGGTCCAGCCCCAGACCCGCTCGCCGAAGATCGGGTAGAAGGCCGAGCGGATGGTGAGTGGCAGCCCCTTGTTGAAGGAGAACAGCGCCAGCGACAGGGCAACAATCGCGTAGATCGCCCAAGGGTGCAGGCCCCAGTGATAGATCGTCGCCGCCATGCCCAGACGCACGGCTTCGGTGCTGTCCCCGGCTGCGCCGCCCAGCGGCGCCCAGTCGGTGCGGGCGCCATTTTCACCCATGCTCACGCCACCAAAGGCGGTGGAGTAATGGCTCATCGGTTCGCTGACGCCGTAGAACATCAGGCCGATGCCCATGCCGGCCGCAAACAGCATCGCAAACCAGCCGATGTAGGTATAATCGGGTGCCGCGTCGGCCCCGCCAAGGCGCACCTTGCCCCAGGGCGAGACGATCAGGAAGAAACAGAACAGCACGAAGATATTGCCCGCGCTGAGGAAGAACCAGTCGAACGAGCTGGTCACGGCGGGGCGCAGCCAGCCAAAGAAGGTTGCCGCCTGTTCCGGCAGAACCAGCGCGTAGAACACAAACAGCATGATGCTGATGCCGGAGACCATGAAAACCGGGTTATGGATGTCAAATCCAATCGGTCCCACGGATCCTTCCAGATTGTCCTGTCCGATTTCATATTCGGTGTCGATGACGGCGGCCTCACCGTCGGGGGCGGGTATGCCCTGATTGGCCGTTTCGTCTGTCATGGGTGTCCCTGTTCTGTCTTATGTGAACGTCCAGTGTCTCAACCGTCGCGCGCTGCGCAGGTTCCCGCCGATCGCGAAAAAAATGCAGCCCCCGCACGGGTGCCTCTCCATGACCGGCGCCCGTTGAGCAGGCGGTCGGGCGCGATCATCACAGCGCTCATGCCGACAACGATCGCCGATAGATCCGCGTCAGCCCAGTCACGCGCTGCGGTCAGGCAGCGGCTGGCGTGGCCATGGACAGATCACCAGCCTAGCAGAAAACCATGCAAATGTCGCGTCTTGTGGGGCGATCTGCGTGACAGCGGTGCAATCGCTGCGCGACATGCGCCCGGTTGCCGTGTCTATGACGCGGGGATTGACCAGCTGGCCCCACGGACGCGCAAAGAACGCGCAGGCTGGCTGCGCGTTCTGACAGGTTTCCCTGTGATCATTGCCCGATCAAACTCTGATCTGTCGACCTTCAGGCGAGCGGCCCCGTCAGCAGAGGCCGTGTCAGCCGTTCACATCAACGACAACGCGGCCCTTCACCTGCCCTTTCAGGATATCGGCGCCCAGCTGTGGCAGGTCGGACAGGGTGGCCGGCTGCACCATCGCCTCCAGCTTATCCATCGGCAAGTCGGTGGCGATGCGCTGCCAGGCCCGCAGGCGGTTGTCATAAGGCTGCATCACGCTGTCGATGCCCAGAAGGTTGACGCCGCGCAACAGAAACGGGATCACCGTGGCGGGCAGACCGGCCCCGCCTGCAAGGCCAACCGCCGCCACCGAGGCCCCATATTTCATCTGGCCCAGAACCCGCGCCAGCATCGCACCACCGACCGCATCAATGCAGCCCGCCCAGTTCTCGCTTTCGAGCGGGCGCTTTACCGTCTCGTTCAGCTCTTCGCGCGGCACGATCTGGGTGGCGCCAAGGGCGGTGAGATAGTCGGATGTCTCAGGGCGCCCGGTCACCGCCGCAACCTCATAGCCGAGGTTGGAGAGGATCGCGGTTGCCACCGACCCCACGCCACCCGCAGCGCCGGTCACCAGCACCGGGCCGTGGCCGGGTGTCAGCCCGTGATCCTCAAGCGCCATGACGGCCAGCATTGCGGTAAAACCCGCTGTGCCAACAGCCATGGCCTGGCGCGTGTCGATCCCATCCGGCAAGGGCACCAGCCAATCGGCGCGCACGCGGGCCTTTTGCGCATAACCGCCCCAATGGGCTTCGCCGACGCGCCAGCCGGTCAGCACAACCTTGTCGCCGGGTTTGTAACGCTCATCGCTGGAGGTCTCGACCGTGCCTGCAAAATCAATGCCCGGCACATGCGGATATTTGCGCACCAGTCCGCCGCCCGGACCAAGGCAGAGGCCATCCTTGTAGTTCACGGTTGAGTAGTCCACTGCCACGGTCACCTCTGCATCCGGCAGCTGCTCGAGGCTGAGCGTTTGCACGGCGGCGGATGTCTCGCCGCTGTCTTCGTCCTTGATCACAACCAATGCGTTGAACATGATGGGTCCTCCTCTGAATTCAACCTGACGCGCCAGGAGCGCGGACCCGCCGTGCAGCCGAAACGGCGATGGCGGGCGACTCAACTCTTGCCAATCAAATGTCAGACTTTTAAATGTCTGACAAATGATTTCTGCCGAGACGCGCGCCACGCCACAGGTCATCACAGAGATCATCACACAGGCCAAGACACTGGCCATCACACAGGGCACCGACATGAAGCTGAACCCCCGTAGCGCCGCGGATCTGTCGGCGCAGATTGCCGAAGCCATCCGCGATGCGATCATCAGCGGCGCCCTGCCTGTGGACCAGCGCCTGCCCTCGGAGGCCGAACTGGCCGAGCAGTTTCAGGTGTCCCGGCCAACAGTCCGCGAAGCCCTGAAGCGGCTGGCCGCGCAGGCGCTGATCCGCACCCAGCGCGGCGCCACCGGCGGCGCCTTTGTCAACCGGCTGAGTTTTGAGGATGCCTACGCCCAGCAGGTGACCACATCGACGCTGCTGCTGAGCATGAATGCTGTCAGCTTCGACACTGCCTGCGAGGCGCGCTATGCGCTGGAACGGGCCTGCGCGCCGCTGGCGGCGGCACGGCGGACGGCGGATCAGCTGGCGACCATGCGCGCCGAGATCTTTCGTCAGGGCCAGCCCGGGCTGACGGATGAGGCGTTCTGCGCCTCGGATGTGGCCTTTCACCGGGCGCTGGTCGATGCGGCGGGCAATCCGGTGTTGTCCTACCAGCTGGCCGGAGCGGTCGAGGCGATGCAGCCGCTGATGAATATGATCACCTTTACCGCGCGCGACCGCGCCCGGATGGTGGCGCTGCATGGCGCCATTGCCGATGCGCTGGAGGGGCGCGACGAGGCCGCCGCCACTGCCGGGCTGACCGCATTGGAGGACGAGACCCGCACGCTGGCCGCTGCGGTCTTTGCCCGGCGGGCTGCCGAAGCGACCAGGGGCGACCATGGCTAAACCACCGCCCCGGCGTCGTGGTGCAGCCGCTCCCGCCGGGACGTATTTTATGTGTCATTTCCCCTTTAACTCCGTATCGGCACGGCCTATATTCAGGGTGTTCCTTCGGGAACTATGGACATAAACGCGCTCGTAATAAGCGGATCGGACCCGGGGGCGGTACCCGGCGACTCCACCAAACATCCTTCATTTGGGGATCATGGGGTCGAAACAGGATCGACGAACGTCTAAAGGGGTTAGCTTTGTCTCGGCTGTCTGCCACCGTTATCGGCGAAACTTGTACAATTGCAAATGACAATCGTGCTCCGGCAATGGCAGTAGCAGCGTAAGCTGTTAATGTCGCCGAAACTAAGTCCTTGCGCCTAGCCGCGTAAGGCGGGGTTCGCAGGTACCTGGCAACAGAAACCTGCACTTCCTCCTCGCCTACTCCAGACTTCGATCTTGGCCTCGGCCCTACCGCAATATCTGTTTCTCACAATGCAGGCATCTCGGTACCACAGGCGCCCCCTGACGCCACATCCGGGGCCACGCCGAAGGTCGATACACCAGCGCAGATGCGGGAGGCACCAGAGGCGATCAAACTCGACTGCGGGCAGCGCCAACCGGAGCGAATGCCCATTGAATTGTTGTTAACACTTGTGCTTCAGTCTCATGTCTGACGACGGTCCAGTCCCGCGTGAGGCGTTGTTTCGACCAATGCTGCAACCCTGAATAAGGCTGCCTGCGCAACCCCGATGCTTCAACCGGTGTCAGTTTCTGACCCTTAGGGAACAAATGAAAAACAGTGAACGGCTCTTTCGATGGTTTTACGATGTCTGGGTCGGTCTGGACCTCGACCAGATTGAGCCGATGTTTCATCCTGAGCTTGAGGTAAACGGCCCTCTGCATGGCGCAATCGCAATTGCCGCGGACTACCGCGAAATTGTCGGCACGCTGCACAATCTCATGGAGGATCTTGACCTGACCCTGACCCATGCGCTGGATGACGGCGACTATTGCGCGATCCGGGTCCACGTACGGTGCTATGGCCGCAGTTCGGATGACAAACTGGACTACTACGGCCAGCTGATTGTGCGGATGCAGGATGGTCAGATCCGGGAATTCCTGTCCAACTTCGACTATATGACCATGTTCGAGCAGCTCGGCCAGCTGCCACAGGACTGTCTGCCGATCTGCATGACCGGTGAGCGGCTGACCTGGATGGATGACACCTGACCAGGCAGCCGCAGGCGGCACTGTGAAGTTTCTGTAACCTCTCCGGTTTTCGGCCTCTCCACGGTCCGCGGCCACTGGCACTGGTCGCGCAGAATGCTACAAGGTCAGCGTCCAGCCAATGGTGCGCCTATGACCGACATGTCCGCAGACCCCGAGATCAGCCCAGCCCCCCCCCAGATCGCGATGGCGAATCTGATCCGGGTGTTTGGCCGCATTGGGCTGCTGTCCTTTGGCGGGCCTGCGGCGCAGATTGCATTGATGCACAAGGAGCTGGTCGAGGATCGCCCCTGGCTGAGCGAGGCCGGATTTCTGCGTGCGCTGTCGTTCTGCATGATGTTGCCGGGACCGGAAGCGATGCAGCTGGCCACCTACGCCGGCTGGCGGCTGCGTGGTGGCATCGGCGGGCTGATTGCAGGGCTGTTGTTTGTCCTGCCGGGCGCGCTGGTGATCGCCGCCCTTGTCTTTCTATACGTGAACTTTGGCACCCAACCTGTTGTTCAGGCGGCTTTCCTCGGCATCAAGGCAGCGGTGGTCGCGATTGTCCTTCAGGCGCTGCAACGGCTCGGAAAGAAGGCGCTGCATGGTGTCACCGATTATGGGCTGGCGGCTTTTGGCTTTGTTGCGCTGTTCCTGTTCGGGCTGCCGTTTCCGCTGGTGGTTCTGGCGGCTGCACTGATCGGCGCGCTGGGGGCCCGGCCCGCGCCCCCCTCTCCCGCCGGGCCGATCGGTCACGGGCCCGAGGCCGCAACGCCGTTCTGGTCGACACTGCTGATCTGGGGCGGGCTCTGGCTGCTGCCGCTGGCTGCATTGAGCCTGTTCGGCCCGCAGCTGCTGGCGGATATCGGCTGGTTTTTTGCCAAGCTGGCGGTTGTCACCTTTGGCGGAGCCTATGCGGTTCTGGCCTATATGTCGCAGACGGTGGTCGGACAGTACCAGTGGATCGATACCGGCCAGATGATTGATGCGCTGGGGCTGGCGGAAACCACACCGGGGCCGCTGATTCTGGTGACGCAATTTGTGGCGATGCTGGCCGGTGCGCTGGCCTCCGGGGCATGGATGGCGATTGCGGCCGGGCTGGTCGCGCTTTGGGCGACCTTTCTGCCCTGTTTTCTGTGGATCTTTCTCGCGGCTCCACATGTGGAGCGGATTGCCAGCCATCCCCGGCTGGGCGCTGCGCTGCGCGCAATCACCGCGGCCGTGGTCGGCGTCATCCTGAACCTGTCGGTCTGGTTTCTGCTGCATGTGCTGTTTCGCGAAATTGCGGTTCTGGAGCTTCCCGCGCTCACCCTGATGATGCCGGTCATGGCCAGCCTGAATGTCAGCGCTGCGCTTTTGGTGCTGGCCGCACCGGTGGTGGCGCTGGCCTGCGGTGGTCGGCTGGCGCTGATACTGCCGGTGATGGGCGGACTTGGCATCCTTCTGGCGCAGGTCATCTGAGCAACGCAATCCCAGCGCAAATGTCGGGCATTCCCCTGCTAGTGTCAGAAATTATTTACGAATCCCTAACAAGCGGGCCTTTAGTTTCCGGTAGAAATCCGTATTCTGAAACCAATAGAGACTTAAGGGTATCGGAATGTCCCGCGAAATTGACTATGGAAATCTGATGCATTCGGCCATGCGTGGTCTGATCCGATCTGTACTGGATGGGGTGGCTGAACACGGGCTGCCCGGAAATCATCATTTTTTCATCACCTTCGACACCTCGCACCCCGATGCGGAGCTGGCAGATTGGCTGTCGGATCGCTACCCTGGCGAGATGACCGTGGTCATGCAGCACTGGTTCGACAATCTGGAGGTCGGCGAGGACGGCTTTGCCATCACGCTGAATTTCGGCGATGCGCCGGAGCCGCTCTATATCCCCTATGACGCCATCAAGACCTTTGTCGATCCCTCGGTTGAGTTCGGCCTGCGGTTTGAGACGCCAGAGGATGACGACGACGTCGAAGAGATGATTGCCGAACTGGACGACGGCATCGAGATCGAGGTCGACGAAGACCCGGACGCGAAGAAGGCCGCCGACGTAGTATCGTTGGACAGTTTCCGCAAGTAACACGCGGTTCCACGCGCCCATTCATTCACATCTGACCGCTAAGGTTCGTGAACCGGTGCTTGCATCGGTGCGCTCCTGTGGAGCCACTGAATGGGCCTCGATAGACGGTGTCCCGTGCGGTGCAGCCCTGACACGCCCCGTAGCCGCGCCTGTTTGACGCCGCCCGTGACGCCTTAGCTTTGCGCCGCAAGAGACTGTTAATAAAATATTTCCCCGGATCTGTCGCGACGGTCAGTGACGTTCGAGGAAAGTTTTCAGCTCCTTGCGCGGCAACCCGTTGCGATGGGAGGAATAGACCAGATCCAGCCCGCCCTCTGCCAATGTCCGGTCATATTGCTGCATCTCGTAGTCGCCATTGGGGCCGATGAACATCGAGAAAACCGTCAGCGTATCGCCCACGATGCGGCCCCAGACATAGGGTTCGCCCTTCATCGGATCGAGCTGCACGGTATGGCCAAACACATTGCGTTTCATCGCGGCGGCAAAGATATCGTCCCGCTCGGTCGGCTGGAACTCGACACTATAGGACTTGGTCTTGCGCCGCCCATCCTTCTTCAGCGAGGTGGTTGTCCATTGTACATAGAAGCCTTCATCGCTTTTGGCGATCGGGCCGATCTGCACGGTGGCATCACGGTGTTCCTCGCTGCCGTCAGCGTTGGGCACCACCAGAGAGCCCTGATAGCGGCCAAAGAATGGCCGCACATCAGCGGCCAGCGCCTGCCCGGCAAAAATCACGATCAGCGCAAGTGTCAGAAACCCGGCCTGAAGACGCATCTGCAGCCGTGATACACACCGCGTCGCCGCCTCGGGCGTGCAGTGGCGCCTGCCCTGTGAGATGGCCAAAGATGGCTGCAATGGTCGGTGTCTGAGCACAGGCGGATCCTTCGGTTTGGGCTGACGTCGGATTGTCTGAGCCTAATCTAGCGGTCTTCTGCCCCGGTGCAATGGCTCATCCCGCATTGGCCTCTATACCTCGGGTGCGGAATGGCTATGCTGCGCGAAACTGCGCAATTGCCTCGTGGTCCGGCACGGGGTAGACGGCATACCAACGCATACATTTAGTCATCATCAGACGGAGAGAGACTTATGTCCGATACCCGCACCGAAACCGACAGCTTCGGTCCGCTTGAGGTCCCTGCAGACAAGTACTGGGGCGCTCAGACCCAGCGCTCGATCATGAACTTCCCTATTGGCTGGGAAAAACAGCCCGTCGCCATCGTGCGCGCGCTGGGGGTGATCAAACAGGCCTGCGCCATGGCCAACAAGGCATCGGGCGCGCTGGATGCGACGCTGGCGGATGCCATCATCCAGGCTGCGGGCGAAGTGATCGAGGGCAAGTTCGATGACAACTTCCCGCTGGTGGTCTGGCAGACCGGGTCCGGCACCCAGTCCAACATGAACTCCAACGAGGTGATCGCCAACCGCGCCATCGAGATCCTCGGCGGCACCATCGGCTCCAAGGATCCGGTGCATCCGAATGATCACTGCAACATGGGCCAGTCCTCAAACGACACCTTCCCCACCGCGATGCATATCGCCACCGCGATGATGGTGCGCGACGTGCTGGTGCCGGGGCTGACGAAACTGGCCGAAGGGCTGGAAGCCAAATCCGAGGCCTTCAAGGATATCATCAAGATTGGCCGCACCCATACGCAGGATGCCACCCCGCTGACGCTGGGCCAGGAATTCGGCGGCTACGCCCATCAGATCCGTCAGGGTCTGGCCCGGGTCGAGGCGGCGATGCCCGGCATCTACGAGCTGGCACAGGGCGGCACCGCCGTTGGCACCGGACTGAACACGCAAAAAGGCTGGGGCGAGACGGTCGCTGCCAACATGGCCGAGATCACCGGCCTGCCGTTTGTCACCGCGCCGAACAAGTTCGAGGCACTGGCCGCCCATGACGCCATGGTGTTCCTGTCCGGCGCGCTCGCGACCATTGCGGGCAGCTGCTACAAGATCGCCAACGACATCCGCTTCCTCGGCTCCGGCCCGCGCTCTGGTCTGGGCGAGCTGATCCTGCCGGAGAATGAGCCGGGATCGTCGATCATGCCGGGTAAGGTGAACCCGACCCAAGCAGAGGCGCTGACCCAAGTTGCCGCCCACGTGATGGGCAATGATGCCGCGATCAAATTCGCAGGCTCGCAGGGCCATTTCGAGCTGAACGTCTACAACCCGATGATGTCCTATAACCTCCTGCAGTCGATCCAGCTCCTGGGCGATGCGGCGGACAGCTTCACCGAGCGGATGCTGAACGGCATCGAGGCCAATGAGCCGCGCATCGACAAGCTGATGAAGGAATCGCTGATGCTGGTCACCGCGCTGGCGCCGACGATTGGCTATGACAATGCTACCAAGGTTGCCAAGACCGCGCATAAGAACGGCACCACGCTGAAGGAAGAGGCCATTGCGCTTGGCTTCGTGGATGAGGCGACATTTGACGCGGTGGTGCGGCCTGAGCAGATGATCGGTCCCAAGGGCTGATGGTGAAACCGGTCAATCTGAACCGGTATCGCAAAGACAAGGCGCGGGCCGAGAAAAAGGCCCGCGCTGACCGAAACGCCGTGACCTATGGCCGGACCAAAGCCGAGAAGGATCTCGACAAGGCGCGCAATGCGCAGGAGATCGACCGGCTGGACAAGCACCGGCGCGACGATGACTAACCGGCCCAGAAAACACTCTCTGACCCTGCGGGGCCACCGCACCTCGGTCTCGCTCGAAGATGAATTCTGGCAGGCCTTCCGCGAGATTGCAGCCGAAGACGGGCGCGCCATCAATGATCTGGCCGCCGAGATCGACGAAACGCGCGGCGTGGATTGCGGTCTGGCCTCGGCCATCCGCCTGCATGTCTTGCGACGCTTAAGGTCACGTTAATCAGGGCTTGGGATCGTATCGCCATACCGATGCCCGCCCCGCCTACCACCGACAGCTGACTGTTGCGGCTGTTCCAATCTCAGGCCACTGCCCGAGGTGGCGTGATCCGCCGCCAGAATCGCGACATCGAACGGCTGCTGGGTTGGGAGCGTTTTCGGCGCGAGCTGAAACGCAGGGGCGTTCATGCCGTTGGAAACGTAAGTCAGGTGATCCTCTTTTGCCATCAGGACGCATTGCGCATCACTCAGTGACGCAAATATCTTAGACGAAATGTGCCAATAAAATTCGAATTTTCTTGGCTAGCGCGGTGTCAGCTGCAGCCAGATCCCGTTCTTTGACCGAACCGTCAGATGGGCCACCGGGATCGGCTCTTTGCCTGATACCGGCGCCACCCGAAACCTTCGCAGGATCATCGACAGGATCAGCGGCCCCTCGACCATGGCAAACCCCGCGCCGGTACAGACGCGCGGTCCGGCCGAAAAGGGGATATAGGCCTCGCGCTGACAGGTCTTGCCATTCTCGGTCTGCCACCGCCCCGGATCAAACCCGTCCGGGTTCTCCCAGAGCCGCGTATGGCGGTGCAGGTGCCAGGGGCTGAGCACGACCTGAGCGCCCTTTGGCAGGGTGCGGCCACGAAATTGCTGCGGACAGGTCGTCTCGCGCACCATCATCGGCACCGGCGGGTAAAGCCGCAGCGCCTCGCGGAATACATCACGGCTGACCCTGAGCTTGCCCACTTCCGCGAAACTGTCGAGTGACAGATCCTGAGCCTCCGCCGCGATCCTGTCCTGCCAGTCGGGCGCAAGGGCCACCAGATAGAGTGCCCAGGCCAGGGCGGAGGCACTGGTTTCATGCCCGGCCAGAAAGAAAATCGCGACCTGATCGACCATCTCCTGGGTTGAGAACAGATCTCCGGTTTCGGGATCCGCCGTGGTCATGATCTTGGTGGCCAGATCATCCGGGGCGCCGCCTGCCGCGATGGTCGCCATCCGCTGTTGGGTGAGATCGGTGATCAGAGCCCGGATCCGCGCGGCGTTGCGGCGTGTGGCAAGGCGGTGAAACCGCGGCATCCAGCGCGGCAGCGGCACCAAGGCGGCAATATTGAGGATCGGCTGCGCCTGCTGATAGGCCCGAAAGCGATGAAAGACCTCCTGCGCCATATGATGCTCTATCGGGATCGAAAACAGCGTGCGAAAGATCACATCGGCCGCCGCGTGAGAGGTCACGGATTCGATTTCGACCGGGTGGCCGGGGGTTTCGCGCTGTTGATCGGCGAGCCGCGCCACTGCGGCCTCGGCGGCGTCATGGATAGCCGGATAGATCTGGCGCAGGCGGCCACCTTCAAAGGCCGGGTCAATGATCCGGCGCTGGCGCTTCCAGACCTCGCCATTGGTCAGAAACACCGAATTCCCGAGCAGCGGGCGCAGCCCCTCGCTGATGCGGCTGGATTTCGGGAAGCTCTCCGGGCGCTGTTTCAGCACCGTATCAACCAGATCCGGCTGATTGACCAGATAAGAGCGAAAGAAGGGTGTGCGAAACTCTGCCATCCAGGCGCGGTAGAGTTTGGCGGGCTGTGCCGATAGAAGATCGGCGCGAAACAGCCGCAGATAGCGCCAGAGCGAGACCTTGTCGGCGCGCGCGGGCGGCTTGGGCGGGGTTACCGTTGATCCTGCGGAACCGGGCGCCGAGCCGGGTGTGGCTGTGGTTGGATCTGACGTTTTGCCTTTGCCCGCCATCAGTCCCCCAACGAGGTATATTTGGACGCGGTGACATCAATCCGGGACCGCGAGGGGTTGCGGTTGCGATAGCGGCTTTCGAGCGTCCTTGGCCCTGCCGTGATCTGAAAATAATCGTAATCCCCCGGCTGGTCGAAGGCGCAGAGGTATTGAAAATGCAGCCGGAAAAACCGCCACCGCAGCGCGGCCCATCGTTCCGGGCTGAGGGTCTGGGTAAAGGCCGCCGAGATCACCAGCGGCCAACGTTTTGTCGCGGGAGCAACGCCGCTCACGGCAACGGGATCACAAAGCGCAAAGGCACAGCCATCTCCCGGCGCCGTGACATCCACCCAGCACAGATCCCCGCGCCCGGACAGGTCGTGCAGATCACGGCGCAGCCGATGTGCCTCGGGCAGGAAGGAGACCATCGGGACCACCTGGCCGAGGCTCAGAAAGCCGAGGGTGGCATGACGTCCGGCCAGCCCGCTGCGCTGCACATCGGCCAGTACGCTGACCCCGATATAGGCGCCGGAGGAATGACCGACGACCAGCACCTCGTCATAGCTGGGGTCACTCAGGGCGACGGCAACCTCCCCGGCGAATTGTGCAATACGCTGTCCCAGTTCGGGCGCATAGGCGCCGCGCAGCGCGGCGGAATGGGCGTAATCATGCATCAGGTAATAGGCAAACAGCCGACCGTCCTGACGCCGGAACCAGCGCATCAGCGCCGCCGCCGCAATCAGCCCCAGCGCCCAGAACACCACCGCTGCCGCCGCAGCAGCCCAGCCCGCGGAGAGACCAAGCCAGGCAACAGCGCCCTGCCCGAGCCGGGCGATGGTCACGGCAAGCAGACAGGCAAGCACCAGCTGAAGCAGCAGCATACCCACAGGATAAAGCGCCGCGATCACCGGGCCTTTGCGCAGCCACATGAGCCGCCGCAAGGTGCCGGTGGAGATATAGATCCAGGCGGTGCGCAGCATCTGCCAATAGGTCTGCGCAATCGACGGCGCCATGCTGCCCTGAACAATGTCCGACCAGATCAGCACATCAACATCGGTGTGGACCTTGCAGCCCTCGATCTGTGCGGTGACCTGCCAGCCGAACCCGGGTGTTGCGGCAGCTGCCTGCGGTCTCTCAGATCGGGGCGAGAGCGACAACTGGTAGCCGGAAATCTCCGCCTGCCGTGCGCCCTCCGTCCGGTAGAGCTCGCGGTAGCGGCGCGGTGGCATCGGATCATAGCCGGGGATGTAGAACAGCTTGCGGCGGCGCACGGGCGGATCTTGCCCGTCGCACGGGGAGGCGCCACTCTTTTGCGCACCGGGCTTGCCAACGGCGGATGTCTTGGTTGTTTGCTCTTGCACGGACTGCGCGACCCGATTTGCCTGTTTGTCGTCGCGCCAGCTTAGCGGTGCCTTGCAAAAAGAGTAAGCCCCGCCGGACCTCTGTCAGACGGGGCGATCTCGGGCGGGGATGCCGTGGCAACGGCGCAAAGGGACCGCCAGCCCGGACGGCAGGTCAGCCGAGGGTGGCCAGCGCCGGGAAGGTCTCAAGCAGCCAGAAAGAGAACTCAGAGAAAAGGCCGGTGACCAGCATGAACCCGACAACAATCAGCAGCAGGCCCATGAACTTCTCGATCACCCCCATGTAGGGTTTGATCCGGTTCATCAGGACCATCGACCGGGTCAGGAAGATCGCCGCCAGCAGGAACGGCACGCCAAGACCAAGCGCGTAGATCCCGAGCAGCAGCGTACCGCGCGCCACCGATGCCTCGGTCGCCGCCAGCGAAAGAATGGCACCGAGCTGCGGGCCGATACAGGGCGTCCAGCCAAAGGCAAAGGCGAGCCCGAGAATATAGGCCCCCACGGCCGAGCCACCGGATTGATCGGTTTCCATCCGCGCCTCGCGGTCAAGGATCGGAATGCGGAAAACCGACAGGAAATGCAGGCCGAAAATGATTACGACAACGCCTGAGATCTGCGCAAAGAGTTCCTGATTCTGCAGCACAAAGGCACCAAAAGCCGAGGCCGTGAACCCAAGCAGCAGAAACACCGTCGACAGCCCCATGACAAAGAACAGCGCCGCGACGATGGCCTTGCGCCGGGCTTGGGTCGTGCCCTGAATCTCGCCAATGGAAACGCCGCTCATATAGGCCAGATAGGGCGGCACGATGGGCAGCACACAGGGCGACAGAAAGCTGATCAATCCAGCCGTCAGCGCCACCAGCATGGCAGGGATCAGCCCTGCGTCGATGATTTCAATACCAAACATGCCCAATCCTTAGACCAGCCTCTTGCAAAGGTCACGGGGGGCGCCGGTCACAACCTTGTGGACAGGATGAAACAACCGGATTATCTGCAAGGTATGACCGACACCAAAGAGACTCTGGACGCAATCGGGCTGCTGTGCCCCCTGCCCGTACTGAAGGCACGCAAACGCCTGAAACCATTGGCCTCTGGCATGGTTCTGGAGGTTCATGCCGACGATCCGGCAGCGGTGGTGGATATCCCGCATTTCTGTCATGAGGCGGGCCATGAGCTGTTGGAAATCCGCGACAATCCGAAACATCAGACCTATCTGATCCGCAAAGGCGGCTGAGCCTATCAGCCCGTGAAACCCTCTGTTCGGGGTACGGACATGGACAGGCTGTGCGCCTGGGCGGGCTGGTGATCGCCAGCGCCTAGGGGAGCGGGTTTTCCGCCCCCTCTGGCAGGGCCTCGGTGTCCTGGCTGAAGATATTGATCCAGACCGCATCGACGCGCTGCCAGATTGAACTGACATACATTGTGGCGGCCTCTGCATCCCCGCCGGTCTGGTCCGGGCGGGCATAGGTGGCACGATAGGCGAGCAACGCGCAATCGGGTGCCAACGACATGACGCGCGCCTGCTCAAGTCTGAACCATGCCACTGTGGGTCCGTTGGCCAGTTGTTCGCAATGATCGTCGCGCCCGGCAAAGCCGCTGGGGTAGACGCCCAGAAACTGCGGATGCAGCGCGGCGCGGTCCGCGGCAACATCACCCCGCTGCAACGCCGTCCAGACGGCGGTTTCCGCCGCCAGCAGCTGATCCAATAACGGATCCATCACGGGGGGCTCGCTCTGCATGGAGGTGCTCCTGATGTCTTGAGGCCTGACATGAAAAAGGCGGGCTAAACGCCCGCCTTTCTTTGGTTTTGCTGATCAGCTGCCAACCGACCACCAGCCGCGCCGCTTGGGCTTGGGCGGGCTGACTGGCTCCGCCTCTGCGCCTGCCAGCGCAGGTTCGGCCTGGTCCTCAGGCGCCGCTTCGCTAGGCGCTTCGGCAGCGGTCTCCGTCGGCGCCTCGACGTGATCTGCGGCCACATCCTGCGCGGTCGCTTCATCGGTCTCGATCGGGTCGGCCGTTGCCGGTTCGGCTGGAACCTCCTGCGCGGCGGTCGGCTCAACCTCCGCAGCGTCTGGCTGTTCGGGTGTGGAGACGGTGTCTGCCGCTTGGGTTTCTTCCACCGGAGCCGCCCCGTTGAGAGCTACTGCTGGTGTGGGTGCCACCTCCTCCTCGGTCGGGGCCTCCACAGACGCCTCCTCTGCCGTCACCTGCTCATCCGAAGGCTCCGGGGCGGGATCCGCCTCCTCTGCGCCGGCTTCGTCCGGTGTCTCACCATCGGCTGCCACGGTCTCATCGGTCTTCTTCTTCCGGCTGCGCGAACGGGTGCGGGTGCGGGTGCGTTTCTTCACCTCGCCCTCACCCTCCTCGGGTGCGGCGTCCTTGCCTTCGGCGGCATCAGCTTTGTCGTCGCCGTCGTCTGCGTCGCCATCTGCCGAGTCTGCGGCCTTCTGGTCATCGGATTTCGCATCCGCCTGAGCGTCGCCGTTGGTCTCATCGCCCTCACCGCCGGAGGACTTCCGCCGCCGCCGGCGACGACGCTTGCGCTTGGGTTTGTTGTCCCCATCGCCCTCGTCGCCAGAGGCTTGGGTCTCTGCGACATCCGCGTCATTGGAATCGGTCTCGACCTCATCATCGGCCTCCTCGGCCGCCTCGTCGGCGTCGACCTGATCCATGATCGAGGTATCAACGGATACCACCGGCGTCGTGACAACAGGAACCACACGCGAGGCGGTCTTGAACTTCTCGAGCGAGAAATCCGGGCTGACCAGATGCGGGTCACCCTCGATCCGCACGGACAGGCCGTAACGGGTTTCGATCTGGGCGATATGCTCGCGTTTCTGGTTCATCAGATAGTTGGCAATGCTGACCGGGCAGCGCACCAGCACCTCGCGGGAACGACGGCGGGTGCCCTCTTCCTCGATCTGGCGCAGGATCGACAGCGCCAGCGAGTCATCCGACCGGATCAGACCGGTGCCGTGACAATGCGGACACGGCGCGGTGGTCGCCTCGATCATGCCGGGACGCAGACGCTGACGCGACATTTCCATCAGGCCAAAGCCGGAGATCCGGCCCACCTGAATACGGGCGCGGTCGGTCTTCAGCTTGTCCTTCATGCGCTTTTCGACGGCGGCGTTGTTCTTGCGCTCGTCCATGTCGATAAAGTCGATGACGATCAGACCGGCAAGGTCACGCAGACGCAACTGGCGCGCCACCTCTTCGGCGGCCTCCAGGTTGGTCTTGAGCGCGGTTTCCTCGATCGAGCCTTCCTTGGTGGCGCGACCGGAGTTCACGTCGATTGCCACCAGCGCCTCGGTCACGCCGATCACGATGTAACCGCCGGATTTCAGCTGAACGGTCGGATTGAACATCGCGCCGAGGTAGCTTTCGACCTGGAACCGGGCAAAGAGCGGCAGCTGATCCTGATAGTTTTTCACGTTCTTGGCGTGGGACGGCATGATCATTTTCATGAAGTCCTTGGCGATGCGGTAGCCGCGTTCGCCCTCAACCAGAACCTCGTCGATCTCGCGGCTGTAGAGGTCGCGGATCGAGCGTTTGATCAGATCGCCCTCTTCGTAGATCTTAGCCGGTGCGATGGATTTCAGCGTCAGTTCGCGGATCTGCTCCCACAGGCGCTGGAGGTATTCATAGTCACGCTTGATCTCGGATTTCGTGCGTTTGGCACCGGCGGTGCGCACGATCAGCCCCGCGCCGCTCGGCACGTCCAGTTCAACCGCGATATCTTTCAGCTTTTTGCGGTCGGCGGCATTGGTGATCTTGCGCGAGATACCACCACCGCGCGCGGTGTTGGGCATCAGCACGCAGTAGCGGCCAGCCAGCGACAGATAGGTGGTGAGTGCTGCGCCTTTGTTGCCGCGCTCTTCTTTCACGACCTGAACCAGCAGGACCTGACGGACCTTGATGACTTCCTGGATCTTGTAGCGACGCGGGCGCGGTTTGCGCACCGGACGAATGTCTTCGCTGTCGTCTTCCTCGGCAACGGATTCGATATTCTCATCCTTGGCCGTCGCATCGGCAGCGGTCTCGGCATCGTCGCCGTCGTCATCGGCAGCCGCATCAGAAGCGTCTTCTGCCTCTGCCGCAAGATCGTCAGCGGAGCTGTCGTCCTGTGCTTCCGGCTCTGGCGAAGCTTCCTTCACCGCTTCTTCGACAACCACCTCTGCGGCGGCGGTCTCATTGCCGTCTGAGGCCTCGGGCACATCCGCCAGCTTGGTGTCAGCTGCGGCCATTTCATCGGTCAGGTCGATGGTTTCCATACCCGCGATGTCGGCGCCGCCTTCGCTGGCCTCCGGGCTGACATCCTTCGTCTCGACGACATCGGCGGATTTCACCTCGGCAGCCCGTGTGCGACCACGACGCGACCGCGGCTGGCGCTTGGCAGGCCTTGCCTCTTCCTCGTCATCACGGGCGCGCTGTGCCTCGGCATAGGCGCGCTCTTCCTCCATCAGGGCCTCACGGTCGGCGACGGGGATCTGGTAATAGTCGGGATGAATTTCCGAAAAAGCAAGGAATCCATGGCGGTTGCCGCCATAGTCCACAAAAGCTGCCTGCAGCGAAGGTTCGACGCGGGTTACTTTTGCGAGGTAGATATTGCCAGCGAGCTGACGTTTGTTTTCGGATTCAAAGTCAAATTCCTCAACCTTGTTTCCATCGACCACCACAACGCGGGTCTCTTCCGCGTGGGTGGCATCAATAAGCATCTTCTTTGCCATGAGTCCTTGGTGCACCTGCCGCGCACGCGCGCATCTGGCCCGTTTCCGGGCGGACGTGAACGATTGGGGTGGTGTCTTGTCTGGGCGATGTCTTGAGGCGCGCGATTGGCCCATGCAGTACAGCGGTTAGCCCCGGAACATCTGTCCGGCCCTCCTGCCTGTCTGCTGTTCTCTCTCGCGCGCGTCATCGCGTTTCTTCTCCGACAGGTGGGAATATCCGCGCCCTGCCCTGATTATATCCCTGCTGGGAAACCCCAGTCAGGTGCTAAACTGCCCCGAAATACTGCGGGGCCAATCGGTCTGACTTTGCTTTCTCGGATCTTGCCGGACAAAAACAAAGGCAGCGAATCTCATCAAGAGGGGCAGGATCACTCTAGTCCCGTCCCCATTTAGGCAGCATAAGACCTGTGGATAGGTAATGACAATGGTCATTCGTCACACCTGCAATCTAAATGCTATCCTCTTGGTTCCTAGGCTGAAAATCATGAATATTCCGTTACCGGAACGACAAGGACCGCCCCCAGGAGGGAGGCGGCCCAATCTTGGTTAACGCGCGGTTTGGCGGTCAGGACAGATAGTCGGAGCGTTGCAGCCCGTATTTGGCCATCTTTTCGTTGAGCGTCCGGCGCGGCAGGCACAGCTCATCCATGACGCTGGCGATGGACCCTTTGTGGCGCCGCATGGTGTTGTCGATCAGCATCCGTTCGAAGGCTTCGACATATTCCTTCAGCGGCTTGCCTTCGGTGGTCATCACCGGTTGCATGTCCTCGTGGTCCGACATCAACAGCGATGCAATGGTCCCCGAGCCACGGCGCGACTGAAGCACCGCGCGTTCGGCGATATTGATCAGCTGGCGCACATTGCCCGGCCAGGGCGCCTGCAACAGCTGCGCGGCCTCCTGGGCGCTCACCTGAGGTGCGTCACAGCCGTATTCTTCGGAAAACTGTTCGGACAGGCGGGTGAACAGCGTCAGGATATCCTCGCCGCGCTGGCGCAGTGGCGGCACGGTGATCCGAAGCGCGGCAAGCCGGTAGAACAGATCCGGGCGCAGCGCGTCTTCGCAGGTCTTGCCGGCTTCCTGCAGGTTGGAGATCGCCACGATGCGCGTCTCCCCCGGAATGCCCTGCTCATTGATGACGCTAAGCAGCTTGGCCTGTAGCGTTTCGCTCAGGGCTTCGACATCTTCCAGCACCAGGGTGCCGCCACGGGCCTCCTCAATGGCGGGGAGCGAGCTGTCTTCGGGCTGCATCGGACCGAACAGGCGTTTGGACAGCGCCTCCTCTTCCAGCGCGGCGCAGGAGACCAGCACGAATTTCTTGCCCGCCCGGCTGCCGACCGCGTGCAGCGCGTGGGCCACCAGCGTCTTGCCGGTGCCGGTTTCGCCGTCGATCAGCACATGGCCATCCGCCTGCCCCAGATCCAGGATATCCTCGCGCAGGCGCTCCATCACCGGGCTGGAGCCGATGAGTTTCTTCATGATGGTGCTGCCGTCGGAGAGCTCGCGCCGCAGCACCCGGTTGTCGAGCGTCAGGCGGCGGGCCCCGGTGGCGCGCTTGGCCAGTTCCGACATGCGATCCGGGTTAAAGGGTTTTTCGAGAAAGTCGAATGCGCCAACCCGCATCGCCTCAACCGCCATTGGCACATCACCGTGACCGGTGATCATGATGACCGGCAAGGCAGAGTCGCTGCCCATCAGTTTCTTCAGGAACTGCATCCCGTCCATGCCCGGCATCTTGATATCCGAGATGACAATCCCGGGATAATCCGGCCCCAGCACCTTTAGCGCGTCCTCGGCGCTGGCAAAGGTCTCGGTGTCATAGCCAGACAGCGCCAGCCATTGGCTGATCGACTGTCGCATATCCTGTTCATCATCGACGATCGCGATTTTCATGGCCTGTGCCATTCGCGTGCCCTCCATCCAGTGATACCGCGCTATTCCGCGGCCTCGATACCGTCCACAAGGATCGGCAGTTGCATTTCAAATACGGCGCCACCGCTCTGCCCGTTGCGGGCGGTCAGCCGACCGCCTAGGTCGTTCACGATACCCGAGGAGATGGCAAGCCCCAACCCAACCCCGTCCCCCGGCTGCTTGGTGGTGTAGAAGGGTTCAAACAGGCTGCCGAAATCCTTGATCCCCATCCCGTTGTCGCGCACCGACAGAGTGGCTGTCTCGCCCGCCGCCAGCAGGATTTCGACCTCAGGGTCTTCGACTGACTTTGTAGCATCTAGTGCGTTTCGCAACAGGTTCACCATCACCTGCTCAATCCGCATCCGATCGCCCATCACATAGACCGGTTCCTCGGGCAGGATACGGGCGATCTTGACGTGCCGCTGACGCAGCTGCGGCTCCATCATCGACAGCGAGGAGGCAAGCGCATCGCCCATATTTACGGGGCTGAACGTATCACCGCCCTTGCGCGCGTAGGACTTCAGCTGGCGGGTGATCGCGCCCATCCGTTCAATCAGATCGTCGATCCTGCCAAAGGAGGCCAGCGCCTCCTCGGGGCGGTTGCGATTGAGCAGCAGCCGCGCCCCCGCCAGATAGGTTTTCATCGCCGCCAGCGGCTGGTTCAGCTCGTGGCTGACGGCCGCCGACATCTCACCCAGAGCGGCCAGTTTCGAGCTCTGCGCGAGGCTCTGTTCGGCGACTGCGAGGGTCTCCTGCATGCGTTCGCGTTCGGCAATTTCCCGCTGTAGCCGTGCGTTCAATACGCGAAGCTCTGCCGACTCGCGCTGGAACAGCGCCATGCGCAGCGCGGTGCGACGGCTCAGCGCATAGAAAGCCAGCGCCAGCAGAATGGCGAATCCCATGATCTCAAGCGCCAAAACCGTGTTCACCCGCTCGCGGATCGACGCGTAGGTGGTGAAAGAGGTCAGCCGCCAGCCCTGAAACGGGATCCGGGATTCCAGCCGCATCACCGCTTCGCCCTGGAGATAGGCATCGGCGGGCAGCGCGGTCCAATCCGTGGTGGCCCTGATCGCCCGCTGAATGGCCCCCTCAGGGGTCTGCAATTGCAGCGCATCCGCCTCCGACAGGCCGCGCCAGCGCGACTCCGTTGCCAGAATGATGGTGCCGGTGCTGTCGGACACCATCACAGCATCCGAAATCCCTGCCCATGCGCGCTCGAACTTCTGCAGATCGACCTCCACCACGATCACCCCGAGGATGCCGGAGGTGTCGACGATGCGGCGCGAATAGGTGAAACGATAGCTGCCGACCTCGCTGCGGATCGCCGAGAACACGGTGGTTTTGGAGCGCAGCGCGTCGACGAAATAACCCGCATTGCGGTGAGTTTGGCCCAACCGGTTACGATCGGTGGCGGCCACGGTGCGCCCGTCCTGCGCCATCAGCATGATGGAGGCGGCGCCGATTTCCTCGACAAAGGAGATCAGCCGCTGGGTCGAGAGCGAAAAATCATTCGATTGCAGCGCCGAGATCAGTGCCTGATCCCGCGCCAGCAGCTGCGGCACGATGGCGTGGCGCCCCAGCTCGCTCACCAGGTTGCCAGAGTAGAGCGCAAGACGCAGCTCAGCCCGGTTGCGGGTGCTTTCGGTGAAGCGATCGGTCAGCGCACGATTGGTGACCCAGACGGTCACCGCAGCGACGGCCATAAGCAAGAGCAAAGCAAGACGCACCCGCCACGAGGTCGTGCGGGAGCGCGGTTTTCCAGAGGATAGGGTTGCGTCACGCGCGGCAGTCATAGGCAAAACCTAACGCAAGCCGCCGCGCATTCACAAGTCACGCCGCAGTGACTAGCCCGGCCAATGCGCGGAACACTGCCGCCCCGTCGGTGCCCCCGTGGCCTGCATCCGCAGCCCGCTCCGGGTGAGGCATCATGCCCAGAACCCGGCGGTTTTCCGACAGGATACCGGCAATATCGGCAACCGAGCCATTGGGATTGTCGACATAGCGGAAGGCGACGCGGTCCTGATCCTGAAGCGCGGCGATGGTGTCGGCATCAGCATAGTAGTTGCCGTCGTGATGCGCGATCGGCACGCCGATCACATCACCTGCCGCATAGCCTTCGGTAAAGACGCTGTCGGCTGTCGCCACCTGCAAATCGACGGTGCGGCAGATGTATTTCAGACCGGCATTGCGCAACAGAGCGCCCGGCAGCACGCCGGTTTCGGTCAGAATTTGGAAGCCGTTGCACACGCCGATGGCATAGCCACCGCGATTGGCATGATCGACAACCGCTTGGCAGATCGGTGACTGGGCGGCAATGGCGCCGCAGCGCAGATAGTCGCCATAGGAAAACCCGCCCGGCACGCCAACGATGTCGACACCCTCGGGCAGCGCGCTGTCCTTGTGCCAGACCATGGAGACGTCACAGCCCGCCTGTTCAAACGCCACCGCCAGATCGCGGTCGCAGTTGGACCCGGGGAAGACAACAACAGCCGCCTTCATCCCTGCATCTCGATGCTGTAGGATTCGATCACGGTGTTGGCCAGCAGCTTTTCGCACATCGCGGTCACATCCGCCTCGGTGGCATCATCCGCCAGATCGAGGTCGATCACCTTGCCCTGACGCACGCCGCCCACCTTCTCAAAGCCCATGGCGCCAAGCGCGTGGCGCACGGCCTCGCCCTGCGGATCCAGAACCCCGTTTTTCAGCATTACATGCACGCGTGCCTTCATCGCATTTTCCCTCAGGTTTCGATGGCAAAGCCCGGATTAGGGGCCTCTAAGTTAGATAGTCAAAATCCCGCCCTTTGGTCAGGGCGGGATCCATGGATCAGGTCAGTTTACCAGCGTCGGCTTGCCGCTCGCCGGCGGGTTGTTCGGCATCACGCCCAGACGCCGGGCCACCTCGGTATAGGCGTCGGTCAGATTGCCAAGGTCGCGGCGGAACACATCCTTGTCCAGCTTCTGACCGGTTTTCATGTCCCACAGACGGCAGCTGTCGGGGCTGATTTCATCGGCGACGACCAGACGCTGGAAATCGCCGTCATAGATCCGGCCGATTTCGATCTTGAAATCCACCAGCTTGATCCCGACCGCCAGCATGACACCGGACAGGAAGTCGTTCACCCGTAGCGCGAGGCTGAGGATATCATCCATATCCTGCTGGCTGGCCCAGCCGAAGGCGGCGATATGCTCCTCGGTGACCAGAGGATCCCCCAGCGCGTCGTCCTTGTAGCAGTATTCCACAATCGGGCGCGGCAGCTGGGTGCCCTCGTCAATGCCCAGGCGTTTGGAGATCGACCCGGCCGCATAGTTGCGCACGATCACTTCCAGGGGAATGATCTCGCAGCTGCGCACCAGCTGTTCACGCATATTGAGCCGCTTCAGGAAATGGGTCGGCACGCCGATCTGCCCCAGACCTTGCATGAAGAACTCGCTCAACAGGTTGTTGAGCACGCCCTTGCCTTCGATGACATCCCGCTTTTCCGCGTTGAAAGCGGTGGCGTCGTCCTTGAAGTACTGAACGATGGTGCCCGGTTCGGGACCTTCATAAAG
Source organism: Phaeobacter sp. A36a-5a (assembly GCF_037911135.1). Taxonomy (NCBI): domain Bacteria; kingdom Pseudomonadati; phylum Pseudomonadota; class Alphaproteobacteria; order Rhodobacterales; family Roseobacteraceae; genus Phaeobacter; species Phaeobacter bryozoorum. The sequence continues at coordinate 1,202,851 of NZ_JBBLYU010000001.1, read as the reverse complement.
TGTCTTCGCCTTGCCTTCGTAGATCTTCTTGCGACGTGCCATGCGGAGCCTTTCGGGAAAAAAGCGGGAATCTCATGCCCGGGAACTGTCGCCCTCATACGGCAAGGGGGGCCGTGCCGCAAGCTTGGTCCCTGCCCGCCCGCAATCACGATTGGGGAGACGGGCTTTTCGTCCCTGCGGGCTTGCTGTGCTATGATGGCCCGGCGTGGTCGGGGAGCCACGCGGATTCTGGGATCAATTGCCCCGCCCGCCTCTTGTTGGCGCCGCGCGCCATCCACATATCACAATGATCTACGACACTTATCGCCCTGAGGGAGGATCCATGACCACTTTCGACGACCGCGAACACGCCTTTGAAGCGAAATACGCCCATGACGAGGAAATGCAGTTCAAGGCGCAGGCCCGCTGCAACAAGATGCTCGGGCTGTGGGCCGCTGGGCTGCTGGGCAAAACCGGCGCTGATGCCGAGGCCTATGCGCATGAGGTGATCAAATCCGATTTCGAGGAACCGGGGTTTGAAGATGTGCTGCGCAAGGTCAGTGCTGACCTGGAAGGTCGGGCCACCGCGGATGAGGTACGCCAGAAGCGGGCCGCCCTGCTGCCGGAGGCCAAGGACCAGGTCCTGAACGACAGCGCATGATTTTACGCGCATTTCACGCAGGACCGGCAGCGATGGGACTGGCATTAACCGGGTGACAATCCATCAGGTGTAGCGTGTCGGATGGCGACCTGCCATTTGACACAAGGATGCTGATGCCCAGCCTACTGTCCCCTGCCGCCCGCATCTTTGCGCGGACTGCCGCACGCGGTCTGCGCCTGATGCTGCCTGTCGCCGTGATGATCGGCTGTCTGGCATTGCTGCAGGCCCATGTGGCGCTGCCCGATCTGGCGGAACTGCGCGGGATATTGCGCTCTCTTGCGCCGTGGCAATGGGGCGCTGCGCTGATGGCCACCGCGGTAAGCTTCTGGGCTCTGGGCCGCTATGACAGCGTTGCGCACAGGCACCTCGGGACCGGGCTGGATGGCCCGCAGGCGCGGCGCGCCGGTATGATAGCCATCGCGGTGTCGCAAACCCTTGGGTTTGGTCTGGTCACCGGCGCCTTTGCCCGCTGGCGCATGCTGACGGGGCTGCGCCCGATCCGTGCAGCCCAGCTGACCGGAATGGTCGCCATCACCTTCCTGATTGCACTGGCGGGTATCTGTGGCGGTGCCCTGATCCTGAGCCCGCCCCCGGTGTCCAGCCCATGGCTGGGATCGGCTATTCTCCTTGCAACTTTCGCCATGACCGCTGCCATGGTGGCGGTGCCGGTGGTGCGGATCGGCCGGATGACCCTGCGCTGGCCCTCGCTGATGGCGATTTCCGCGCTTGGGTTCTGGGCCATGATCGACGTGGTGGCAGCTGGCACAGCGCTGTGGCTGCTGCTGCCTGCCTCTGTCGAGCTGTCTCTTGCTGCAATGTTGCCCGCCTATTTTCTGGCGCTTGGCGTTGCGATCCTTTCCTCGGCGCCCGGCGGCGCCGGCGCATTCGAACTGGCGCTTTGCGCGATGTTGCCCGCAGATATCACCCCCGAAGTTATCGCGGCTATCCTCGGGTTCCGTCTGGTCTACTACCTGCTGCCGGCGATCATTAGCGGGATCTGCCTCGGGTGGCCTGCGCTGGCCGAACTGCCACGACGATTGGCAAGCAATGCGCCCGACGCTGAGCTCTCTGGTCCCCAAGACATGCAGGCCCTCAGCGGCAGTCGGATGCGCCCAGCCGCACAGCTGCCGCAGATCCGTCCTGTCGCCGAAACCGCCGTGATCCAGCAGAATGGCGGACATCTGCATGCTTTTGGCTTCAATCAGGTGGCGCTGCTGGACAGCCCGCAGGCCTCAATTGCGCTCTTTGGTGCGGTGAGCGGTCATCTAAGCGAACTTCTTCCCGGCCTTCACCACCATGCCAAACACCGCAATGCCGTTGCCTGCCTCTATAAGTGCACGGCCCGCGAGGCGGTTGAGTGTCGCCGTGCCAGCTGGCGGGTGCTTCGGATTGCGCAGGAGGCGGTGCTTCACCCCGCGACCTTCACAGAAACAGGCTCAAGCCGGCGCCAGCTGCGACGCAAACTCCGGCAGGCCGAAAAGGCGGGCGTCTGCGCCCTGCCCGCAGCCGCCGAGCTGCCGATTGAACAGATGAAAGCCATAGATGCCGCCTGGCAGTCCACCCATGGACAAGCCAAGGGCACGACGATGGGACGGTTTCAGGCAGAATATCTGGCACAGCAGCAGGTGTTTATCGCCTGGCATGACAAGCGCATGGTCGGCTTTGTCAGCTTTCACGCCATCGCACATGAATGGTGCCTCGATCTGGTGCGCCTGCTGCCCGATGCCCCCGATGGCACCGGCCACGCGCTGATCCGCGCGGCGCTTGCTGCGGCGGCGGAGAGCGGCGTTTCGCGACTGTCACTCGCCGCGGTGCCCGATCATCGCTTTGCCAAGCGCCTGGATCCCGGCTTGCGCCGCTTCAAGACCAGCTTTGCCCCGACGTGGGAAGATCGCTATGTGGCCGCGCCCTCATACCTGCACATGCTCATCGCCCTTGGCGAACTGCTGCGGCTGGTCCATCATCCTGCGCCGCTGCCACATTGGCCCAGATCGACCGAAACCGATGGCAGCGACGACACCGCACCGCGCGATGGCGACCGTGGACCGGATGGCGAGCGGCTGAACGGCAGCGTTGCCGACACAAACGCCCGGACCGAAGAGAGCCTGTGGCGCAAATTCGAGCGCCGCGCAGCAGCTGCCCGCGCGGCCCGAAAACAGGCCTCGGGCAGATGGTCCAGCGCGGCAGATCGCGATGATCCGCCGCCCGATGGTGATCGTCTTCATAATGAAGATGAAGAAAATGAAATTGCCCTCACCCGCCGCGCATGACAGACCGGGCCATTGACACAAGCCGACCCCAGGTGCCGATAGCGGCGAGCCGCGGCCCAACCACCGACATCACCCCACAGGAACATCCCATGACAAATACTTTCACAACCCTGCTGGAAACCAAGGACGCCCTGCTTGCCGATGGGGCCACTGGTACCAATCTGTTCAATATGGGACTGCAATCCGGTGACGCGCCTGAACTGTGGAATGTGGACGAACCCAAGAAGATCACCGCGCTTTATCAGGGATCGGTCGATGCAGGCAGCGACCTGTTTCTGACCAACACCTTTGGCGGCACCGCAGCCCGGCTGAAGCTGCACGACGCGCAGCGCCGTGTGCGGGAGCTGAACATTGTCGGCGCAGAGCTGGGTCGCAATGTCGCCGATCGCTCCGAGCGCAAGATCGCGGTGGCCGGATCCGTTGGCCCGACCGGCGAAATCATGCAGCCGGTGGGCGAATTGAGCCACGCGCTGGCCGTCGAGATGTTCCATGAACAGGCCGAGGCCCTGAAGGAAGGCGGCGTTGATGTTCTGTGGCTGGAGACGATCTCCGCGCCCGAGGAATTTCGCGCTGCTGCGGAGGCGTTCAAACTCGCCGATATGCCCTGGTGCGGCACCATGAGCTTTGACACCGCAGGGCGCACCATGATGGGCGTGACCTCATCCGACATGGCGGAGCTGGTCGAGGAGTTTGATCCGGCACCGCTGGCGTTTGGCGCCAACTGCGGCACCGGTGCCTCGGATATTCTGCGCACCGTGCTTGGCTTTGCTGCGCAGGGCACCAGCCGCCCGATCATTTCCAAGGGCAACGCGGGCATTCCCAAATATGTCGATGGTCACATCCATTATGACGGCACGCCAGCCCTGATGGGCGAATATGCCGCCATGGCGCGCGATTGCGGCGCCAAGATCATTGGCGGCTGCTGTGGCACCATGCCCGATCATCTGCGCGCCATGCGCGAGGCGCTGGATACCCGCCCTCGCGGCGAGCAGCCGACGCTGGAGCAGATTGTCCAGATCCTCGGGCCGTTCAGCTCAGACAGCGATGGCACCGGCGAGGATAACGGACCCGAACGGCGCAGCCGTCGCGGCCGCCGGCGCGGGTAACACCCGCCCGACCGGCATTGCGTTTTCAGCCCGAAGCGGTCTCAGGATGGCTTCGGGCGATCACCTTCGCGGCCCTGCGACGACTTTTAGAATAGCGCCAGCTGATCCCCGGCCTGTGCCGGTTTTGCAAAGAGATCGCAGCGCAGCTGAGGCGCGCGCTGCGCAAGGCCCAGCCGTTTGCACGCGGCATTGAACCGGTTGGCGATCACCGCCGCATAAGGCCCCTCGCCACGCATACGATGCCCCCAGCGCGGGTCATAGTCCCGCCCTCCGTGCATTTCGCGCAGCCGTGCCATGACTTTTTCGGCGCGCAGCGGCACATGCTCCGCCAGCCATTCCTGCCAGAGCTCCGACACGTCACGCGGCAGCCGCAGCATGATCCAGCTTGCCGCATCGGCGCCGGCATCGGCCCCGGCGGCCAGCAGCGCCTCCAGCTCATGGTCGGTCAGCCCCGGCACGACGGGCGAGGTCATGATCCGCACCGGGACACCCGTCTCAGACAGGCGCCGGATGGTCGCGAGGCGACGGGCGGGCGTCGGCGCGCGCGGCTCCATGCGGCGCGACAGCTCCGCATCCAATGTGGTGACGGAGATGCCAACCCGCACAAGGCCACGCCCGGCCATGGCCGACAGAATATCAAGATCCCGCTCAATCAGGGTCCCCTTGGTGACGATGGCGACCGGATGGGAGAACTGATCCAGCACCTCCAGACAGGCGCGGGTCAGCCCGAGATCACGCTCACACGGCTGGTAGGGATCGGTATTGGTCCCGATGGCAATCGGCGCCACCTTGTAGCGCGGCTGTGACAGTTCGCGGCGCAACACCTCGGCGGCATTGGGTCGCGCGATCAGCCGGGTTTCGAAATCCAATCCCGGCGACAGCCCCAGATAGGCATGGCTGGGACGGGCAAAGCAATAGATGCAGCCATGTTCACAGCCGCGGTAGGTGTTGATCGAGCGATCAAACGGCAGATCGGGCGATTTATTATAGGAAATCAACGAGCGCGCCACCTCATGCCGGATATCGGTTTCGATCCTCGGCGCGCCGCTATCATCGCCGTCATCACGCGAATCCTGCAGCCCTCCCCAACCGTCATCAATGGCATCTCGCGCCAAATCAAACCGCCCTGCCGCATTGCTGAGGCTGGCGCGGGCTTTGCGACGTTGTGGCGGTGGTGGCAAGATCTCGGTCATTGGGGCATCTTGCCGCAAAATTGAGAACAAATAAAGAACAAACGCAAGAAACCGAAGATTTCCATGCGAAATCTTCATTATTATTCCGCCATTTTTGCGCCTATACGTCGGTTCGGACCAAGGCAACGTCGCAAACAATGCAGTCTCTTGGGGTCAATCTGGACCAATACGAGTTAAACGAGGCCAAACCGGGGTCACCCCGCCCAGTCAAGGAATACACCCATGTCGGAAGACGCAGATGACATCATCCTGGCAGATCTCAATGACGAGGAACTCGTCCAGCAGATGTTCGATGACCTCTATGACGGCCTCAAGGAAGAGATCGAAGAGAGTGTCAACATTCTGCTCGAGCGCGGTTGGGCACCCTACCGGATCCTGACCGAGGCGCTGGTAGGTGGCATGACCATCGTGGGCGCCGACTTCCGCGACGGCATCCTGTTTGTGCCCGAGGTGCTGCTGGCGGCCAACGCGATGAAGGGCGGCATGGCCATCCTGAAGCCGCTGCTGGCGGAAACCGGCGCGCCGCGCATGGGCTCCATGGTGATCGGCACCGTGAAGGGCGACATTCACGACATCGGCAAGAACCTCGTCTCCATGATGATGGAAGGTGCCGGTTTCGAGGTGGTGGACATCGGCATCAACAACCCGGTCGAGAACTATCTGGAAGCTCTGGAAGAGCACAAGCCGGACATCCTCGGCATGTCGGCCCTGCTGACCACCACGATGCCCTATATGAAGGTCGTGATCGACACGATGATCGAACAGGGCAAACGCGACGATTACATCGTTCTGGTTGGCGGCGCGCCGCTGAACGAAGAATTCGGCAAGGCAATTGGCGCAGATGGCTATTGCCGTGACGCGGCTGTGGCTGTGGAAATGGCGAAGGACTTCGTTGCGCGCAAGCACAACCAGATGAGCGCCTGATTTGGCACGCAAAGGACGCGCCGCCCGCCTGACTGAGCGGGCGGCGTTCCAACCGCCCACCGGGCGGTCGCTTGAGGAAACCTCCCTCACCGAGCGGGGTCTGGCCGCACCTTTGAGAAAAACGGGCCGTGTCCTGTTGATTGCCTGCGGTGCGCTGGCCCGGGAAATTCTGGCTATCAAAGACGCCAACGGGCTTGATCACATTGATCTCACCTGCCTGCCGGCCAAGCTGCACCTTTACCCTGAACAGATTGTTGATGCGGTGGACGGGGCCGTCGCCAAACATTCCCGCGTCTATGACAGCATCTATGTCGTCTATGCCGATTGCGGTACGGGCGGCGCGCTGGAGCGCAAATGCGCCGAGCTCGGTGTCGAGATGATTGCCGGCCCGCATTGCTATTCGTTCTTCGAAGGCAACGACCAATTTGCCGCCCATGGCGAGGCCGGAGAGATCACCGCCTTTTACCTGACGGATTTTCTGGTGAAGCAATTCGACGCCTTTGTCTGGCGGCCGATGGGATTGGATAAGCACCCGGAACTGCGGGACATGGTGTTCGGCAACTACACCAAGCTGGTTTACCAGTCGCAGATCGATGATCCGGCACTGCTTGAGAAAGCTGAACTTTGCGCCAAGCGCATGGGGCTGGCGTTTGAACATCGCCACACCGGTTATGGGGATCTGAAAACCGCGGTGCTGGCCTGGAGCGATAAGACGGCGCGCGATTAGACCGCGCGCCGCAGGTTTATCGGAATGGGTGGCTGCCCTGACCTGCTCAGGCGTCTTCCAGCGCGCTCAACTGCGCGGTTGTTTCGGCCTCGTAGGCCGCGATGGCCTGACCGTCCTGCGCGGCGCTGACCCGCTCCACCCAGGCCTTGATCACGGCGCTGTCGGGCATCAGATGCGGCGCCCACTGAAATGGCGACGCCAACAGGATATCGGCGAGGCAGAGCGTATCGCCCAGCAGGAAGTCACCTTCGGCCAGGGCTGTTTCCAGCGCCGTGCAGACTTCAGCCAAACCGCGATATGCCCCGTTGATGGCCGGATGATCCAAGCCTGAGAAGGCCGCCACCAGAACCGGATCCAGCACGCCGCCGGCGTAGGTCATCCAGCTGAGATAGCGGCCACGATCCGGCGCGCCGATCTTGGGGCTGAGCGGCTGGCCGTACAGCTCATCCAGATACATCATGATGGCAGCGCTCTCGCGGACCCCCTGCCCCTCATCGGTGACCAGATAGGGGACTTTCCCCTCGGGATGAGGATTGCGTGGATCACGGCGACCGGTACCATCAAAGCGTTCTACGCTGACGGGAACGACCTCAACCGCATCCAGTTTGCCGATGAGCATAAGCTGCGCAACGACACGAGAGGAGCGGCTGTTGGGGCAATGATAAAGCGTCGGCATTTCAATGACTTTCCATTTGTTATGTTGCTGATGGTAGTGATATGCGACTACCCTCCTGCCAAATTCTGTCAGGATGCTTGCGGATAGATGGACCCATGCCTAAAACAGATCGCCTTTTTCGTCTGCTGCATCTGATCCGGGGGTTGCGCCCGCCGGTCACGGCGGCCCGGCTTGCCGCCGCGATGGAGGTGTCGGAGCGTACGATCTACCGTGACATCGACAGCCTGCGCGCGGCAGGGGCGCGGATCGAGGGAGAGGCGGGGCTGGGTTATACGATGACCGAAGATCCGGCGCTGCCGCCGCAGACCTTTTCCCAGATCGAGCTGGAAGCGCTGACCCTTGGGCTGTCGGATGTGAATCAGCGCGGCGACCCCGATCTGGCGAAGGCAGCGACAGATGCGCTGGTCAAGATCCTCGCCACATTGCCCGAACGCCAGCAGCGGCAGGCCATGCATGCGGTCAATCTGGTCCATCGCTATTATGCACCGGCCAAACCCACCATTGACATGACCCTCCTGCGCGAAGCGATGTGGGCGGAGGAGGCGCTGGATATCGGTTATCGCGACCTGAAAGACGCCCGGACCACGCGGCGGATCTATCCGCTGGCGCTATCCTATCACGACCGCAGCGTGATGCTGCTGGCCTGGTGCTGCAAACGCGAGGATTTCCGCAGTTTCCATGTGACCCGGATTGATGGTTACAGCAAGACCGGAGAAAGCTTTCGCCCCCGGCGTGTCACCCTGCTGCGTGCGTTCATTGACCCCCTTCATTCGCGGGATCGCGGTGGCGAAGGCGCGGCCCGATGACGGGCGATGATCACCCGGGACCGGCCCGCTGGATCAGACGGCCGCCGCTGCCGTTTCGCGAATGCGCTGGACCATGGCAGTCAGCCCATTTGAACGCTGCGCCGACAGATGATCATTGAGACCCAGCCGCGCCAGTTCGGCCCGCGCGTCGACCGCCAGCACCTCCTCAAGGGAGAGGCCGTTATACAGCGCACGCAACACCGCGATCAGCCCGCGCACGATCATCGCGTCGCTTTCACCATCGAAGTGGAACACACCGTTTTCGATGGTGGGATGCAGCCAGACCTGACTGGCGCAGCCGTCAACCTTGGTTGCGGGCACCTTCAGCGCGTCTTCCAGCGGATCCATCGCCTTGCCCTGTTCGATGACATGGCGGTAGCGATCTTCCCAATCGTCGAGAAACTCGAAATCTTCGACAATCTCTTCAAAGGCGGCACTGGCCATGGGGGTGTTCCTCGTCTGGTTTTGCGGCCCGGTGTCCTGCGCTGATCGACGCAACCACCGGCACCGCTGGACCTAAGGCGCAAACAATGGCTTTTCAACTGCTTTTCAAGTGGCTTGCAATCGGGTAACCACATGCGAGGACATATCGAACGGGTGAACCATCATGCAACGATCTCTCGCACTCCTCCTGATTGGAGCCGTGGCGCTATCTGGCTGTGGGTTTCGCGATTCGCGGGTGAACCCGTTGAACTGGTTTGGCGGCTCCGATGAGGTCGAGGTGCAGGAGACCAGCGGTGAGCCGGTCAATCCGCTGATCCCGGTGAAGACCCGCGTCAGCGTCTTTGCCCGCCCCGATGCGGTGGACAACAGCGTGCTGGTGCAAAGCGTCAGCGAGATGCGGGTGGAACGCACGCCAACCGGCGCAATCGTCTATGCTACCGGCATTGCCGCGCGGCAGGGCGCCTATGGGGTCGAGCTGCGCCTGGACGAGGCCGATCGCGACGTGCGCACCCGTGACGACACGCTGGATTTCACATTCCGCGCCACCTACCCCGAGTATCGGACGGCTGTCGGCAGCGACCGCACCCGGACCTTGCGGGCTGCTTTCAGCCTCAGCAAGCAGGAGCTTGCCAGCGTACGCAGCATCCGGGTTGTCGCCGCACAGAACGCACGCGAAAGCCGCCGCTGAGGTTCACGCCCAACATAGGCTGAATATGCAAAAGGCGCCTGCAACGGGCGCCTTTATTGTTTTATGTCCCGGTGCCCCGGCGACGTGATCGGGCAGCGATCAGAGGGTTACAACCTTCACGTACTGCCCCTTTGCAGCCAGCGCGATCTCGCCGTTGCAGAGACGCAGCGCATCGGCGCCAAACACCTCGTGACGCCAGCCATTAAGCGCGGGAACATCGCGCTGACCGGCCGCGATGGCGTCCAGATCGGAGCTGGGGGCAATCAACTTGGCCGCAACACCGGAGGCCTCGGTCTTGGCCTTCAGGAGCACCCGCAGCAGATCGGCGAGCGCCGGATTCACCTGCATTTTCTCACGGCTGCGATCCGGTTGCGGCTGTGATCCCGCCGGGCAGTTCACACCCTTGGTAACCGCCTGAAGGATGCCTTCGGCGATTGCGCCCTTGCGGGCCTCGCGCAGCAGCAACCGCGAATTGCCGAGGTCTGAGCTGTTCTTCGGCTTGGTCGAGGCCAGCTCCACCAAGGCGTCATCCTTGAACACACGGTTGCGCGGGACATTGTTGGTCTTGGCGTAGCTCTCGCGAAAAGCCGCCAGCTCGCGCACGATTGCAAGGAATTTGCCGGAGTTGGTGCGGGTTTTCACGCGCCGCCACGCCTCTTGCGGGTCGACATCATAGGTCGCCGGATCGGTGAGCACCTGCAGCTCTTCAGCCACCCAATGGGCGCGTTCGGTGCGCTGCAGCTCGGCCGCGAGATGTTCGTAGATCTGGCGCAGATGGGTCACATCCGCCAGCGCATAGGTTTTCTGCGCCTCGCTCAGCGGGCGACGCGACCAGTCGGTAAACCGCGAGGTCTTGTCGACCCCCTGTTTGGCGATCTTGCGCACCAGTGTCTCATAGCCCACCTGCTCGCCAAAGCCGCAGACCATCGCCGCGACCTGCGTGTCAAACAGCGGCTTGGGAAAGACCTGCGCGTCAACCCAGAAGATTTCCAGATCCTGCCGCGCGGCATGGAACACCTTGACCACATTCTCGTTGCGAAACAACGCATAGAGCGGTTCCAGAGAAATCCCGTCAGCCAGCGGATCAACCAGAACGGCATCAGTCTCTCCGTCACCGGAGAAGGCCAGCTGAATCAGGCAGAGCTTGGAATAATATGTCCGTTCACGCAGAAACTCGGTATCCACCGTGACATATGCGTGCTGCGCTGCAGCTTCGCAGAAGGCCTGCAGTTCTTCGGTAGAGGTCAGAGTTTTCATCAATTACGGCTTTTTCTTTATCTGAATTATTGGGCCGTGATACGCGCTTGTCCCGGTCAATGCAAACATGTGCAGAGGGGGCCAGAGGATTTCAGCCCCGCCGTGATGTAGCAGGCGCACAGTCGCTGAAAATGTTCAATTTACGTGATGAAAGGGCAATTAAACATTCATTTTCGGAATACCTAACGGATGGCTAGGTTGGTCATATAGCCAAAAAGGAGCATGACCGATGACCGCCCTGACCCCCTGTGAAACCAGCCCCCTTGCCCTCGCCTGCCCCGGGTTGTCCGCCGCCAGCCTGGCAGCAGTGGCGCTTGTCCTGGTGCTTGGCCTGCCCGCCCTGATGGCCCGGTCACCACAGGGGGCGACGCCGGACTGGCATGGCAACAGCGCGACACTGCCTATGCCAGAACCGAGCAATTAGACCGGGAAGATAGTCGTCGGGGCAGATCGTCAGGGCAGATAGACTGGCGTGCGATCTCCGGCGGCATAGCGACGCAACACGGCCGGATAGAGCTGATGCTCCTGCACCAGAACTTTTGCGGCCAGGCTCTCCGGCGTGTCGTCAGCCGCGACATCGACCCGCGCCTGCCCCAGGATCGGCCCGTCGTCGAGCACGGCCGTCACCTCATGTACGGTGCAGCCATGCTGGCGGTCGCCCGCCGCGAGCGCCCGTGCATGGGTGTTGAGACCGGTGTATTTCGGCAGCAGCGAGGGGTGAATATTCAGCATCCGCCCCTGAAACTGCGATACAAAACCATCAGTCAGAACGCGCATGAACCCCGCCAGACAGACGATATCCGCGCCGGAGGCAAGGATCGGCTTGACCAGTTCCGCCTCAAATGCGGCGCGATCCTTGCCATAGGGTTTGTGGTCCACCACCGCAGTTGGAATGCCTGCGGCGGCAGCCTTCGTCAGGCCACCGGCACTGGCGATGTTGGACAAGACCAGACAGGGCCGCGCCGGATGATCGCCGGTCATGCTTTCGACCAGCGACACCATGTTGGAGCCGCCGCCCGAAATCAGGATCGCGACCTTCTTGTGGCTCACAGCAGCTTGCCCGAATAGCGCATACCGGCGCCTGCTGTGACGGTGCCCAGACGCGAGACGGTCTCGCCCTCGGTTTCCAGCACCTTCACCAGTTCATCCGCGCGGTCGACAGAGACAGACAGGATCATGCCAATGCCGCAGTTGAAGGTCTTCAGCATCTCTGCCTCGGCAATACCGCCAGTCTCGGCCATCCATTTGAACACGGGCGGCAAGTCCCAGGCATTCAGGTCGATGTCAGCGCCCAGATCCTCGGGCAGGACACGCGGCAGGTTTTCGGTCAGACCACCGCCGGTGATATGAGCCAGCGCATGAACGCCGCCCGCCCGCACGGCAGCCAGGCATTGTTTTACATAGAGACGGGTCGGCGTCAGCAGCGCCGCACCCAGCGTGCCCTCGCCGAAGGGGCAGTCCGCGTCCCAGCCGAGGCCGGAGACGTCAACCAGCTTGCGCACCAGCGAGTAACCGTTGGAGTGCACGCCGTCAGAGGCCAGCCCCAGGAGCACGTCGCCTTCTTTCACGTCGGCAGGCAGCGCACTGCCGCGTTCCATTGCGCCCACCGCAAAGCCCGCTAGGTCGAAATCCCCTGCGGGGTACATGCCCGGCATTTCGGCCGTCTCACCGCCGATCAGCGCACAGCCAGAGCGCACGCAGCCCTCGGCGATGCCTTCGATAATGCGGGCCGCCACGTCGGTTTCCAGCTTGCCGGTTGCGAAATAGTCGAGGAAGAACAGCGGCTCAGCACCCTGGCAGACCAGATCGTTGACGCACATCGCCACCAGGTCGATGCCAACGCCATCCACCACACCGGTGTCGATGGCAATCCGCAGTTTGGTGCCGACACCATCGGTGGCGCCAACCAGAATGGGGTCGCTGTAGCCTGCGTCCTTCAGATCGAACAGCGCGCCAAAGCCGCCAAGGCCGCTCATCACGCCAGAACGGTTGGTCCGTTTCGCGGCGGGCTTGATGCGGTCCACCAAAGCGTTGCCTGCATCAATATCCACCCCCGCGTCCGCGTAGGTCAAACCGTTCTTGCCGCTGGTCATCTCAGTGCTCCTTCAAAGACGTTGGGCAGCCTTTAGCGCAAGGCGCATCAGAAGGGAACTAGGGAATCCGCTGCGCCATCCCGGACGGCGCAGCAGGCTGTTGTTCAAGACGGGACAGCTGTCTCAGATGCCAAACTGCCAAGGCGCTGCCTGATAGGCAAAGGCGTCCCCCTGCCGCAGCACCCGGCCCAGCGCCGGGAAGTCGAGATGCGCGCCAGTGACCAGCAGGTTGTCCGCCGCCGCCCGGTCCATCATCCGCCGCCGTGTCTGAGCGGTCTGGGCCGGATCGGTGTCAAAGGCGATGGTCCACTCCGGCAGCGCGAACTGCAGCGCGGCGCTGTGGATCAGGTCACCCCAGAACAGCAACCCCTCGCCGCCCGCATCCAGCATGAAGCCGGTATGGCCCGGCGTATGGCCCGGCAGTTCCAGCGCGGTGAAGCCAGGCGCGGCCTCGCCCTCGCCCTGTAGGAGGCGCAGGCGGTCCGCATAGGGGGCAACCGTGCGGCGCGCCATTTCAAAGAAACCGCGGTTGCTTTGCGGTACGCCCGCCATGATGGCATCGTCATGCCAGAAATCCCATTCCCGCTGCGCCACGACCAGCTCAGCACTGGCAAAGGCCGCAGCACCGTCGGGCGTGATCAGCCCGCCGGAATGATCCGGGTGGATATGGGTCAAGAGTACAGTATCAATACTCTCCGGCGCGACGCCCGCTGCGGCCAGTCCGGCACCCAGCGCCCCCAGCCCCGGCCCCATCAGCTGCGCGGTGCCGGTGTCGATCAACAGCTTCTTCCCGCCCCGCTCCACCAGGTAGCCGTTGACAGGGATCTGCAACGCATCGTTCTGAAGACGGTGCAGGCCCTGTGCCAGGACGGTTTCGGCCTTGGCAGCATCGTAGCCGTTGAAGAGCTGCGTCCCCAGCGGCAAGTGGCCATCCAGCAATACCGTGATTCTGGCATCCCCAAGTGTGAATGCGTGGATAACCGGGCTCGCCGTTACAGCCCCTTCTGCCGCCCAAGCCCAGCTGCCGCCCGCGAACCCGGTTGCCATTGCCGCGGGGGCCGCTACCAGCCCGCCCAGAAATGCCCTGCGATTGATTGTCATAAGAAACTCCAATATCTGTTTCAGGAAATATTCCCGTGCACCGGACTTAAGGCCGTAATTTCACGGCTTGCAGCCCGGCAGCACCGATAACTGTTATTAGCAACTCTTATAGCCCCCCCATGGACAAACTGACGCTGCTGGAAACCTTCACCATCGCCCTGGACGAAGGCAGCCTGAACCGCACTGCCCAGCGCCGCGGCATTACCCAGTCTGCAGTTAGTCAGCAGATCAAGCAACTAGAGGCGCTGATGGGCCAGCAATTGCTGCACCGCACCGCCAAGGGCATTCACGCCACCCGCGCAGGCGATCTGGTGTTCAGCCATGCGCAGGCCCTGCTGTCCGGCTACAACCGCATGACAGCCGAAGTGGACGCCCTGGAAGGCAGCGTCTCCGGCACCTTCCGCATCAGCGTGAACTCCTTTCTGGGGCGCAGTGTGATCGGGCCGATGCTTTTGGATCTGAACCGCGAACACCCGGACCTGAATATCGTGATGCGGCTGGAGGACCGGCTGGTCCATGTGGTGCGCGAAGGCTACGACCTTGCGATCCGCACCGGGAGGCTAGGCGACACAGACGGTTTTGGACGCAAGATCTCCACTCTGGAAACAGTGCTGTTTGCCACCCCGGACTATCTGGACCGCGAAGGTCGCCCGCAAACGCCAGAGGAGCTGAAACGGCTCAAGTTCATTCAGCACCACGAGGATCAGACCCGCGGCTTCTTTCCGCTGCGCCGCGGCGGGCAGGAATACCCGGCACCGGTGCAGGTTGGCTTCACCGCCGACGACCCGGACCTGATCATGCGCGCCGTCAGCAGCGGCTCCGGCTATACCCGCGCGCCCCGTTTCATGGTGGAGGATCGGCTGGCCAGCGGGGAATACGAACAGGTTCTTCCCGGCTTTGAAGCCCCTTTGAAGGACGTGTTTGCCGTCTACCCGTCGCGCCGCACGCCAGACCGCCGCCGGGACCTGACAATCGAACACACCGTGGCACGGCTGGACGCCCTGCTGCGGCCCCAAGCGTCGGAAACACCGGCGCCCTCTGCAATCACCGCTTGACCTTGGCTGCCCCATTTCCTAACCAACCTGTGGCGGGCCTGTAGCTCAACGGTTAGAGCAGAGCGCTCATAACGCTTTGGTTGCAGGTTCGAATCCTGCCGGGCCTACCATTCCTCCGCTACAGATCAGGGTGATACTACTGCCGGAGCACCCGCAAGGAATTTGACGCGCGTCAACTTGCGTGACACAGTCCACATCCTGCGCGGCGCACTGCGGCGACGGGCGCTGGCATTCAGACCGCAAGGATGCCCCCGGACGCCCCCTCTCCGTACGCCCAAGGACGACAACAAGGACCGCGACTGATGAGTGATCCCAAGATCAAGAACATGGATGAATTCGCGGCCGTTAGCGGCATCTCCCGCCCGACGCTGTCGAAGTTCTTCAACGATCCGGCCAGCGTTCGCACCTCGACACGCAAGCGGATTGAAGATGCGCTGGAGAAATTCGACTACCGGCCCAATCTCTATGCGATGAACCAGAACCGGCGGCTGACCAAGACCATCGGCATCGTGGTTCCAAATCTCACCGATCCGTTCTTTGCCAAGATCGCCGGCCATATCGAAGATCATGTCATCGCCGCAGGCTATCGGCCGGTACTGCTGGGATCAAACGGCACGCCGTCACAGGAATTGGAGAACCTGACCAATCTGCGTATGCTCAAACCCGCCGGTGCGCTGCTGGCGCCCCTTGGGCGCGGGTCCGAGGTCCCGCAGATCCGGCAGTTCTGCGAAGAGGTGCCGACCGTCCTGTTTGATGCCAATCTGGAAGAGACCGGTGCCGCCTTCATCGGCTCGAACAATCAACAGAGTATCGGCACGATCGTGGAGTATCTGTGCCGTACTGGCGATGCGCCAGCCTTTTTCGAGATGAAGACGCCGACGAACCCCAATGCGGTGAAACGGCGCAACGCCTATATTTCCGCAATGCAACAGCTGGGTCACGAACCCGAGCTGATCCAGGTCGAAGGTGACGGCTGGGACTTTGAAGAGATCGGCTTTCGCGAGGGCACCCGGGTGCTGTCTGGTCAGCGACCGCAAACCGATACCATCCTGTGCAGCAATGACCGGCTAGCCATCGGGCTGTTGTCCGCTGCCTATCAGCAGGGGCTGCGCGTCGGCCTTGGGGATGGCTGCGCCCTGCGGATCGCAGGGCATGATGACCACCCGTTTTCCCGCTACACCTGCCCGACGCTGACAACCGTTTCGCAGGATTACACCGCAATCGCCCGCACCAGTGCCGAAACACTGGTGGCCCGAATCGAAGGCAGCGCGGCGGCGGCGCCCCGCCGGGAAATTCTGTTTGACGGACAGCTGGTCATGCGCGGATCCGCATAGGCACTCCCATTCATCCAGCTCTTTCAAAACTTTACGCGCGTTAAATTTAAATTGACGCGCGATGACCTGCTCCGGTATCCTCACGTGGCAACATCCAATCATGGGAGGATAAGGATGTACCTTAAGAGCGCATTGCATGCGGCAACGGCCTTGACCGTTTTTGCCAGCACCGCCGCCTTTGCCGATACGATCACAATCGCCACCGTGAACAACGGCGACATGATCCGAATGCAGGGGCTGACAGAGGATTTTACCGCCAAGACCGGCCATGAGGTGGAATGGGTCACGCTTGAGGAAAACGTGCTGCGGCAGCGTGTCACCACCGACATCTCGGCCAAGGGCGGTCAGTTCGACATCATGACCATCGGCATGTACGAAACCCCGATCTGGGGCAAGAACGGCTGGCTGGTCCCTCTGGATGATCTGCCTGCCGAGTATGACGTGGACGATATCCTGCCCGCCATGCGGGGTGGCCTGTCCCATGACGGCACGCTTTATGCGGCGCCGTTCTACGGCGAAAGTTCCATGATCATGTATCGCACCGACCTGATGGAAAAGGCCGGTCTTGAAATGCCCAGTGCACCGACCTGGGACTTTGTCGCCGATGCGGCACGTCAGATGACCGACAGGGACAATGAAATCTATGGCATCTGTCTGCGCGGCAAAGCCGGCTGGGGGGAGAATGCGGCCTTCCTTACAGCGATGTCCAACTCCTTTGGTGCACGCTGGTTCGATGAAAACTGGGTGCCTCAGTTCGACAGTGATGCCTGGTCGAACACGCTCAATTTCTACATCGACCTGATGAATGACGCAGGCCCTCCCGGGGCATCGGGCAACGGGTTCAACGAAAACCTTTCGCTGTTCCAGCAGGGCAAATGCGGCATGTGGATCGACGCCACCGTTGCGGCGTCTTTCGTGACCAATCCGAATGACTCCACCGTCGCGGACAAAGTCGGCTTTGCCCTCGCGCCGGATACCGGGCTCGGCAAACGCAGCAACTGGCTCTGGGCCTGGGCGCTGGCCATTCCGGCAGGAACACAGAAGGAGGCCGCCGCAAAGGAATTCATCCAATGGGCCACTTCGAAGGACTATATAGAGCTGGTCGCCGAGAAAGAAGGCTGGGCCAATGTCCCGCCGGGTGCGCGGACCTCGCTCTATGACAACCCGAACTACAAGGATATCCCCTTTGCCAAGATGACACTGGACAGCATCCTGTCGGCGGATCCGAACAATCCGACGGTTGATCCGGTGCCCTATGTTGGGATCCAGTTTGCGGCAATCCCCGAGTTCGCAGGAATTGCGACCGAGGTCGGTCAGGAGTTCTCGGCGGCCCTCGCCGGGCAACAGACCGCTGACGAGGCGCTGGCCAAGGCGCAGGCGCTGGCCGCAGACGAAATGGAAGCGGCAGGGTACTGACGCCTCCTCCCTCCCAGAGGGCGGCGCCACGATCTGGCCGCCCTCTGGCCCCCCGGAACTAACAAGCCAATATTGCTCACGACGGCCTCAGCCCCCGGCGAGAATGGAGATTTGCCATGGCGACCCAGCATTCCCGGTCGGCAGCACGCATCATGATGGCCCCCGCAGTGATCCTGCTTCTGGGCTGGATGCTGGTCCCGCTGACGATGACGCTCTACTTTTCCTTCAAGAAATATCTGCCCCTGCGTGGCGGCGATCTGGGCTGGGTGGGATTTGACAACTACGTCCGGTTCCTGTCCTCCAGCTCGTTCTGGCCAAGCGTTCAGGCGACGCTGATCATCGTTGGTGGAGTGCTCCTCATCACCGTGATCCTCGGCGTGTGCCTCGCGCTGCTGCTCAATCAGCCGATGTGGGGACAGGGCATTGTCCGCATTCTGGTGATCGCGCCGTTTTTCGTGATGCCCACGGTCTCTGCGCTGGTCTGGAAGAATATGTTCATGGATCCTGTGAACGGTCTCTTTGCTCACCTGTGGAAGGCCTTCGGAGCCGAGCCGGTGTCATGGCTGTCCGAGGCCTCGCTGCAATCCATCATCCTGATCGTCAGCTGGCAGTGGCTGCCCTTTGCCACGCTGATCCTGCTGACCGCGATCCAGTCGCTGGACAGCGAACAGCTGGAGGCTGCTGAAATGGATGGCGCCCCGCCGGTTGCACGCTTCGGCTATATCACCCTGCCCCATCTCAGCCGCGCGATTACCGTCGTGGTGCTGATCCAGACCATTTTCCTCCTGTCGATTTTCGCGGAGATCTTCGTCACCACCCAAGGCTCGTTCGGGACCAAGACGCTGACCTATCTGATCTATCAACGCGTTTTGGAAAGCCAGAACGTCGGATTGGGATCCGCCGGTGGTGTCTACGCCATCATCCTCGCCAATATCGTTGCCATCTTCCTGATGCGCATCGTTGGCAAGAACCTCGACGCATAGGAGGCCACCATGGCACGAGCCGTTACACCTAGACGCAAAGCCATCAATACTGCGCTGGCCTGGGCTGTTGGGTTGCTGATCTTCTTTCCAATCCTCTGGACCATCCTGACCAGCTTCAAGACCGAGGCACAGGCCATCAGCGATCCACCCGTCTTCCTGTTCTTTGACTGGACGCTTGAGAACTACAGCATCGTCCAGGAGCGCTCCGACTATATGCGCTTTCTGTGGAACTCGGTGATCATTGCCGGCGGCTCCACCATATTGGGGATAGTCATCGCCGTTCCCGCCGCCTGGTCGATGGCCTTCGTACCCTCGAAACGGACCAAGGATATCCTGCTGTGGATGCTCTCGACCAAGATGCTGCCAGCGGTCGGCGTGCTGTACCCGATCTATATCCTGTTCATCAAAATGGGTCTTCTGGACAACCGCTTTGGCCTGGTTGTGGTGCTGATGCTGATCAACCTGCCGATCATCGTCTGGATGCTTTACACCTACTTCAAGGAAATCCCCGGCGAGATCCTTGAGGCGGCGCGCATGGATGGCGCCACCCTGAAGGAGGAGATCCTCTATGTGCTGACGCCCATGGCCATTCCCGGCATCGCGTCCACGCTGCTGCTGAATATTATCCTGGCCTGGAACGAAGCCTTCTGGACGCTGAACCTGACGGCGGCGCAGGCTGCCCCCCTGACCGCCTTTATCGCCAGCTATTCCAGCCCGGAAGGCCTGTTCTACGCGAAACTGTCAGCCGCCTCGACCATGGCCATCGCGCCGATCCTCATCCTTGGCTGGTTCAGCCAGAAACAACTTGTCAGCGGCCTGACCTTCGGCGCCGTGAAATAAGGAAGATACCCCATGGGACAGATCAAACTTGAACGCGTGACCAAGCGCTTTGGCTCCGTTGAGGTTATCCCGCCGCTGGACCTGACCATTGAAGATGGCGAATTCACCGTCTTTGTCGGCCCCTCCGGTTGCGGCAAGTCCACGTTGCTGCGGCTGATTGCAGGGCTTGAGGATATTACCACCGGCACCATCCGCATCGACGGGCAGGATGCCACCGACATTCCCCCGGCCAAACGCGGGCTGGCGATGGTATTTCAGTCCTACGCGCTCTACCCGCATATGACAGTGCGCAAGAACATCGCCTTTCCGATGAAGATGGCGGGCATCCCGGCGGATGAGCAGAAGCGACGCATTGAAAATGCCGCAGCGGCGCTGAACCTCACCGATTATCTGGATCGCCGTCCGGGGCAGCTGTCCGGCGGTCAGCGCCAGCGGGTCGCCATCGGTCGCGCCATCGTGCGTGAGCCCGCAGCCTTTCTGTTCGACGAACCGCTGTCCAATCTGGATGCCGCCCTGCGCGTCGGGATGCGTCTTGAAATCTCCGAACTGCATAAGCGCCTTGCAACAACCATGGTCTATGTGACCCATGATCAGGTTGAGGCGATGACCATGGCCGACAAGATCGTGGTCCTGAATGCCGGGGTCATCGAACAGGTTGGCAGCCCGCTGGAGCTCTATCGCGCACCGCGCAATGTATTTGTGGCAGGCTTCATCGGCTCGCCCAGAATGAACCTGCTGACCGGACCGGCGGCAGCGGCGCAGGATGCCGCAACGATCGGCATTCGACCCGAGCACATCGCGATTTCCGAGACCAAAGGATCGTGGGAAGGAACTATCGGCGTTTCCGAGCATCTGGGCTCCGATACGTTTTTTCATGTTCAATGTGAGGCCTTTGACGATCCGCTCACTGTTCGTGCCGGGGGCGAACTCGATCTTCGCTATGGAGCGCGCGTTTTTCTGACGCCCGATATGGCGCATCTGCATCGGTTCGGCTCTGACGGGCTGCGGATCGGATGATGCGGCTGCTTGGAAAACGCGCCCTGATCACCGGGGCCGCGCGTGGCATCGGCGCGGCCTTTGCCGAAGCATATCTGCGCGAAGGTGCACGGGTGGTCATCGCCGATATCGATCATGCGCGCGCCGAGGCTACCGCTGCGCGTCTCGGCGACGCCGCCATTGCCATCGACCTTGATGTCACCGATCAGGCCAGCATTGACCATGCGCTTGCCCGCACGGTGGAGGCTCTGGGAGGCCTCGATATCCTGATCAACAATGCCGCCGTGTTCACCGCAGCGCCGCTGGTCGAGGTCACGCGGGAGGCCTATCAGCGCACCTTTGATATCAATGTCTCCGGCACGTTGTTCATGATGCAGGCCGCCGCGCGGCAGATGATCGCGCAGGGCAATGGCGGCAAGATCATCAACATGGCCAGCCAGGCCGGCCGCCGGGGAGAACCGCTGGTGTCGGTCTACTGCGCAACCAAGGCCGCGGTGATCAGCCTCACCCAATCTGCGGGACTGAACCTGATTTCGCATGGCATCAATGTGAACGCCATCGCACCCGGCGTGGTCGAGGGTGAGCATTGGGACGGTGTCGATGCTTTCTTCGCCAGATACGAAGGCAAGGCACCCGGCCAGAAAAAGGCCGAAGTGGCGCAGTCCGTTCCCTATGGCCGCATGGGCACCGCAACGGATCTGACCGGAATGGCAGTCTTTCTTGCCAGCGACGAAGCCAATTATATCGTCGCCCAGACCTACAATGTCGACGGCGGTCAATGGATGAGCTGATGCGGGAACACAAGCGGGAGGCAGCGGCCATGAAACTATCGAATGACACCCTGACACAATTGCCGCAAACAATCGCGCGCCCCGGCTACGACCGGGCACAGATCACGCCCGGCATCGTCCATATCGGGCTTGGGAATTTTCACCGGGCACATCAGGCCTGGTATCTCCACGCGCTGATGCAGCGCGGTCTTGCAATGGACTGGGGCATTATCGGAGCAGGTGTGCGCGCCGCCGACGCCAGAATGCGCGACCGGCTGCTTGCGCAGGACTGCCTGACAACTTTGATCGAACTCGACCCCACCGGGCGCTCGGCCGAAGTGATCGGCCCGATGATCGACTTTCTCCCCGTGGAGGCGGGCAACACAAGCCTGATCACGACGATGGCGAGCCCCGCGATCAGGATCGTATCGCTTACGGTGACGGAAGGCGGCTATTATCTGGACCCGCAGCGGGGTGGGCTTGACCTCATACACGAGGATATCCGTCACGACATCGCCCATCCGGGCCATCCTCGCAGCGTGTTCGGCGCCATCGTCGAAGCGCTGAGGCGGCGCAGAAGCCGCAGCCTGCCCGCCTTTACCGTGCAGAGCTGCGACAATCTGCAGGGCAATGGTCAGATCACCCGCACCGCCGTTGTCACCCTGGCACGACAAACCGATCCCGAGCTTGCGGCATGGATTGATCAGAACGCAGCCTTTCCGAACTCCATGGTCGATTGCATCGTTCCGGCCACCGGCCCGGCAGAGGTGGCACTGGCGCGCGGATACGGGCTTGAGGATAGCGCCCCGGTGACTCATGAGAATTATCGCCAATGGGTGATCGAGGATGATTTCTGCGCAGGCCGCCCCGATTGGGATCAAGTTGGTGCGATTATGACCGATGACGTGCACGGTTATGAAAGCATGAAGATCCGCGTGCTGAACGCAGGGCATCAGGTGCTGGCGAATGTCGGCGAGCTATTGTCGATCCCGACCATCGCCGATTGTATGGGTGACCCTTTGGTGGCGGCCTTCTTTCGCAAGGTCCAGCAGGAGGAAATCCTGCCCTATGTCGCGGCCGTCCCGGACATGGCGCCGAGCGATTACCTCAACCTGATTGAGGCGCGGTTTTCCAACCCGGAGATCCGCGACACGACGCGGCGGGTGGCCTATGATGGCTCGTCTCGCCATCCCGGTTTTGTGCTGCCCATCCTGCGCGATGCGGTGCAGCAGGCCGGAGCGATTGATGGCTTATGTCTTGTCGAGGCGCTATGGGCGCGGATGTGTACCGGCATTCGTGAAGATGGCAGTCTCATCCCGCCAAACGATCCGGACTGGGAGGTCCGTAATACCCACGCCGAACGTGCACAGCACACCCCGGAAGCCTGGCTACAGCAGAGCGCGATCTACGCGGATCTGTCGGTTGAGGTGCCTTTCGTTCAGCGGTTTTCCCACTGGATGCAGGTCATAACGGCGCAGGGCTGTCGTTCGGCACTTCGCACCTATCTCGGCCCGGCATGAACATGTCCTATTGCGGAATGCTGGACCGGTCAGCGATTAGGTCCCATCAACGGGCAGGCCGCTTGGAACGGATGCGGGTACTGATGACGTTTCGGCGCGGGCCTCTGCCCCGGTGAGTGCTGTGAGGAAAGCGATCAGCGCTGCGATGTCCTGATCGCTGAGGTCCCGGGGTAGATAGATATCCCGCGCGCGCGCCTGTCGCGCCATCTCGAACCGGTCCTGCTGTACCACAAAATCCGTGGCGGCCAGCCAGGGCACATCTGGCAATTGCAGATCGTCAGGCGTCCACGCCGAACGGCTTGCGACTGGATCGAGGTGATGCCGGATCATCCGGTCAAGCGTCGGAAAAGCGCCATTATGGCCATAAGGCGCGGTCAGTTCCACATTGCGCAGCATCGGCGTGCGAAAGCGGTAGGCATCTGACAGATCGTCGCTTTCTCCCATTCGACCGACATCCCGGGCGTAGGGGTCAAAGCGGCGCGCGCGACCGGGGCCAAAGGCCGGCAAACCAAGGGCGTAGAAGTTCTGATCCGAAAACAGCGGCCCAGCATGGCAGCCGCTGCATCCGGCGCTGCCAAAAAACAGATCGGCACCGGCTTTTTGCTGCGCGGTCAGCGCCGTCGCATCCCCGGCCAGATAGGCATCAAACGGGCTGTCGAACGAGGTGAAATCCTGCACCATGAACTGGGCCAGAGCCTCCGCGATATCGGTGATCTGCACATCCTCAGGCGCCATGATGTGATCAAAGGCGGCGACAAACCCCGCCGCATATGTCGGCAGGCCGCGGACGCGTTTGGCAATGATCGGCCAGGCCAGATCAATCCGGTCGCGGCTGGCACCGATGATTTCATTCTCGCCGACATTCCCGGCCATTTCCACGCTGGACGTCATCGGAAACAGCGCCTGCGCCGCCAGCAGGGATTGCAGCCCGTCAGGCAGCCATTCCTCTGCTGGGGTGTTGAAGCCATTGCCATAGACCGGATCCGCGCTGATCCGCCCGTCGTGCATCAGAACCCGGATGGATTTTGCCCCGAGGTTCCAGAGCGCGGGCGCATTGCGGGGGATGCGTTTTTGCACCCGGTTGCTGCCCCTGGTGGAAACCCGCGCCCGGCCCAGCCCCTCGCCGCCTTCTCCAAGGCCTAAGGATAGCCCGTCAGAGGTGCCATGGCGCGGATGATGGCAGGTTCCGCAGCTGATATTTCTGTTCCCGGACAGGATCTTGTCGTAAAATAGCAGCCGACCCAACTCGGCCTTTGCGGGGTCTACGGGTAGAAAATCGCTTACCCCCAGCGGCGGCGGAAACCGTGGATCAGTCGCAGCCGCCGACCCCGCAAAAAGGCCAAACGCCAGCACAACACAGGAGAGCACATGCGCAAGAGATGGAAACCGGTTCTGGCCGCGATGGCGCTGTCCACGAGCAGCCTGACGCTGCTGGTCCCGCTGCCCGCGCGGGCCGAAATCGAGCAGGCGCGCGACCTGATGGAGGCCGGCGAATTTGCGGCTGCGCGCGAGGCGCTCTGGCCAGCAGCGCGCTCCGGCAACGCAGACGCTGAAGAGCTGATCGGGGTGATGTATGCCATGGGGCTGGGTGTTGACCGTGACGACCAGCGGGCCTTTGAATGGTATCTGCGCAGCGCCATGAAGGGACACCCCGGCGCGCAATCGGGTATCGGTTGGTACTATGAAATCGGCCGTGGGCTGCCCGCCCCCGACTTGGTACGCGCCTATATGTGGTACACGCTGTCGGCCATTGGCGGTGATCCCGATGCGGCGATCAGCCTTGAAGAGGTGGTCAAGAAAATGACCCCTGCGGAGATCGAGAAAGCGCATGTTCTGGTCGCGGACTATAAGGTCTGGATGTATCCGTTTCGCTAGCCAACGGGGCAGCGGCGCGGCTAGATCCCGCACCGCCGGTTGGTGTTGCAGCCTACTGATCAGTTCAGATCGGCGGCACGTGCCGCGTTGACGTCGGCTTCGGCCTTGGCGACTGCATCGGTCAGCGCGGTAAAGATCTCATCGCCGCGCGTCACGTTGGATTTGAACCAGTCATAGACCGGCTCGGCTGCGGATTTGAACGCCGCCTTCTGTTCGGGCGTCGGAACATAGAGATCGCCGCCACCGGCAACAAAATCCTCATAGGCCTGGATCGACTTGCGCTTCGGCGAGGCAAATGTGGCCTGTTGCAGCGCGTAGAAGCCATCGACCACGACCTGCCGCATGTCTTCCGGCATACTGGTGAAGGTTTGGTTCGACATCCACCACAGCGCCCCCATATAGGCGTGTCCGTCCAGCGTCACATATTGCAGGCCAGCGTCGGGGAATTTCATGCCCATAATATCGGTGATGCCGTTCTTGGAGCCTTCGACCACGCCGGTCTGGAACGAGGTAAACAGCTCCGGCCAGGGAATCGGTGTCGGAGAGGCCCCGAGCGCCTTTACCAGCTCCTGCGGCAGGTCGGCGACGACCGTTCGGATTTTCAGACCTTCCATGTCGGCAGGTTCCGCGACCCGGCGTTTGGTATTGGCGAAGTTGCGCCAGCCGCCGGTGTTGCCAATGGTCATCAGGCGGATCGCATCGCCGGAATCCTCCAGTGCCATCCGGCGCATAGTGCGGGTGAAATCGCCCGACAGCACATGTTCGGCAATCCGGTCATCCGCCATCAGATAGGGCAGATCCAGCACCTGGACGTAAGGGAACAACCCCGACGCGCCACCGGAGGTGGAAATATAGATGTCGATTGAACCATCCGCGACGCCTTGCAGGCATTCTGCCCCGTTGGAGCAAAGCTGGGTGCCGATGAACAATTCAACCTCGATTGCGCCATTGGAGGCCGCTTCGACGTAGTTCTTGAACACGACCAGACCGTCGTAATCCTCGTCATTCTCGTTGGAATTGGCGGTCGCGCGGATCTTGTAGTCTGCGGCGTAGGCCGACAGCGCGGTGCCTGCCATCAGGGCCGACAGGGCCAGTGTCTTCACCATTTTGCTGAGCATTCGTGTCTCCTCCTGTTGCTCTTTTATTCTGGGTATCGGGTAGTCCTTAGTTCAGAAATCCGGTCAACCGCGGAATGGTCAGCGAAATGGCCGGCACAAAGGTGATCAGAAAGATCACCGCAATTTCAATCGCAAGAAAGGGCAGGATCGCCCGGGCAATTGTTGTGACCCGCTCTTGCGAAACGGCGGCTGCCACAAACAGCACCAGCCCCATCGGCGGTGTCGCCAGACCAACCGTCAGGTTCACACACATGATGATGGCAAAATGGACCGAGTCGACGCCAAGATCGGTGAACACCGGTCCGAGGATCGGGCCAAGGATGATGATCGCAGGGCCCGCATCCAGGAACATGCCCACGACAAACAGCAAGAGATTGATCAGGAACAGCAGGATCAGCGGATTTTCCGAGAGGGTGAGGATGAAATCCGCCAGCTGTTCCGGCGCGTGACTGAGGCTGACGACGGTCTTGAACGACATCGCGGCGCCCACCAGCAGCAGCACCACGGCGGAGGTGATCCCCGCCCTCGTGAACACCTGCGGCAGGTCCGCCAGCCGCATCGACCCCAGCACCAGAAAGCTGATCAGCAGCGCATAGGCCACCGCCACGGCAGCTGCCTCGGTCGGGGTGAATACGCCGGCAAGAATGCCACCAAGGATCAGGACAGGCGTCTGCAACGGCACCACCGCTCGTTTGCAAATGGTGCGAAACGCCGGGCTGACCATCCGGCGCAGCCCCAGCATCAGCCCATGGGCAAACAGAACCGCGCCAAGGAACACCAGCCATTTGATCTGCGCTCCGGCCCCCTCGCCCAGCGGGACAAACTGTGCCAGCAACAGGCCAAGGTTGAGCCGCACCAGCCCAAAGGAGAACCAGCGCTCCATCGCGCCGATCTCAACGCTGTCGAACACCACCCGCCGTGCGGCCGGCAGCTCATACCGGTCGGCCATGGCGCGGACCATGATCATCAGGCCGACGCCGACCAGAACACCCGGAACGATGCCTGCGAGGAACAGCGCGGCAACGCTTTCGCCCATGACATAAGCATAGATGATCATAATGCCGGATGGCGGAATGATTGGCCCGATCACCGAACTGGCGGCAGTGACGGCCGCGGCGAATTTGCGACTGTAGCCTTCGCGCTCCATCGCCGGGATCAACATGGACCCAAGGGCAGAGGTATCGGCCACGGCAGAGCCCGAGAGGCCGGCAAACAAGATCGACGACAGGATGTTCACCTGCGCCAGACCGCCGCGCAGATGACCCATCAGCGCCTGCGAGAATTCGACCAGCCGAACGGTGATACCACCGCGATTCATCAACTCGCCAGCCAGCATGAAAAACGGGATCGCCATCAGCGGAAAGCTGTCCATCCCGTTATAGAGATTGCGATACAACAGGGTGAGATCGCGTTCTTGGCCATTCAGCCACAGTAGGGCACCCGGGGCTGCCAGAAGACAGAAAAAGACCGGCAGACCGATCAGCAGAAGAAACAGGAACAGCGGTAGGAACCAGATCAGCATCACTCGGCCCCTCCGATGGTCATGCCTGGACGGTCCGGCAGGCGATCACCCTGACCGAACAGTCGCACGATGCGTTCCAGGATCAGCTCGATATTGACCAGGATCAGCAGGCCCAGGCCCACCACAAGCGACAGCATCATCCAGCTTCGGGGCACCCGGTGCCAGCTGTCAAACCCGAGAGAGGTCGGAACATAGAGCGAGGCAGTGGCAAACCGCCCGCCAAGACCGGTGACCTCCCTATATCCGATCTGAATACCAACGATCAGCACTGTCAGGCCAATCGCCAATAGCAGCAGCTGCAGCAGGTGGAACAGCCGCCCACGCAGCAGAGAGTCGATAACATCAATGGCCACAAAACCACCGTTGCGCAGTGCGGTCGGCGCCATCAGGCCGGTCATCCACAACATGCAGAACCGCGCGGCCTCATCCGGCCAGGGCAAGGCACTGCCCAGCACGTAGCGAAAGAAGACCTGAATCAGGATCGCCAGAACCATCAGGCCAATGGCAAAAACGCCCACCCATCGGCCGAGCGCAAGCAGGCCGGTGTTGAGCGGGCGCAGTATGTTCAGGACCGACAGAACTGCCATCATCGCGTCTCTCTCCTCCCCCAATGTGCCCGCACCAACCTCCCTTGGTGCAGGCAGCCGGTCGCTAGCGTGACACGGCGATCTGACCCATCTGGCCCTTGTAGAATGTCAATGCGTCCCCTTCTTCGCGCATGGTGGCGCGGTCAACGTGACCCAGAACGATGGCGTGGTCTCCCCCGTCATGGATGGCTGAACGGGTGCATTCAAACCGCGCCAGACAGTTTTCCAAGAGCGGCACCCCGTTTTCGTTGCGCTCCAGCTGCAAATGGTTCAGCCCAAAAGCATCTTTTGCGACCTGCCAACACAGATCATCCTGATCCGCCGCCAGAACGTGGATGGCGTAGTGGCGGGCTGTCTCGAAATAGGGAAAGCGCCGCGAGTTGCGGTCTGGCGACCACAGCACCAGCGGCGGAGTCAGCGAGACCGAGGAAAAACTGTTGGCGGTGATCGCCACAACCCCCTGATCGGAGGCTGCGGTCACGATGGTGACCCCAGTTGCGAACCGGCCAAAGGCGTCGCGCAGCAGCCGCGTGTTGTCCGGTGCCGGAACAAAGCTGTGTTTGCCCTGCCCTGCATGTGCCGACATCATGCGACCTCCCGGCCCAATGCCGCCTCGTACAGGGTGAACCAGGTCGGGCGGTCCAGCTCGACCTTCAGCGCGTCAGAGGCCTGTTTGATCCGCTCCAGATTATTGGTGCCCAGCACCGGCAGGATCTGAGCCGGGTGCCGCAGCAGGAAGGCTATGGCGACGGCGGCGCGGTCAACGCCTTGCGCGGCAGCAATCACATCCAGCCGATCGGCCAATTGGCCGCTCCCGGTCATCAGCCCCCCACCGCCAAGCGGTGACCACGCCATCAGCGGATGCCCCTGCCGCTGATGAAAGGCCAGATCGCCGTTGGTGAAAGGGCTGATCTCGGACAAAGAGAGTTCGATCTGATTGGTGGCCAGCGGCGTCTTCATCGCCGATTGCAGCAGCTCC
The DNA here is from genome assembly GCF_037911135.1 of Phaeobacter sp. A36a-5a. Classification (NCBI taxonomy): domain Bacteria; kingdom Pseudomonadati; phylum Pseudomonadota; class Alphaproteobacteria; order Rhodobacterales; family Roseobacteraceae; genus Phaeobacter; species Phaeobacter bryozoorum. The sequence continues at coordinate 1,173,931 of NZ_JBBLYU010000001.1, read as the reverse complement.
CAATCCCAGGGACGGAAGTTCGACACGCCGACGGCGCGCAATTTGCCTGCGGCGACCAGCGCGTCCAGCGCGGCCCCTGTCTCGACATGATCCATCAGCGGATCCGGCCGATGGATCAGCAAGAGGTCGATATGGTCGATGCCCATCTCCATCAGCGACGTCTCAACCGAACGGGTGATATGGGCGGCGGAGGTATCGTAATGTTTGACCGCCGCGTCCGCATAGCGCCCGACCGGAGCCACGATATCGCATTTGGTGACGATCTCCATCTGCTCACGCAGGGCTGGATTCGCCTTCAGCGCCCGCCCCAGGATCCCTTCGGCTGTATAGCCGCCATAGATATCGGCCTGATCAAAGGTGGTGATCCCCTGCGCCAGACAGGCCTCGATCTTGGCCTCGACATGGGCGGTCGAGGTATCGCTGTCATCGCCAAGACGCCACATGCCATAGACCAGACGGCTGAACTCCAGCCCGACTGCGATCTTGATCCGTTCCATCAACGACGTTCTCCGTTCCCTAGGGGTGTCGCCGGGGTCGATTGCGGCACCCGGCCATATTCATGCGGCAGTGAGCAGGTTTTTAGATGTGGCATCACCCGCGCCCCGAAATGCCGCGCTTCCTCCAGATGCGGGTAGCCCGACAGCACAAAGGCGCGGATGCCCATCTTCTGGTAGGCTTCCAGCTTTGACATGACCTGATCGGTGGATCCGACCAGCGCCGCCCCGCAACCAGAGCGTGCCCGCCCTATCCCTGTCCAGAGGTTCGGTTCGATAAACCCAAATTCATCAGCAATATCGCGGTTCTTGGCCTGATGCGCCACGCCCAGCGAGGTGGCATCCAGCGCCCGCTCCCGAATGGCCTTGCCCTGCGCATCATCCAGTTTCGATACAAGGTGATCGGCGTATTCATAGGCTTCTGCCTCGGTGTCGCGGACAATCACATGCACCCGCAGACCATAATCAAGCGTACGCCCATAAGTTTCCGCGACGCTATGGACCGCCTGCATCCGACCGGCCAGATCTTCCATCTTTTCCGGCCACATCAGGTAGACATCGCAATGTTCACCGCAGAGCTCCAGCGCCGCCGGGGAATAGCCACCGAAATACAGCAGCGGCCCGCCAGTCTGATAGGGTCTCGCCGGATCGGTGGTCAGCCCTTCGAATTGGTAAACCTCGCCCTTGTGGTTGATCTCATCCCGGGTCCAGGCCTGTTTCAGGATCTCGACCACTTCGCGCGAGCGCTGATAGCGAAAGCCGCTGTCGGCGGTCTCCCCCGGAAAATCGGAGGAGATAATATTGACCGTCAGCCGCCCCTTCAGCATGTGATCCAAGGTGGCCAGGGTACGCGCCAGCATGATCGGCTGCATCTCGCCGCAGCGCACCGCTGCCAGCATGTTGATCCTGTCAGTGATCGGCGCACAGCCCGCCACAAAGCTGAGCGTATCCTGACCCACCTGATAGGACGACGGGCAAAGGATATTGCGAAACCCCTGCGCCTCTGCCTCTTTCACGATGTCGGAGCAATGCGCCCAGGACGACCGCAGGTCACCATCCGGTACACCAAGAAACTGGTAATCGTCCGAGCAGAGTGCCGCAAACCAGGACACTTCGACCGCATCAAGATCCGCGGATGTTACCGGAACAACGCTCATCGGTCTCTCCCTCGCAGTTGGCAACTTAACTCTTGCATAGCCTGCGCCTTGATGTAGATCAATGGTGTATCAATTTTTCTCACATGGTGACGATTGGCCCCATGCCCACCGCCCGCTCCACTGCCAGCGCGCTGCCGCTTTACCTTCAGATCAGCGAGTCCCTGACCCGTGAGATCGCGGCCGGGAGGTTGGCCGACGGGGAGCGACTGCCGCCCGAGCGTCAGCTGGCGCAGCAGTATGGAACCACCGTAAGAACCCTGCGCAAATCCCTGTCGGAGCTAGAAAAACAGGGGATGCTCGAACGGATTCAGGGATCGGGAAACTACATCCGCACCACCCAGTCAGTGCAAAGCGTCTATTCGATGTTTCGGCTGGAGCTGCCCGGCGGTGGTGGCTTGCCCACGGCAGATGTTCTGTCGGTGACCGCGCTCGCCAAGCCCGAAACACTGCCCGAATTTGGCAGGTCAGGCAGTGGCACCCGGATCAGGCGGTTGCGGTATCTCGATGATGTGGTGATTGCCGTTGAAGAGATCTGGCTGGATGGTGGCGCGGGACAGGTCGATGCCGGACAGCTGTCCGATTCCCTCTATAGATATTATCGGCTGCATCTGGGCTTCTGGATCAGCCGAGCCGAGGATCGGGTATCGCTTGGTCGGGTGCCCGACTGGGCGCCGACACGGTTTGGCAAGCCCCCGGGCGCGACGGTTGGGTATATCGAACGGCTAAGCTGGGCACAGGATGAGGCCGCCGTGGAGTTCTCACGCACTTGGTTTGACCCGGACAGGGCGCTTTATGTGCAGCGCCTGACGTAGGAGGAAACATGTCACACCCCACCACCTATGGAATCATCGGCTGCGGCATGATGGGCCAGGAACATCTGCGCAATATCGCCCTGCTGGACAACACGCGGGTCGGTGCGATCTATGAACCCAATGCGGCCATGCGCGAGACTGCCGCCACACTCGCCCCTGATGCAGCGTTCGTGGACAGTATCGAGGCCCTGCTGGCTGTAGCTGAGCTTGACTGCCTGTTGATCGCCAGTCCCAATTTCCGCCATCTGGAGCAGCTGGAGACCCTGTCCCGCCTGCGCCCGTTACCGGTGCTGGTCGAAAAACCGCTGTTCACCAGTCTTGCCGATCTGGCACGACTGGACGGTTTTGCAGCAGATTATCCGGCCCCCGTTTGGGTGGCGATGGAATATCGCTATATGCCCCCCATTGCGGCTTTCCTGAAGCAGGCCCAGACAGCGACCGGCGGCATCAAGATGCTGAGCATCCGCGAGCATCGGTTTCCATTTCTCGCAAAAGTCGATGACTGGAACCGGTTTGACGCCAAATCCGGAGGCACCTTTGTTGAGAAATGCTGTCACTTCTTCGATCTGATGCGGCTGACGCTCGGTTCTGAACCGCTACGGGTTATGGCCAGCGGCGGTCAGGATGTGAACCATCTCGATGAACGCTACAGCGATGGTGTGCCTGACATCCTCGACAATGGCTACGTGATCGTCGACTTCCGCTGCGGCGCGCGCGCCATGCTGGACCTGTGCATGTTTGCCGAAGGCGCTGAATATCAGGAAGAGGTCGCCGCCGTCGGCCCCACAGGCAAGATCGAAGCCTTTGTGCCCGGACCGGGGCGGTTCTGGCCCACCCATCTGGGCGCGCCGCCGCTGCCGAAGCTGGTGACCTCGCCACGCTCCCCCAGAGGCCCTGTAACACAAGAGATTCCTGTTGATCCCGAACTTCTTGAGGCGGGTGATCACAACGGATCCACCTTTTATCAGCACCAGAAGTTCCTCGAACTGGTCCGCGGCGAACGCGCAACACCTGAGGTGACCCTTCATGATGGGCGGATGGCAGTGCTCATGGGGATGGCGGCGCAGATCTCCATTGCCGAGCGGCGCAGCGTAGAGATCTCAGAGCTGATCTGAGCGCGCCCCGGTGACGGGGATATTACAAGCCGATCACGATATCGGCCTGTAGCCCACCCAGCTCGGCGCTGATGCCCAGCCGGAGCGTCCCACCATGCGCGCGCGCAATATCGGTGACAATCGCCAGCCCCAGACCAACCCCGCTGCCAAGATCCTGATTGCGGGCAGGATCAAGCCGGGTAAAGGGCCGGGTCGCCTCGGTCCGGTCCGCCTCTGCAATGCCAGGACCGTCATCCTCGACCCTTATGCGCAGGAATTTCTCGGTCATGGCAACGGACACCCGTGCGCGGGTGCCATAACGCACTGCGTTTGAGATCAGATTCTGCACGGCCCGACGCATCGCTGCGCCGCGCAGCATCACCTTGCCTTCGCCGCTCATCTCGCCGAGCATCACATCCTTGCCCTGCCGCCGCCAGCCATCGACCAGCAGCGTGATCATCACATGCGGATCCACTTCTTCCGGCTCGCTGGTGGAGACACCGCGCGAGAAGTCGAGAAAGGCATCCAGGAGCGCCTGCATCTCGTCGACATCCTGACGCAGCGGCTCGGCCTCCTCGTCATCCAGCATTGACAGGCCCAGTTTCATGCGCGTCAGCGGCGTGCGCAGATCGTGGCTGACACCGGAGAGCATCAGCGTGCGCTGCTCCATCTGACGTTCGATCCGCGCTCGCATGTCCAGAAAGGCGCTGCCGGCGGCGCGCACCTCATTGGCCCCGCGCGGCGAATAAGGCTCCGTTCGTCCCCGCCCAAAGGCCTGTGCCGCTTCCGCGAGCTGCTTGATCGGGCGCAGCTGGTTACGCATGTAGACGAATGCGATGACCGTCATCAGGAAACCAAAGACGATCATGGTGACAATCAGCTGATGCGGCGCCGCTGCCGTCAGTCGCCGCCTGTCAAACACCAGCGCCAGTGGCCCGTGTTCGCTATCCAGCACCAGCTGCACCCGGCGCGTGTTGGGGAACTGGGCAGAGATGAACCGTGGCGCCGTCGCCTGCAAGGTGTCCCGCACCACCCGGCCCGAAAACTCCAGTAGCCCCATCTGATCCAGCGGTACCGGCTCCTCCGGCTCGAGAAAGCGCAGCTGCATCTGGAGCGGTCGCAGCAGCGGATCGGCCAGTTGCAGGGCCTCCTCGCGACTGCCAGCCGGTGCCATCACCTGCTCCAGCAGGCGCAGCTCGCGCAGCATTGTGAGCGTCATCTGGACCGTCAGATCCTCGAGGTCACGCTTGATGAACACAACCGAAATCACCAGTTGCAGCGTTACGATCGGCACCAGCAGGATAAGCGCCGCCCGCCCGTAAAGGCTGCGCGGCATATAGTGTTTGAGCCATTGAAAGAACATGCGCTACACCTACCGCGCGACCCCGCCGCTGAAAAGCAAAACGCGCATCTTCCGCGCCCCGTTTATCACCAAGGATCAGAGCAGATGCAGGCACCCGACGATTTCAATCCCCCCGCAGGCATCGCGGAGAATGTCGAACCGGGTCTGCGCCGTATCCTCGCACCGAACCCCTCTGCGATGACATATCGCGGCACCAATACCTATCTGCTGGGCCACAGCGATATTGCCATCATCGACCCCGGCCCAATGAGTGACGCCCATCTGCGGGCGATCCTGGACGCCGTGGAACCGGATCAGCGCATCAGCCACATTCTGGTCAGCCACAGCCATCTGGACCATTCCCCCCTCGCCCGGCCGCTTGCCAAAGCCACCGGCGCGCCGGTCTACGCCTTCGGCGATGCAGCAACAGGGCGAAGCGCTGTGATGACGGAGCTGGCCGCGGCCGGCCTCGCCGGTGGCGGTGAGGGCATCGATGTGGATTTCACGCCAGACATCAGGCTGCGCGACGGTGATATCGTGGCCGGCCAGGACTGGCAGCTGGAAGTGATCCACACGCCCGGACATCTTGGCAATCATATTACTTTTGCCTGGAAAGACGCCTGTTTTACCGCCGATCACGTGATGGGCTGGGCCAGTTCGCTGGTGTCGCCTCCCGATGGCGATCTGACAGATTTCATGGCTTCCTGCCAGCGATTGGCCGCGCGCAACTGGCGCGTCTTCTACCCCGGGCACGGCGCACCGGTTTGCGACCCTGCGGCCCGGCTCGCCTGGCTGATCACCCACCGCAAAGGGCGTGAGGCTGCGATCATGGCGGAGCTTGCGAAAGGACCGGCCACCGTGGCAGAGCTGACCGCGCGCATCTACACCGAAACCCCGGCCGCGCTGCGCATCGCCGCCGAGCGCAATGTTTTTGCCCACCTCGTTGATCTTGCAGGGCAATCCCGCGTCACATGCGCAGATCCTCTGTCATTCGGCGCGCTGTTCGCTCAGCTCCCATAGACAACCGGATCACCGCAGATTTTTTCAAAAAATCGCAAAACGACTCTGGACCTCATCAGATCCGACCGCTATACGGCACAAACCGTTCCGGCGTAGCTCAGCGGTAGAGCAGTTGACTGTTAATCAATTGGTCGTAGGTTCGATCCCTACCGCCGGAGCCAAAGATTTCAAGGGCTTGGAGATTACATCTCCAGGCCCTTTTCTTTTGTGAAGGCCGTCAGCCGGTGTCATGAGCCCTGAGACGCAGTACCAGCGGCACCATCGCCACCACAAGCACAGCGGCGACCAGAAACGGGGCACCGGGCAAATACCAGCCGGTCTCGCCGACGAACCGTTCAAACACCCCGGTAAGCACCAGCGGAGCCGCGACAGCAGCAACCGACGACAGCGAAGCGATGACGCCCTGAACCACACCCTGCTGATCCTCGCCAACCCGGTTGGCGGCAAATGCGGTGATCAGCGGCGGAGCCATATCTGACAGGGCGGCGATCGGCAGAAACACAATGACGACCCAGATGGCACTGGCAACGCCAAACCCGATCATGGAAATCACCGCCGCCACCATCGCGATGATCAGTGTTCTGAAATCCCCCAGGCGTTTGGTGAGCTGCGGCAGGATGCCCGCCTGTACCACGGCGATCAGAACACCATAGGCTGAAAGGGTCAGCCCGATGGTGAACCCGTCCCAGCCAAACACCTCGCGGCCCCAGAAGGACCAGAGTGTCGGGTAGACCAGATTGGCAAACTCAAAGACAAAGATACAGATCAAGGGGATCGCCAGACCGGGGATGGCAAAGGCGCGGAGGAGGGTCGCGAAGGGGTTGATATCACGGCGGCCAAACGGGCGACGGTTCTCCGGCTTCAGGGATTCCGGCAGAATGATCAGCCCGAACAGCACGTTGACCGCCGAAAGGCCCGCAGCGATCCAGAAGGGCGCGCTGATGTGCAGCCCCGACGCCATGCCGCCGATTGCAGGCCCCAGCACAAAGCCGATACCAAAGGCGGCACCGATCATCCCAAAGGCAGCGCCACGCTCTGCCGGTTTGGCGATATCCGATATATAGGCGGTCGCAGTGATATAAGTCGCCCCCGCCATCCCGGCGATGACCCGACCAACCAGCAGCATCCAATAGGTCTGGGCCAGCGCCATGATGACATAGTCGATCGTCAGGGTGACAAGCGCGAGGATCAGGATCGGCCGACGCCCATAGGCGTCGGAGAGGCTGCCGACAATCGGGCCGAACAGAAACATGGCGGCGGCATAGGCCGACATCATGATGCCGCTCCACAACGCGCCTTCGGCGGTACTTTCGGCCCCCACTCTCAGCATCAGATCGGGCATGATCGGAAACACGATGCCAATGCCAATCGCATCAATCATCAATGTCGCAAGAATGAACAGAAAGGGGCCGGTCAACTTCATGGTGCTTGTCTTTTTTGATCTGAAACAGCGCCAACACGCGGCACAGCACTTAGTAGCTAAGGCGCGCGCGCAATGGGTAGCCCTATTTCCGCAGCTTCGCGGCTTTTTGGCGCAGCGGTACAAAATGGCATCCTCGACGGCAGGCGGGCGACGTCAGCCTTCGGGAAATCTCACCTCGACCCGCAGTCCGCGCTGATCTGGTCCCGACATCAACGCCAGCTCCGCTTCGTGCAGGTCTGCAATCGCTTTTACCATGGCCAGCCCAAGCCCTGCCCCGGCGGTGTTGCGGCTGCGATCGAGCCGGTAGAGCGGATCCAGCACGCGGCTGCGTTCAGCCTCGGGGATTCCCGGGCCAGTGTCAGTGACTGACAGCCTGCGACCGCTCAAGTCGATTGCAATGCTGGCCCCCTCGCCGGCGTGGCGGATTGCGTTCTCGATCAGATTTGCCAGAAGCTGCATGATCAGGCTGCGGTCCGCATTGATAGTATCGGCATCGCTGACGCGGCAGGACAGCTCTTGCCCGGCGTCCTGAGCCACCGCCTCGTATATTTCGTGCACCTGCTCCACGACTGCCGCCAGTTCGACGGGTGCAAAACCGTCCCGCCGCCGCTGGCTCTGCATCCGCGCAATCCGCTGGATGGCGCCAAAGATGGCAATGATATCATCCATCTGCGCAATCGCGGCCTCTCTATGGGCGGCCTGATCCTCGGCATCTTCGGCCTGATCGAGATGCAGCCGCAGACGTGTCAGTGGCGTGCGCAGATCATGCGCAATATTGGCGGAAAAATCAGACATCTGCCGCATCGAGGCCTGCAAACGTTCGGTGGCACCGTCAATCCGCGCAGCCAGTTCATCAATATCATCGCGGATCACCCGGGGCGCCAGCCGAAGATCAAGATTGCCATCGGCAATACGGTCAAATCCCGCGCCGATCCGGTTCAGACGTCGCTGTGCCCGGATCCCGAAGATCAATCCGATGACCAGCGCAGGCAGCGACAGGATGATGACGAAGATAAGGATGACGCCGGTAAGATCCGCGCCAAAGGCACTGACACCGGGCGCATAGACCAGAAGGCGACCATCCAGCACCGCACCGCTATAGATGCGCCAGCCGAGATCGGCGTCGCTGTCAAACTCCACATCGAAGCCCAGCTGGCGAGCGGTACCAGGGTTCTGCCCCGGCTGGTCAGAGGATATATCGTCCTCTTCGGCTTCATCCTCGATCAGCTCAAAGATCCGGTCCAGAGTTTCCAGTGCCTCAGGTTGAAACAGCTGTTCGCCCTCCAGAATATCAAACCCCGGCCGGTCAAAAGCTCCCCGCAGCACGGGGCCGAGAACCTTGCCATCTGCGCGCAGAACGGCATAGCCGACACCGCTGTCGGAAAACACTTCGGCAGTCACGATCTGATCGGGGAAGCGACCGGTGCGTGTCAGCCGATCGCTGATGCGCTGATATTCCTCCCGCAGCGCCGCTTCCGTCTCGGCGCGGAATTCTTCGGTGATGACATCGTCAAGCAGCAGCCCGCCAATGGTCAGCAGAACCAGAAACGCCAGCGACAGGGCAATCGCCTGACGCAGGGCGCTCATCCGCAACAGGCTCTTTATGAAGGATCTAATCAAGGAACATATACCCGGACCCGCGCACGGTTTTGATGAACTCCGTTCCGAAGGGTTTTTCAATCTTGTTCCGCAAGCGGCTCATATGGGTTTCGACAACGCTGGTGGCGGGATCGAAATTAATGTCCCAGACCCGTTCAAGCAGCATGGCGCGGGTCTGGATTCGCCCCTTGGAACGCATCAGAACCTCCAGCAGGCGAAACTCCTTGGGGTTCAGCAAGACGGTCTGGCCATTGCAGGTACAGGTCTGGCTCAAGAGATCCAGCTCAAGCCCGCGATGAAAGAGCCGGGTCGTCATTTCTGCGGCCTCAGCCCGTCCGCGACGGCCCAGGGCGGTGATACGGGCCAGCAGCTCAGACATGGCGAAGGGTTTGCTGAGATAGTCGTCAGCACCGGCTTCCAGCCCCTCGACACGGTCCTCAACCGCGCCGAGCGCGGTGAGCAGGATCAAGGGGGTGGCAATCCGTGCAGAGCGCAGGGTTTTCAGCGCCGAAAGCCCGTCAAGATCCGGCGTCATCCTGTCAAAGATCAGGACATCATAATCGCGGGTTGTTGCAGCCAGCAGCGCCTCGCGACCATTCTCGATCCAGTCGACCACATGGCCCGCTGCCATGAGGCCCTTGACCGTCCAGGTGCCAATTTCAGGATCATCTTCGAGCAGGAGAATTCGCATCAGGACTCCGCCGGTTTCAGCATCGCGCCCAAGTGACCAAGCCGGCCCCCTGGCGCTGCAATTGGGTGCAAGCTCGTTTCGGATGACCGGAGTTCAACGGATCACAATTAAGCTCCCCAAGGTTGAACCCGGCGCACCGGACGATCGGCCGTATCTGTCGACCGGCAAGTCGGCGACGGGGTCTGGGCAGGGTTTCACGCCAACACACGATGCCCGCGCCCCTGCATGCAGCGGATAAGAATGGTGCGGCGCTGTTTGTCGCGTTCATTCTGCCCGTCAAGCGCCCCGATACCACCGCCGAGTGCAGCTCCGATCCATGCGTCATCGGCGCGGTCTCCATCCTCACTGTCTACCGCTCCGATGATGCCACCGATCACCGCACCTTGAACAGTGCTGGATTTCAACGTTTTGTCTACGTGTTGTTCGGCCAACGAACGGCAGGCGCCCAAATCGGAGTGAAACCCGACTTGCTGCGGCCCATCTAACAGGAGCGGTTCTTCATAGCTGTCGCCACAGGCTCCAAGGGCGACTGCCGCGAGGCAGCCAAGATATAGCTTTTTCATGAATGGTCTCCGGCCAGCCGCCTGATCTGTCTTTCTCGCGGCGGCAAGGATAGTCTAGGGAATACTTCGATAAGGCCGGAGCCCACGCTCCGGCCCGTCATCAGATCCGGACGAGGTAATCAGCCTTTGTGATCGTCATCCTCATCGTCGTCATCGTCGCAATCGCACTCATCATCTTCGAGTTCATCAATCAGGCTTGCGAAGTCCAGCCCGTCCTCGAACTCATCGTCCAACAGCTGCTGCATCATTTCGGGTGAGGCCGCGGTTTGGGTCGCGGTGTTCAGGATCGAGCCATCGGTGGCTGACACCACGATCTCTGTCAGGCTGGTCGGACTGGCGACAACCGCAACAAACACAGGCGTGTCGTGAAGGTCATCAAGGCTGATTTCCACCAGTCGGCCTTCGGCGTTTTCCAATGCTGTGCGCATGACCTGATCAAAGGTGACAGGCACGGCGAGCATATCCGCATAGGTCAGCTCGGCCTCTGCCACCTCGACCGGGGCCACCTCTGGCGCCTGCTGCGCGCGCAGACTCTGTGCGGCAAAGCCACCTGCAATCAAGGTTGCGGTCATCACGATACGTGTCGTTGTCTTGGTGATCATCTTCCATTCCTCTCATCTATTGCGCCAGGGCGGTGGACGCCGCGTCTGGCTGATGAGACGAATATGCAGGTCCAGTCTTACAGGGTCTCTGCGCGGAGCTTACAATTCTGTAAGCTTGGGATTTTTTGGGCCACGGCAGAGGATCTGTCGTGGCCCGAAGCTGTATTCCTTATATCTGGCAGAACCTTAGGCGAGGCTAGGCAGCCAGAGGACGATAGAGGGGAAAGCAACCAGCAAAGCGATGGTAATACCATCGGCAATGAAGAACGGCGTCACGCCCTTGAACACATCCTGCACCGTCAGATCGTCCCGCACACCCGCAACGACAAAGCAGTTGAGACCGATCGGGGGTGTGATCAGGCAGAACTCGGCCATTTTCACCACCAGAATACCAAACCAGATCGCACACATCGGCCCGGACATGCCAAATGTGCTTTCCGCCGCTGAAACGTATTCACCACCGTTGAGCGCCATCACCGCCGGATAAACCACCGGAAGCGTGAGAAGCAGCATACCGATGGCATCCATGAACATGCCGAGCACCGCATAGGCCAGCAGGATGCAGATCAGGATCAGCATCGGCGACAGGGTGAGCGAGGTGATCCAGTCGGAAAACGCCGCCGGCAGTTCGGCAAAGCCAAGAAAGCGGACGTAGATCAGGACGCCCCAAATGATGGTAAAGATCATCACCGACAGTTTTGCGGTTTCCAGCAGCGCGTCCTTGAACTCCGCCCATCGCATCCCGCGATACAGCGCCATCAGAAACACCACAAAGGCCCCGATTGCGCCACCCTCTGTCGGGGTCCCCCAAGCATCGCCCCCAAAGGGGTTGTAGACAAACAAAATGATCGTCGCGACCACAAACAGGATCGGCAGCGCAGGCGGCAGCGAGACAAAGCGCTCGCGCCAGGTAAAGCCGGTGACAGCAGGGCCAAAGCCCTTGATCGTCATCGCCATGCCGATGATCAGCAAACCGTAAATCAGTGCCGAGAAGGCACCGGGGATAAAGCCTGCCAGCAGGAGCTTGCCCACGTCCTGTTCGACGATGATCGCGTAGATAACAAGGATCGCAGAGGGCGGGATCAGCGAGGCCAGCGTGCCGCCGGCCGCCACCACACCTGCGGCAAAGCGTTTGTCGTAACCGATTGCCAGCATCTCGGGGATCGCGATCCGGGCAAAGACAGCGGATGTCGCAACAGAGGCGCCAGAGACGGCGGCAAAGCCCGCCGTGGCAAATACGGTCGACACCGCCAGCCCGCCCGGCACCCAGGCCAACCAGCGTTTTGCGGCCTCAAACAGCGCTTTGGTGAGGCCTGCGTAATAAGCGAGATAGCCGATCAGGATGAAGGTCGGAATGAGGCTCAGCGCCTGGCTTGAGACCTTGGAATGGGGCACCTGCCCTGCGGTCTTCACCGCGATGGTCAGCGCCTTCGTGAACCGCGCCGGATCATAGCCAAACTTGGCCCAGAAGATCCAGACAAGGCCGACCAGCCCAGCGAGACCGGCGGCAAAGGCCACCCGCATCCCCAAGAACACAGTTACCAGAAGAAAGCCGCTGACCCAGAGGCCAATTTCGATAGGTTCCATAGTCTGCCCCTTTAGTCGCGGTCACTGGCGGTGGTCGACACCCCGCCCAGATGTTCAGCCTCGGCCGCTGCCTGCTCTGCGGCGCTCTGCACCAGCGGAACCGCAGCCGGGCTGTCCAGCCCCAGAACCAGCGCGCGGCCATAGCCCCAGACCTGCAGCAACAGGCGCAGGCACAGCACGCCAAATGCGACCGGCGCCAGCAGCTTGGCCGGCCAGATCGGCAGACCGATATCGATGGAGCTGTCGCGGCTCCACAGGGGGGCGGCAAAATCGAAGGAGCGCTGGAAATGCGACCAGCTGCCCCAGAGCAGCGCCAACATCAGGGCCAGGATCAATAACACCGAGAACAGCTCAAACAGCCAGAGTGCACGCCCCCGCAGCGACGAGATCACCAGATCCATGCGAATATGGCTGCCGTCGCGCTGAACAAAGGAAATGCCCATAAAGGCGATCAGCGGCATCACCTGTTCGATCCAGTCCACATAGCCAGGTAGCGGCGCGTTGAAACCATTGCGCCCGCCAACCGAGACCACCGCAAGTACCATCAGCGAAAACACCGCAAGACCACTGACCAGGGCCAATCCGCGTTCCAGCCGCAGCAGACGCCTGTCCAAACTGCTGATCAGGCTGTCATCTACCAGCACCGCCGCACTGCCTGCCATCGTCTGCCCCCGTCATAACTACTTTGCAATCACGTAAGAAAGGGCCGGCGCAGCTTTGCCCGGCCCTTTCATCATTTGGATGAAAATCAGCTTCCCGAACGCAGGTCGCTCAGGGTTTTCTGCACCAGGTCATAAAGCTCCTGCGCAGGCAGTCCCTGCGCGCTCATGTCGGCGATCCACTGCTCGCGGATCGGATCGGCGGCAACCTTGCGGAATTCAGCCAGCTGATCTTCGGAGATGGTGACCTTCTCGACGCCTTTTTCGGCCAGAACACTGTCCCATTTCTCAAGCAGCACGCCATAGTTCGCAAGGTAATGGGCAATTGCCTCATCAACCGAGCTGTCCAGGGCTTCACGCTCGGCATCGCTCAGCGCGTCATAGGCATCGGTGTTCACGACCACCGGGCAGTTCACGGTGCCGGGGTTGAGGTTTTCGGTCCACCAGTCGGCCTTGTTGATGGTGCCAAAGCTGAGATGCGCGTGCTGGGCAAAGGCAACGGTATCGACAACGCCGGATTCCATCGCGTTATAGGCTTCTGTTGCAGTCACGGATGTCGGCACCGCGCCCACGGCAGAAAATGCCTGACCGATACCGCCGGTAGCGCGCACCCGCATATCCTTGAACTCACCCAGCTCATCGCGCGCCTCGCCGGTGCCGACGATATTGTACTGCGGCATGGGTGAAGTCATCAGCAGCTTGGCATTCCAGCGCGCCAGATCCTTTTGTACGGCCGGATGTGCATAGACCGCATGGCTGACAGCGACTTCCTCTTCCAGCGTATTCACGCCAAGGAACGGCAGTTCCAGCACGGTGATCGACGGGTTCTTGTCGCGGTGGTAGCCCGCGCAGAACTGCGCCATCTCGAAGGCACCGATGGAAATCCCGTCAAGGTTTTCCTTGTTCTTCGACAAGCCACCATAGCTGATGTTCATGGTGAATTCGCCGCCGGTTTTCTCGGACACCAGCTCAGCCAGCTTTTCGACATGTTCGGTAAAGGCGCGGCGTTTGCCCCAGACAGAAACGTTCCATTCGGTGGCCGCAGCGCTGCCTGCAATGGACAGGCCGACAAGCGCCGCAGTTGCGGCGGTCAAATTGGTCTTCATGAGTACCTCCCAGTTTGTGCCCTTGTCCCTCTTGCGCCCCCCCTGCACCTTGGCGTCGCCGGGTGCCGGGCTTGCTGTGATCCTGCGATCACAGCCCTCAGGTCCGCAGAGTTGCGAGCATCTGGCACCACGCTAGCGCTAAGCCAGGGCGCTGCCAACCCCACAAGGCGCTGGTGCGCCATGGGCACAAAACCTGCCTGACAACCTGGCAGCGGTCCGCTGACGCGCCCGGCCCCATGGACCGACAGGCACCCGAGGGCGTCGTACCCTGGCACAGTTTGCCGCAGGCGATGGTGCCAGTCGGCGCCCGATGATAGCGCCAGCATCGCGCAGGCCGCTGATTTGCCAGCACGGGCGCTCCGGTCAATATTTACACCTAACATCATGATAAACAAAAGATTGATGTGCCAACGCCAGAATAAGTTTACTACCTCAGACCGACCTCGGAAATAGATTTACAGGTAAATCCTTATTCCTCGGACACTTATTTCCTTATTTTCAAGCTTGGGTATTATCGCTGTGGAGGACGGAAAAGGTTTGACACATCTCGCTGTGCGCTGTGGTGTGCCATTCCGAGAACAGACTGGAGGGAGGGACACAAGATGACCCAGGAGAGCGACAGCAAAGCCTATGCGCCGTCGGAGGAGACGGTTGCACGCGCCCATGTCAACGCTGCACAATACGACGAGATGTACGCCGCTTCGATGCGGGATCCCGAGGGGTTCTGGGGCGAACAGGGCAAGCGGATCGACTGGATCAAGCCCTTCAGCCAGGTGAAGGATGTGGATTTCACACTCGGCAATGTCTCGATCAACTGGTACGCGGACGGTACGTTGAACGTCTCCGCCAACTGTATTGATCGCCACCTGGACACCCGAGGCGATCAGACCGCGATCATCTGGGAACCGGATGATCCGGAAGAGCCTGCACAGCATATCTCTTACAAACAGCTGCATACCCGTACCTGCCGGATGGCAAACATCCTGGAGACCATGGGCGTGCGCAAGGGTGATCGGGTGGTGATCTACCTGCCAATGATCCCCGAAGCGGCCTATGCCATGCTGGCCTGCGCCCGCATTGGCGCCATTCATTCCATCGTCTTTGCAGGCTTCTCCCCCGATGCGCTGGCGGCCCGGATCAACGGCTGCGACGCCAAGGTGATCATCACCGCCGACGAGGCGCCGCGCGGCGGCCGCAAGACCCCGCTGAAATCAAACGCCGACGCAGCCCTCTTGCACACAAAAGACACGGTGAAATGTCTCGTGGTGAAGCGCACCGGCGGTCAGACCACCTGGGTCGACGGGCGCGACTACGACTACAACGAAATGGCGCTGGAAGCGGATGATTACTGCAAACCGGCCGAGATGAATGCCGAGGATCCGCTGTTCATCCTCTACACATCCGGCTCAACCGGCCAGCCCAAGGGCGTGGTGCATACCACCGGCGGCTATCTGACCTATGCCGCGATGACCCACGAAATCACCTTCGATTACCACGACGGCGACATCTACTGGTGCACCGCGGACGTGGGCTGGGTCACCGGCCATAGCTATATCGTCTATGGCCCGTTGGCCAATGGCGCCACCACGCTGATGTTTGAGGGCGTGCCGACCTACCCGGATGCCTCGCGCTTCTGGCAGGTCTGCGACAAGCACAAGGTGACGCAGTTCTACACCGCACCCACCGCCCTGCGCGCCCTGATGGGTCAGGGCAATGAATGGGTCCAGAAATGCGATCTTTCCTCGCTGCGCACCCTCGGCACCGTCGGCGAGCCGATCAATCCGGAAGCCTGGACCTGGTACAATGATGTGGTCGGCAAGGGGAAATGCCCCATTGTCGACACTTGGTGGCAGACTGAAACCGGTGGCCATCTGATGACCCCCCTGCCCGGCGCCCATGCGACCAAACCGGGTGCTGCGATGAAACCCTTCTTTGGTGTGGCCCCCGTTGTTCTGGACCCGCAGTCCGGCGAGGAAATCGATGGCAATGGCGTCGAGGGCGTGCTCTGCATCAAGGACAGCTGGCCCGGCCAGATGCGCACCGTCTGGGGTGATCATGAGCGGTTCGAGAAAACCTATTTCTCCGACTACAAGGGCTACTACTTCACCGGCGACGGCTGCCGCCGCGATGCCGACGGCGATTACTGGATCACCGGTCGCGTCGATGACGTGATCAATGTCTCCGGCCACCGCATGGGCACCGCTGAGGTCGAAAGCGCGCTGGTGGCCCACGCCGCCGTGGCCGAGGCCGCCGTGGTTGGCTACCCGCATGAGATCAAGGGCCAGGGCATCTATTGCTATGTCACCCTGATGAACGACCGCGAGCCCTCGGATGAGTTGATGAAGGAGCTGCGCACCTGGGTGCGGACCGAGATCGGGCCGATTGCCAGCCCGGATGTGATCCAATGGGCGCCGGGTCTGCCAAAGACACGGTCAGGCAAGATCATGCGGCGTATCCTGCGCAAGATCGCCGAGAACGATTTCGGCTCGCTTGGTGACACTTCGACCCTCGCCGACCCTTCCGTGGTCGACGACCTCATTGCAAACCGGGCCGACAAAGGATGATTGCTGACATGGAGACTGACGTTCTCACCCGCCCTGCGGTTCTGATCCTGCTTGGACCGCCCGGCGCCGGCAAAGGCACCCAGGCGCGTAAACTGGAACAGAGCTTTGGCCTTGTCCAGCTATCCACCGGCGATCTGCTGCGGGCTGCCGTCGCTGCGGGCACTCCGGCGGGCCTCGCGGCAAAAGCCGTAATGGAGGCAGGCGAGCTGGTCAGCGACGAGATCGTGATCAACATCCTGCGTGACCGGCTGGCGGAACCGGATTGTGCAAAGGGCGTCATCCTGGATGGCTTCCCCCGCACGACGGTCCAAGCGGAGGCACTGGACAAGTTGCTGGCGGAAACCGGTCAGCGGATCAACGCCGCTGTCAGCCTGGAGGTGGACGATGCCGCAATGGTGGCGCGGGTTGCCGGACGGTATAC
The DNA here is from genome assembly GCF_037911135.1 of Phaeobacter sp. A36a-5a. NCBI lineage: Bacteria > Pseudomonadati > Pseudomonadota > Alphaproteobacteria > Rhodobacterales > Roseobacteraceae > Phaeobacter > Phaeobacter bryozoorum. The sequence continues at coordinate 1,156,797 of NZ_JBBLYU010000001.1, read as the reverse complement.
CTGCGCAGGCTGTGGCGAAGGTTATCACGACCAGTATAAACAGCCAGGCGTCGAGGGCACCTGTGACGCCTGTGGTGGCACCGAGATGACGCGTCGGGCGGACGACAATGCCGAAACCGTGGGCAGCCGTCTGGCCGCCTATCATGCTCAGACCGCGCCGCTCATCAGCTATTACGACGACAAAGATGTGTTGAACCGAATCGATGCAATGGGCGAGATCAACCAGATCGCGAACTCGCTGAGCAAAGTTGTACGTGCTGCAACCGCTTGACGAAGGTCAGCACGACGACGTTCAATCAAAGCGTGTTGTCGAAAAACATTAATTACCAGACAGGTCCGCAGAAATGTGGGCCTGTTTTCAATCCTCTCTGGCTTTTGAGGGGATGCGTGCCACATTGGAGCTGGTGGACATGGGCTTGTTCCCATGGCACCCAGCACAGAACTGAACCAAAGGCGCGCGAGATGTCCGAAACCAGCTTTATCCCCGGTCCCGACAGCCTGCGGGCCTACCGAGACGCCCTCGGGTGTTTCGGCACTGGCGTGACCGTGGTGACCACACGCACGGACCGTGGGCCGCTGGCAATCACAGCCAACAGCTTCACCTCGGTCTCGATGGATCCGCCACTGCTGCTCTGGTGTCCCGCCCGCGCGTCCAAACGCCACGATCCATTTGTTGCTGCCACCCATTTTTCGATTCATGTCATGGCCGAGGATCAATTGGACATGGCGATGCATTTTGCCCGCAACGGCGAAGATTTTTCCTGTATTCCAGCGCGAGACAATGACGAGGGAATACCCGTTCTGCCTGATGTCATTGCCCGATTTGATTGCCGCACCCATGCCTGCCACGACGGCGGCGATCATAGTATTCTTGTCGGCGCGGTGCTGCGTACTACCAGCCGCCCAGGAAAGGGTCTGATCTTCAAACGCGGCCAATACGGCGGGTTTATGGAGCAGAGCTAACTTCGGATCTCCGGATCTGTCGCCCCTCTGCACAGCCACGCCAAGGTCCTAGGACAGCGGATCTTCGCGCCGTTTTGCCATAAGTCCCGTCAAACGCGCCCAGTCAGGCCAATGCGCGCCCAGATCATTAAGCCGCAGCAGCGACGAACCCGTACCAGCCCCCCGGTCTGTCCTCTCCCGGACAGTATGCCCGGACCAGTCAGCGCCGCCACCGCCCATCCAATCATCGGGATCGTCATGATCATCATCGATCTCGGTCTTGCCCGATGCCGCTGCGTCAGTCGCCCGAGCAGCGCCCGGCGTATCGATGGTCGGCCCGGAACCGCAACTGGCCGTCTGCGGCGCCGTCTCCCCCGTTGCGGTTTCGGCCCCTCCGGACAGCCCATCCGACCAGAAGAAATCCGGCTGGGTCAGCGATACCGGCAGCCGGTCCCGCTTCAGCTCCAGCCGTGGCACCAATCTGATCGCATTCTGGCGGCACACCGATACGCATAGCCCGCATTGCATGCAGTCCGCCTCTATGAAGTCCAGCCCGCCTCCGTTCTCCGCTCCGATCAGCGCATTGGTGGGGCACATCCAGGTGCAGGCCTGACAGAGGGTGCAATCCCCAGTCAGCTCGATCCCGCCATAAGGGGCGTCCTGCGGCAACGCGATGACATCAGTGTCTTGCGACAGGGTCACACTGGCAAAGAGCTGCAGCGCCTCGCGCCGACGGCGCGGCTTGGCGTTGCTCTCGGTGTCGACACACCGGTGCTCCATCACCGGCAGCTGCGCAATACCTTCCGCCAGCAGCTGCTCCAGATGCGCCGCCGAATGGAACAGGACCACCCGCCCCTCAAGCCCCAGACAAGCGGCCAGCTCCATCTCCCGCAGTTGCGCCAGACGCGCGTTCTCTTCAATTGCGGATTCCAGCAGCACCCAGTCAAACCCGTCGGAAATCGCGTGTAACAGATCCGCGTGACCAGCGCGTTCCAGACCGCTGGTGGCCGCAGCTGTGACATCCATACCCGCTACCGGGGGATGGTTCTTCAACCAGGATAGCTGCTCCACTGCGCGGGCATCATACATCACCAGCACCTGATCGGAGCGCGGCGCCGACGCTCCCAACCGCGAATGCTGCTGACGCCGCCGCACCGCCGCCTCACAGAGATCTGCCAGCGGCCAGCGCACCTGGCTTTCGGGGTTATACCGTCGATAGGAGGCACCGGGATGCGAGACCCGGACCGCAGTCCGCAGATCAGCCATTTCGCGCACATTGGGTTGAGAGCGTAGGCAGAGTTGCACGTTTTCCCAGACAGTCATGGCCTCTCCCTTCAGATTGAGAACCAAACCACAGCCGAAAATCCCCATCGTTTGATGAGATGAGGCTAACATGGAATTTCGACCTGTAACGTGTAATCGAAAATAAGACTCAACTTTTAACTGTCATTTATTCTGAAAGATCCGGCCTATCCGATCGGCGGTCACGCCGTTTCTGTCGGCGTCAACAGCTGCTGAAGGAACAGGGAAATGGGCCACCTGCCCACAGACCGGGCGCTACTGGTGCAGAACCAGCCGCCCGACCGGGTGCGGCGCAACACTACGGCAGGGTCACAGACCTGTCTCCACCATCTGACGAATCTTTACTGCCTTTTCAAAATGGTCCAGCTGATGATGCTTGATCCACCATTCTGCCGCCTCCATCAGCGCCTCGGGATCGTCATTCCGATTGGCAAAAAACGCATAGAAGGAAAGGCCAACGCCATCCCCCTTTTTCGCGATCTTGTCGTTGCAGACGGCGATGATCTTTGCCCTCAAACTGTCTCTCATAAGATGCTTCCGCCCCCACCGCTGGCCTGCCGAGACAGGCGAGGATCACAGCGCCCCATAGCGCGCCTGTGCGCAATACAATAGAAAAGCCCCCGCCCGCAGAACAGCGGACAGGGGCCAGATCACTGCACTAAAGCTCAGTTCAGCGCGGCATCGGTGATGACATGGGTCCAGGCGCCTTCCGGCTCCTTGGTGATCACCGGGCTTGAGCCGCCATCCAGCAGCGTCTTCACCGTGCGCTGGTAATCAGCCTCGCTCAATGTGCCGTTGCTGCCAGCTGTCAGCTTGGCGACTTCCGACATCATCCGCTTCTGATGCTCTTCGGTCTGCGCGCCCGAGGCATCATTGTCCAGGACGATTTCTGCTGCGGCGTCCGGGTTCTCCTCAGCCCATTTCCAGCCCTTCATAGAGGCCCGGACAAAACGCTGCATCTTGTCGACAAAGGCCGGATCAGAAAGCTTGTCTTCGAGAACGTAAAGACCATCCTCAAGCGTTGCCACGCCCTGATCCTCATATTTGAAGGTAATCAACTCATCCGGCGACACGCCGGCATCAATCACCTGCCAATACTCATTGTAGGTCATGGTCGAAATGCAGTCGGCCTGACGCTGCAGCAGCGGATCGACATTGAAGCCCTGTTTCAGAACCTCGACGCCCTTCTCACCCTTGCCCTCGGTGGAAATCCCGAGCTGGCTCATCCAGCTCATGAAGGGGAATTCATTGCCAAAGAACCAGACGCCCAGCGTACGATTTGCCAGATCTTCAGGCGCTGCGATGCCAGTGTCCTTCCAACAGGTCAGCATCATGCCCGAGCTTTTGTAGGGTTGCGCGATATTGACCAGTGGCAAGCCCTTTTCACGCGCCGCAAGCGCGGCCGGCATCCACTCGACCGTGACATCCGCACCGCCGCCTGCAATCACCTGCGTCGGCGCAATATCGGGACCGCCGGGCAGAATGGTCACATCGAGATTCTCGGCCTCGTAGAACCCCTGATCCAGCGCGACATAATAGCCCGCGAACTGGGCCTGTGTGACCCATTTCAGTTGCAGCTTCACCTCATCGGCAGCCTGCGCAACCGATGCCGTTCCCAGCGCCAATGCGGCGGCGGTCAGCAGTGTTTTCATCTGTCTTCTCCCTGTTGTTATGTCTGTTGTTCTTTGCGAATTCTGCGCGAATTCCCCTGTGTCTCCAAAGGTTTTTTCCAGTTTTTACGGGGCCGGGCAACGACGGCCCGCCCCCGCCTATCCCCGTTGCGACGGGTGCCAGAAAGTAAGCGTTTTCTCAACCAAAGCCATCATGCCGTAGAATGCCGACCCCGCCAATGCAGCCACCAGGATTTCAGCCCAGACCATGTCCAGCGCCAGCTGTCCGACCGAGGTCGAGATCCGGAATCCCATCCCCACCGTCGGTGAACCAAAGAACTCCGCCACAATGGCCCCCACCAGGGCCAGCGTGGTTGAAATCTTCAGACCATTGAAGATGAAGGGCAGCGCCGCAGGCAGGCGCAGTTTGAAGAACCCCTGCCAGTAGCTCGCCGCATAAGTCTGCATGAGATCGCGTTGCATGGCCGAGGTTTCCCGCAGCCCGGCCACGGTGTTCACCAGAACCGGGAAAAACACCATCACCACCACAACGGCCGCTTTTGACTGCCAGTCAAAGCCGAACCACATCACCAGAATCGGTGCGGTGCCGACAATCGGCAGCGCGGCCACAAAATTGCCAACCGGGAGCAATCCCCGCCGGAGGAAGTCACTGCGGTCCACCGCAATGGCCATCAAAAGCGCCGCAACGCAGCCGATGATATACCCAGACAGCGCCCCTTTGAGAATGGTCTGCTGAAAATCCTGCCAGAGAATGGGCAGGCTGGTCGCAAACCGCTCCGCAATGACCGAAGGCGCAGGCAGGATCACCAGCGAAACCGCAAGCCCCCGCACCAGAAGCTCCCAAACGACAAGAAGCGTCACGCCAAAAATTGCCGGGACAAGCAGCTTCACACCACGGGTATGGGCGCGTGGACCATTGGCCAGACGGCTGTTCAGCCACCAGCCTCCACACCAGACCAGCAGCGCAATCGCAACCATCGTCATGATCTGATCCCCTTGTTCTTCTGGCCGAAAATATCCCGGGTGAGCCGCGCAGCGGCGAGGGCAGAGCCCTTGGCCCAAACATCAATCATACGGTCACCCCCATCCGTTTCAGCACCAGCCTTTCGATCAGTCCCAAGAATGCAACCAACGCGGCGGCCAAGATCGCAGCCGCAAAGAGCGCCGACCAGATCTGTACGGTCTGCCCATAGTAGCTCCCCGCCAGAAGCCGCGCGCCTAGGCCCGCAACGGCGCCCGTTGGCAACTCCCCGACGATGGCCCCGACCAGCGATGCGGCAATGCCGATCTTGAGGGAGGCAAAAAGATAGGGAATCGAGGCAGGCAACCGCAGCTTCCAGAACCCCTGCCCGACACTCGCATTGTAGGTCTTCAGCAGGTCAAGCTGCATCTGGTCCGGGCTACGCAAGCCTTTCACCATCCCCACAACAACCGGGAAAAAACTCAGATAGGCCGAGATCACCGCCTTTGGCAGGATTCCCTGTACCCCGATGGAATAAAGAACCACGATGATCATCGGTGCCAGTGCAATAATCGGGATGGTTTGGCTGACGATGGCCCATGGCATCACCGACATATCCATCACCCGGCTGTGTACGATTCCAACCGCCAGAAGAATGCCCAACCCGGTGCCGATCACAAAGCCGAGAAGCGTCGCCGACAGCGTCACCTGACCGTGATAAATCAGACTGCGCTTTGAGGTGATCCTCTTCTCAACCGTGGTCTCCCAAAGCTCCACCGCCACCTGATGAGGAGCCGGCAGTCGGGGCCGGTCCTGCGACCAGACCTGTGTCACCACAGCGGGGTTGCCAAAAACCAGCCCAAACGCCGCCATATCTCGCCGCTCACGCGCGGTGGCCGGTGTCACCTCGGCACCCGCGCGTTCAGCAGCGTCCAGAACTCCCTTGATGTTCATCGGCACACAGGCCGCGTACCAGATCGCGGTTATCGCAGCGAGAACACTTAATATAGCAAGTGCGGTTTTCATGATCCTGCCCCTCCGGACCCAGCGCTCCGCGACCCCCTGTTTCTTCCACGAAAATGTCCCGGAAAATTGGAATCTTCCGGTGCCCTGCCCCGCAAACAGACCACATCAGTCATCGGCATGCCCCGCTCGCAGACCGTCACGAACACGATGCGCAATCTCGATGAACTCCGGGCTGTCGCGAATATCCAGCGGTCGGTCCTTTGGCAGCGGGCTGTCAATCACGTCATGGATCCGTCCGGGTCGCGGCGACATGACCACAATCTTGGTCGACAGATAGACCGCCTCCGGGATCGAGTGGGTGACAAAGCCGATGGTCTTGTTGGTGCGCGCCCAAAGCTTCAAGAGCTGCTCATTCAGGTGGTCGCGCACAATCTCGTCCAGCGCCCCAAAGGGTTCATCCATCAGGAGGATATCCGCATCAAAGGCGAGCGCCCGCGCGATCGAGGCCCGCTGCTGCATACCGCCCGACAGCTGCCAGGGGTATTTGCCGCCAAACCCGGTGAGTTCCACGAGGTCCAGAACCCGTTCGACCCGCTTGTCCTGCTCCGCCCTTGAGTAGCCCATGATCTCCAGCGGCAGCTTGATGTTCTTGGCGATGGTTCGCCACGGATAGAGCCCGGCCGCCTGGAACACATAGCCATAGGCCCGCTTGCGCCGCGCTTCATCGGGGGTCATGCCATTGACGCTGAGACTGCCACCGGTGGGCTGTTCCAGCGCCGCGATGCAGCGCAGGAAAGTTGTCTTGCCGCAGCCGGACGGCCCGATAAAAGAGACAAAGTCGCCGCGATTGATCTCCAGGCTGACATTCTTCAGCGCGTGCACCGGCCCGTCATTGGTCTGAAACGTCAGATCGAGCGCCTTCGCCTCTATGACAGGGCCAAGCGGGTTGATGTCGGAAGCGGCGGCCTGGGAGTTGAGCGCCTGGGTGGTCGTTTCCATGTTCATTTCTTCGCCTTGATTACACACAGGAAAACGGGCCGCCATAGCTGGCAGCCCGTCCCTGGATTACACACCTGTTGCCGGAATTCCCGACCGCTCCACCGGGCGCGGCGCCGTCAGCTCCTTCCAGGTCGACAGCGCCTTGTTCACAGTGGCATTGGCCTCGCGGGCGACGAACTTGCCATGGCCCTCCTGACAGCGGATCTCGCCGTCATGCACTGCCACATGGCCACGGGTCAGGGTAAAGCGCGGCAATCCCTTCACCTCATGTCCCTCGAACACGTTATAGTCGATCGCCGACTGCTGGCTGGCCGCGGAAATCGTCTTGCGCTTCTCCGGATCCCAGACCACCAGGTCGGCATCGGCGCCGACCAGAACCGCGCCCTTTTTCGGATAGCAATTCAGGATCTTGGCAATATTGGTCGAGGTGACGGCCACAAATTCATTCGGGGTCAGTCGGCCGGTTTCGACGCCGTGGGTCCATAGCATCGGCATCCGGTCTTCCAACCCGCCGGTACCATTGGGAATCTTGGTGAAATCGCCAACGCCATAGCGTTTCTGCTCGGTGGTAAAGGCACAGTGGTCCGTCGCCACCACCGACAAGGAGCCAGACTGCAAGCCGTTCCAGAGCGAGTCCTGATGCTGCTTGTTGCGGAACGGCGGCGACATCACCCGGCGCGCGGCGTGGTCCCAGTCCGTATTGAAATACTCGCTCTCATCGAGCGTCAGATGCTGGATCAGCGGCTCGCCCCAGACGCGCTTGCCCTGCATGCGGGCCCGGCGAATGGCCTCGTGGCTGTCCTCGCAGGAGGTATGGACCACATAGAGCGGCACGCCAGCCATGTCGGCAATCATGATGGCGCGGTTGGTGGCCTCGCCCTCTACCTGCGGCGGGCGGGAATAGGCGTGCGCCTCTGGGCCGGTGTTGCCTTCTGCCAACAGCTTGGCCGACAGCTCCGCCACCACATCGCCGTTTTCAGCATGCACCATAGCTATGCCGCCAAGCTCAGCCAGCCGCTGGAAGGAGGCATAGAGCTCGTCATCATTCACCATCAGCGCGCCCTTATAGGCCATGAAGTGCTTGAACGTGTTGATGCCGCGCTCCTGGATCACGGTCTTGATGTCGTCAAAAACCTGCTCGCCCCACCAGGTCACCGCCATGTGGAAAGAGTAGTCGCAGTTGGCGCGGGTCGATTTATTGTCCCAGCGTTTCAGCGCGTCCAGCAGGCTCTCGCCTGGATTCGGCAGCGCAAAATCCACCACCATGGTGGTGCCCCCCGCCAGCCCGGCCCGGGTACCGCTTTCAAAATCATCCGAGGAATAGGTCCCCATGAAGGGCATTTCGAGATGCGTATGCGGGTCAATCCCCCCCGGCATCACATAACAGCCGGAGGCGTCCAGCTCCTCGTCGCCTTTCAGGTTCGGGCCAATCTCGGTGATTACCCCGTTCTCGATCAGCACATCCGCTTTATAGGTCAGATCGGCCGTCACGACGGTGCCGTTCTTGATGACTCTACTCATGGTAACAACTCCCTGGATTGGGGCGTGTTTCTACGCCTCCGCGTGTTCTTTCAGAACAGGTGCCCTGTTCCTCTGGTTGTTCTTCTGGCCGGAAATATCCCGGGGGAGCGGCCCGGCGGGCCGCGGGGGCAGCGCCCCCTTCACTGCACGCCGCAGACTGCCGCAACCCACACCCCAAACCTTTCCGGGGCGCATCTCACGAGACGATCTCTGCAGTTTCCAGCACCGCATGTAGCATGACATCGGTTCCGGCGGCCGCCCAGTCCTTGGAAATATCCTCGGCTTCATTGTGGCTCAGACCGTCCACACAGGGGCACATGATCATCGCCGTCGGCGCCAGATCATTGATCCAACAGGCATCATGTCCTGCACCTGACACGATATCCATATGGCTATAACCGAGCCGCTCGGCCGCCGAGCGCACCGCGCTGACGCAGCCCTCATCAAAGGTGACAGGATCAAAATGACCGACCGGTTCAATCTCCAGCCCAAGGCCCAGCTCGTCGGCGATCTCCTTCGCCTTTACCTCGTATTTCGACCGCATCGACGTCAGCTTTTCAAGATCGGGCGACCGGAAATCGACGGTGAAGACCACCTTTCCGGGGATCACATTGCGCGAGTTCGGGTAGACGTCACAATGTCCGACTGCCCCGACCGCATGGGGCTGGTGCGCCATGGCAATCTGATGCGCCGCCTCCGTCATGCGCGCCATGCCAAGGCCTGCATTGACACGCATGTTCATCGGGGTCGATCCGGTATGGGCGTCCTTGCCCGTGACCGTACATTGCAGCCACCACAGGCCCTGGCCATGGGTCACCACGCCGATATCCTTGTTTTCCGCCTCAAGGATCGGCCCCTGTTCGATGTGCAATTCGAACATCGCGTGCATCTTGCGCGCGCCAACCTCTTCATCGCCCACCCAGCCAATACGTTTCAGCTCGTCACCAAAGGTCTTTCCCTCGGAATCTTCCCGCGCATAGGCCCAGTCCTGCGTATGCTTGCCTGCAAAAACACCGGAGGCCAGCATCGCCGGAGCGAACCTCGTGCCTTCCTCATTGGTCCAATTGGTAACCACGATCGGATGTTTGGTCTTGATGCCTAGATCATTGAGTGTGCGGATGACTTCCAGCCCGCCCAGCACCCCAAGGACGCCGTCATATTTACCGCCAGTGGGCTGCGTATCCAGATGTGATCCCATATAGACCGGCAGCGCATCGGGGTCGGTTCCTTCGCGACGGGCGAACATATTGCCCATCGTGTCCAGCCCCATAGTGCAACCTGCCGCTTCGCACCATGTCTGAAACAGTGCGCGCCCCTCGGCATCTTCATCGGTGAGCGTCTGGCGGTTGTTGCCGCCCGCGACGCCGGGTCCGATTTTTGCCATCTCCATCAGACTGTCCCACAGCCTGTCACCATTGATCTTCAGATTCTGTCCAAGCGACGTCATCTCAGCTTCCTTCCCTGTTGCCCTGCTTTTTTGCAGGGTCCCGCGGCTTTGCGCCTTGTCGGTGGCTTTGAAACGCTGGTCATGATTTGACCAACTGGTCAAACTCAGGCTATCACGGGTGGACATTCAGTCAAGAAATTGCGTCTAACAAGACAAGAAAACTCCGGCGCGCAGAGCCGGTTGAGCGAAATTCAGGCGCGCAGCGGTGTTGCGGCCACCAGCGAGAGCCCAAACAGCCCCATGCCCAAGGATCGCAACCCCACCCGCATTCAGAAAAAGAATCGCGCCACCATTCTGGAGGCCGCATTGGAAGTATTCTCCAACAGCGGATTCCGCGGCGCCACTGTCGACCAGATTGCCCGTGCCGCCGGGTTAAGCAAGCCCAATCTTCTCTACTATTTCCCCTCGAAGGAGGCGATTTTCACGGAACTGCTGTCGGGGCTGCTTGACACCTGGCTGGATCCGCTGCGCGCCATCGACGCCGAGGGTGACCCGCTGGAGGAACTGCTGTCCTATGTACAGCGCAAGTTGCAGATGAGTCGGGATTACCCGCGCGAAAGCCGCTTGTTTGCAAATGAAATTGTCCAGGGCGCCCCACGAATGCTGGAAACCCTGTCCAAGGATCTAAAACCGCTGCTGGAAGAAAAAGCGGATCTGATCGAAGGCTGGATGACAAACGGCAAGCTGAACCCGACCCATCCGAAGCATCTTCTGTTTTCGATCTGGTCGCTGACCCAGCATTATGCGGATTTCGATGTGCAGGTCCGCACATTGATGGGGGATGAGGATCCGTTTGATGCGGCACCAGAGCATCTCGACCGGATGTTCCGCCGGATGCTGACACCTCCCGGTTCCTGCAGGTCCTGATCCTAGCCAAACCCCCGTTCAACAGTGTGATGCGATCAATAGCAAACGGCGCGCCGATCAGGACGCGCCGTTTCCAATTATGTCAGTCGGGCAGCGTGTTAGGCCGCCAGCCCCCCTATTCGGCCGCCGTCACCGACGGGTTGTTGGGATGGGTGGTCCAATTTGCATATTCATCGGACACCACTTTGCCCGTGCGTTCGTCGATCTGACCGGCGGGCACCTCCTCCATGGTGATGCAGCCTTCGACCGGGCAGACATTCACGCAAAGATTACAGGCGACGCATTCGTCATCCTTGACGGTAAAGACGCGGTCCTCGCTCATCGCGATGGCCTGATGCGAGGTGTCTTCGCAGGCGGCAAAGCAGCGACCACATTTGATGCAATCATCCTGATTGATCTTGGCCTTGGCGACGTAGTTCAGATCCAGATACTGCCAGTCGGTGACATTGGGCACGGCTTTACCAACAAAATCATCCAGACGGTTGTAGCCTTTGTCATCCATCCACTGGTTCAGGCCCGAGATCATCTCCTTCACCACGTTGAAACCATAGGTCATGGCAGCGGTGCAGACCTGCACGTTGCCTGCACCCATGGTCATGAACTCAGCCGCATCGCGCCAGGTGGTGACGCCGCCAATGGCCGAGATCGGCAGGCCATGAGTCTGCGGGCATCGGGCGATTTCGGCCACCATATTCAGCGCAATCGGCTTCACTGCCGGGCCGCAATAGCCGCCATGTGTGCCCTTGTCGCCGATGGTTGGCTCAGGCGCCATGGCATCAAGATCCACCGATACGATCGAATTGATCGTATTGATCAGGCTGACCGCGTCGGCACCGCCCGCTTTGGCTGCCCGCGCTGGGTGGCGAATGTCGGTAATATTCGGCGTCAGCTTCACAATCACCGGCTTGGAGTAGTATTTCTTACACCACTCCGTGACCATCTGGATGTATTCCGGCACCTGCCCCACGGCAGAGCCCATACCACGTTCGGCCATCCCATGCGGGCAGCCAAAGTTCAGCTCGATCCCGTCAGCACCGGTAGCTTCGACACGCGGCAGGATATCCTTCCAGGCTTGCTCCTCGCAGGGCACCATCAACGAAACGATGATGGCGCGATCTGGATAGTCCTTTTTCACGCGGGTGATTTCTTCCAGATTCACCTCAAGAGGGCGGTCGGTGATCAGCTCGATATTGTTGAGCCCCAGAAGGCGGCGGTCCGCCCCCCAGATCGCGCCATAGCGCGGACCGTTCACATTGACCACCGGCGGGCCTTCGGAGCCGAGGGTCTTCCAGACCACCCCACCCCAGCCAGCCTCAAAGGCGCGGCGGACATTGTATTCTTTATCCGTCGGCGGCGCAGAGGCGAGCCAGAACGGGTTCGGAGATTTGATCCCCAGAAAATCTGCTGTCAGATCAGCCATTTGTCTGTTCCTTAAACTGGCAACACAGGGCCGGGTCCGGCCCTGCTGCTGGCTTAGCCCATCAGGCTGGCGTGAATATCCATGGCCGCATCGCGACCTTCGGCGACGGCCGTCACTGTCAGATCCTCGCCGCCAGAGGCACAATCACCCCCGGCCCAGACCCCCGCGACCGATGTCCGGCCCTGCGCGTCCACCTTGATCTTGCGCCCATCAAGCGCCAGCGCGTCCGGCTGGCCCTCAAGCGTCTGCCCGATCGCCTTGTAGATCTGGTCGGCTGCGATCCGCACCGTCTCGCCGGTGCCGGTCAGCTGACCGCCTTCGCTGTTGGTATACTCCAGCTCGATTTCCGCACAGGCGCCATTCCCGTGCACAGCCACCGGCTGAACGTTGAACATCAGCTTTACACCCTTGGTGGCCGCAAGGTCCTGCTCGAACCGGCTCGCCCCCATGGCGTCACGGCCGCGGCGGTAGGCGATGGTGACATTCTCGGAACCAAGAAGCTTCGACTGCACAGCCGCGTCAACCGCAGTCATGCCGCCGCCGATCACCACGACATTGCGACCGACCGGCAGGTTTGCCAGATCATCGGCCTGACGCAGCTCGGCGATGAAATCGACTGCATCACGCACACCGTCCTTGTCCTCGCCCGCCGCCCGCAGGGCGTTCACACCGGCGAGGCCGATGGACAGAAACACTGCGTCATATTCGGCCTTCAGGGCATCGAGGCTCAGATCGCCACCAAGCTTCTTGCCGTATTCCATGGCAATTCCACCGATCTGCAGAAGCCAATCGACTTCTTTCGCCGCAAAATCATTGGTGGATTTATACGCGGCGATCCCGAATTCATTCAGGCCGCCCGCCTTGGACCTGGCGTCATAAACGACAACGTCATGGCCCAACATCGCAAGACGGTGCGCCGCAGAGAGACCCGCCGGACCGGCACCAACCACGGCCACTTTCTTGCCGGTTGTTTCGGCGCGGCTGAAAGGGTGCACGCCCTTTTCCATCAGCGTGTCGGTTGCATAGCGTTGCAGACGGCCAATCTCGACCGGCTTGCCTTCGGCCGCTTCACGAACGCAGGCTTGCTCGCAGAGGGTTTCGGTCGGGCAGACCCGCGCGCACATCCCGCCAAGGATGTTCTGTTCGAGAATAGTCTTCGCCGCCGTTTCCGGGTGGCCGGTCTGGATCTCGCGGATAAACTGCGGAATGTCGATGGAGGTTGGGCAAGCCGTAATACAGGGCGCATCATAGCAGAAATAGCAGCGATCCGCTGCCACCGCCGCCTCATGCGCCTCATATTGCGGATGCAGATCTCCAAAGTTGTCGGCAATTTCTGAGGCGGACAAACGCCCTGCCTGAACGCCGGATGCCTGATGGCTGGTCGCCATTGGGTGTCTCCCTGGATTTGTTTATTATGCAAACCAGAGTGCCACAGTTTGATTTTTTATCAACTGGTAAAATTTTTGAAATGACGTTTTTCTTAGCCTGCCCTGCCGATCCTCTACTCAAGGTGTTAAAAACAAAAACGAAAACCGCGCCGCCCAGAATATGGGCAGGCGCGACATCCCTCAATCCACCCGCGCGCTCGGGGCAGTATCGGTGTCAAAAAAGGTCAGGACAACTGATCTAAAACAGCGCCCGCAGCGCTGCCGACAGGACCATTCGCATAGAGAGATTCAGCGCGCGGCTAAGCCCCAGCCACCTCAGGCAAGCATGGCCGTCGCTTCGATCTCGATCTTGGCACGGTCTTCCACCAGGTCTGCAACAACGACCATTGTCATGGCTGGAAAATGATAACCCATCACCGCACGATAGGCGGCACCAACCTCCGCCTGATGGGCCAGATACTCCGCCTTGTCGGTGACATACCAGGTCAGCCGGGTGATATCGCTGGCCTGCCCGCCTGCCTGCTGCACCACGGTCAGGATATTCTGAAGCGCCTGGCTCATCTGGCCGATGAAGTCATCGGTTTCAAACACCTGATCCGCAGTCCAGCCAATCTGGCCACCGACAAACAACATCCGCCCCTCGCCGATCATGCCATTCGCATAGCCTTTTGCAGGTTTCCAGCCATCGGGGTGCACGTTGATTGTGGGCATTGGGGACTCCTGCATCGGCGGACGGGGGACAATTATCCACCAATATCGGTCACCTAAGATAATACTTCAAGCTTAAAATTTACAGACCTAAAGCATAACCGGGATCAAAGGCCCAGAAACAACAAAGCCCCCCGCATTGGCGGAGGGCCGATGTCGTCACCTTGCAGTCACGCGCGGTCTGAGGCCGCCGTTACATGCCAAGCGCTTCTTTATACATTTCAAGAACCGCTTCTTCCTCGGCGATATCGTCCTTGTCCCGCTTGCGCAGGGCGATCACCTTGCGGATCACCTTAGTGTCATAGCCGCGCGCTTTGGCTTCGGCCATGATCTCTTTCTGCTGCTCTGCGAGATCTTTTTTCTCGGCATCCAGACGCTCGAACCGTTCGATAAACTGGCGCAATTCACCAGCGGTCACACGGTAGCTGTCGCTTTTTTCGTCTTCGGTCATATCCATCGTGGGCTCCGTCGGCAAAGGGTAGACATTCGGATCAGCCCTCCAGATACAAGTGCGCACCTCAGTCCGCAAGCAGTGATAGGACAATCCCGCGCAGCGCCCGCCCCAATAGGCAAAATCTGCCACATACCATAACCCACCAGGCCCGCGCGGGTTGCCCCGGGCGCAGCAATCCGATAGGCGCTGCCCCTGAAAACGACCGGCGCATTGGCGCGCCGCCATCGGAGAGTGCGATGTACGAGATTCTGGTTTGGGCTGGTGCGGCTGTATCTGTGGCCGGTCTTTTGGGGCTGATGTGGAGCGTGCTGCGCGTGATGCAGGCCAAACGTCAGAAGCTGGACGACGACGCCCTGCGGGCCGTCATCCAAAAGGTCCTGCCCTATAATCTGGGCGCGCTATTCCTGTCGGTTATCGGCCTGATGCTGGTCATGCTGGGGCTCAGCCTGGGCTAAGCCCCGACTTGCGGTGGCGCCGTTTTTCCACCGTGTCGGTGACGCACTGCCCCCCCGGGCAGGCCGACCGTGACCATGACAGGCCAGCGGCTGACCGCCGGACACAGCGCCATCTTTCAAACCGGCATATTGTCGAACATATCCTCGGCGGATTCCTCGCTAAGGATCTGCTCCAGTCGCACCATGCGGGTCGGCACACGCCCACCCGCCACACGCAGACGTGCCAATGTCCGGTTAAAATCAGGATGCAGCGCAAGCCGATCCTGGCGATGTGCGGCCAATATCTTGCGTTCGAGCCCTTCGGCCCGCTGTATCAGACTGTCGATCCTGCTATTGTCGTTGGTCATCCCACACTCCTCCCTAGAGCCTGCGCGGCGGGCATCACCCGCGCCGCAACACGGGGGTATGAACCGGGACCGGGGGGGGGGCTCAACAACGCCCTTCTGCCCGCTCCCGACACCCCTTGTGTTCTGCACAAGTCATCGCGGTTCACCTCACCACAATCGCCACAGTAGCATAGTATCCGCAGCATGACTTTGAGCGAGATCAACCATAACGAGAAAATGAGCAGGTACAAACCAGGGCACCGACCCCGCGCCCTGATTTACGGTCGATTTTTCGCAGCCCCGGGTGAATGCCCACTTGAACATATTCATTATTTAATATATGTAAGTGCCACAGCAGGAGGGTCCCCATGAAGCCGATCGTCAAAGCCTTTTTTGATGAACAGACAAATACCGTATCCTATGTGGTGCGGGAGCCGGACGGCAGCGCCTGCGCGCTGATCGATTCCGTACTGGATTTTGATCATGCCGCAGGGCGCACCGATACCCGGTCCGCTGATGAGATGATTGCCTGGGTCAAGGCCGAAGGGCTGCGGGTGGAATGGATCCTCGAAAGCCACGTTCATGCCGACCACCTGTCGGCAGCGCCCTATCTTCAGGAACAGCTGGGCGGGAAGATAGGCATTGGTGCCAATATCACGCTGGTACAGGACACTTTCGGCAAGGTGTTCAACGAAGGCACCGAGTTTCAGCGCGACGGCAGCCAATTCGACGCATTGTTCAAACATGGCGATAGTTTTCACATCGGCCAGATGCGCGGCGACGTGCTGCACACACCGGGCCATACCCCGGCCTGCCTCACCTATGTGATTGGCGACGCAGCCTTTGTCGGTGATACGCTGTTCATGCCGGACTTCGGCACCGCCCGCTGCGATTTTCCGGGTGGATCCTCTGAGGATCTGTTTCAATCCATCCAGAAAATTCTCGCCCTGCCCGATAAGACCCGAATCTTTGTCGGTCACGATTACAAGGCGCCCGGCCGCGACGACTATGCCTGGGAAACCACCGTTGGAGAGCAGAAGGCGCTCAACATCCATATCGGTCAGGGCCGTCCCATCGAGGAATTCGTGGCCATGCGGGATGCCCGCGACGCCACTCTGGCCATGCCCCGGCTGATCCTGCCATCACTGCAGGTCAATATGCGGGCCGGCCGGATGCCAGAACCGGAGGACGACGGCCATGTCTACCTCAAGGTGCCGATCGACAAGCTTTGATCGGGCCTGACACACACTGCGCCGAACTGGGCACAAGCGGCCATAAACAAGGGATATCACGATGAATGCAGATTGGATCTGGGGACTGATTGGCGGTGCGCTGATCGGCTCAGGCGGGGCAGTTTATCTGCTTGGCAACGGCCGTATCATGGGCGCCAGCGGCATCCTTGGAGGGCTGATCGACGGCAGTGGGCGCAATACGTCGGGCGAGCGCATCGCGTTCATCGCCGGTGTCATTCTGGTGCCGCTGGTGATCTGGCTGACCGTGGCCGACTCCCCTGACACCCATCTGACCAGCAACACCGTGGTGATCATCGCAGCGGGCCTGCTGGTTGGTCTTGGCACCCGTATCGCCAATGGCTGCACATCCGGCCATGGCGTCTGCGGCATATCGCGGCTGTCACTGCGCGGGCTGGTGGCAACTCTCATCTACATTCTTGCAGGCGCCGTGACATTGGCCCTGTTTCGTCATCTCTGGGGGCTGATCTGATGCGGGTACTGCTGTCCTTCGTCACCGGCGGGCTTTTTGGTCTGGGACTGTTTCTGTCAGGGATGACCGACACGCAAAAGGTCCAGGGCTGGCTTGATATCTTTGGCAACTGGGACCCCACGCTGGCCTTCGTAATGGGCGGCGCGATCCTGCCAATGGCAGTGGCCTGGCAACTGACAGACGGACGCCGCCCACTGGTCGGTGGCTCCTTTCCCAGCCTGCCGCGCCAGGAACTGGACAGGCGCCTGGTGATCGGTTCGGTCCTCTTCGGGATGGGCTGGGGGCTTGCCGGTCTCTGCCCCGGACCAGCAATGGCCTCGCTCAGCTATGGTGGGTTTGGAGGCGTCATTTTCCTGGTCTCGATGGGCACCGGCATGATTGCGGCACCGCCCGTCGTACAGCGACTGGACCGAACCGCAGCAAGCACGTAAAAGACAGATCCATGGATGCACGCACATTGACCCCCCGCTATTCCGTCTCGCCGCAGATTGCGGTTGAGGACCTGCCACAGCTGGCCGAGGCCGGTTTCACCACGGTGATCTGCAATCGGCCCGATGCCGAGGTACCGCCAAGCCATCAGGCCGAGGCTATCCGCGCCGCCGCTGAGGCGCAGGGGCTTCGGTTTGAGGTGCTTCCCCTGACCCACCAGACCATGACGCCTGAGAATGTTGCGCAGCAACAGGCCTTTATTGAGGCTTCCGAAGGTCCGGTTCTGGCCTACTGTGCCTCGGGCACGCGCTGCTCGGTCATCTGGGCCCTTGGGCAAGCGCCAGTGATGCCGGTGGATGAAATCCTCGCCGCAACCGCGCAGGCGGGCTATCAGCTGGACGAGCTCCGGCCGACTCTGATCGCCGTCGCAACCCAATCCGCCCTTGCCGAAGGCGACAGCTGACGTCGTTGCCAAAGCCCGCAACGCCAGACAAGCTTCGCCATATAAACATATGAAAAATAAAGACAGTGCCGATCGTGCACTGTCTTTTTTGTTTCTGTCGATAGCGGGTGTTCCACTGAGCTTTCGAAAGGGTCGCATTGCCGCGCACCGTGCGGAGACTGGCAGGACAGCATCAGGCGCGATGGGATTGCGTTATCGGGGTCAGCCGGTACCGCTGTTCAGCCCTGCCAGATCAGAGATTTCCATCGCGGCGGCGTCGGCGTTGAACTCGCCCAGCCCATCTCCCAGCCCATCTCCCAGACCGTCCCCCATGGGCATCGCGCCAAGGTCCGGCAATTCGCCAAGATCCGGCAGATCACCAGACATCGCATCACCAAGACCGTCGCCAAGCCCATCACCGAGGCCATCGCCCATTGGCATTCCGCCGAAATCGCCGCCAAGGTCGCCCCCCAGATCGCCGCCAAAGTCGGCTCCAAGATCACCGCCGAAATCCCCAAGGTCGCCGCCCATATCGCCAAGCCCATCACCTAGCCCACCCATGCCGCCCATCGGGTCTTGCAACCCGTCGGCCGCGATGGAGAGATCCAGCGTCGGAGGTTCATGGTCGAGCGCAGCGGCATCGCCGCCCATATGAGTTGAGAATGAGCCCTGATCGGCTGCACTATCATTCACAAGTTTGGTCCGGGGATCTGTCAGCCGCACGGCGCGGGCACCATTCATCTGCCCCAGACGTCCCTGCGCAACGGCTTGGCCGCTGATCGAGATCATTTCCGTCTCATAGAGATAGGCCTGATCCAGCGGCAGAAGATCCCCCTCCTCGAGCGAGGAGAATTCATTTGCGGGGATCTTCATCTTGCAGAGGATCGCGCGCAGCTCTGCACGCATTGACCCCATGTTGCTGCCCAGTGACGGTCCCGTAGCATGGGCTGATTGCCCGGCCTGCCCCAGATCCTCCGGCGTGGGTTCCGGCAGGATCAATGTCAGCCCGCCCTGCATGGCACCGCAGGCCAGATCCAGCGTCAGCTCAATCACCCGGTAATCTTCAGCCTCAAGACCCAGAACGAGGCTGCGCACATCCTCTACCTGCGCGCCGAAACGGTAGCCGGAGAAGATCGCCTCATCCTTTTGCTGGGCCAGCATGGAGACCACCTTGGCAAAGGTGCGCTCAAGAAAATCGGCAACCATGGCCGCGTCTGTCGGGGTGTAATTACGTTCGCTCGGCGCCTTGCCTAGAACCTGCCCCATGGTCTGCTGCTGAATGAGGGCGGTCACGGTTGGCGCGTCCAGTGTCGCAGCACCGATACGCCCGTTCGGCCCATCCAATACCACCAGCAGATGCTTGTCCGACAGATGCGGTGGCAGATCTTCCGGAACACGGTTGGACTGGCGCGCGGCCAGCACAGCGACCGGCAGATCACACAGATCCGCCGCCGCCCGCGCAATCGAGCGGCGCAACGCCTTGAGGGTCAGGGAGCTGGTAAGCCCGCCTTTGCCTTCTTTGGTGGCGGCCAATTTGCGGGCCAATACGCCGCTGCCACCAGTCGCTGCCGATTCCGATTTCGTTTCAGACATAGGTTGTAAACCTGCCCCTCTCGCACCGCTTTGCCATAGGTCTACCCCAAGAGTGGTTACCAATAACTTTACGATAAACAGTTAAACCGGGTTTTCCCGACGAAGAGGTAAGGAAACCTGAAACGCGCCGCCGACCTCATCCGATAGGTAGGCCACATCACCGCCGAGTCGCTGCATGATCTCGCGACAGATCGCCAAACCAAGACCGGCGCCGCCTGCACGTTCTGGGCTAACTCTCGAGAATTTCTCGAAAATCATGGTCCGAAACTCCGCCGGGATTCCCTGCCCATTGTCGATGAAGTCAATGAACAACCAGTCACCGCTCTGCCGAGCCATGATACGCAGCTGCGGCTCTGCCGCGGTGCAGTATTTGTCGGCATTGGCGATCAGATTGATAAACACCTGTGCCAGCCGGTCCAGATCCGATGACAGCCGCATCTCATCCGTCGCGGCATCACGCTGAACCTTCAACCGCGCGGAACCATCCGCCAGCGCGGTTGCCTCCGCATGATCCAGTACATCGCCGAGCCGCCCGGCGCTGATGTTGAGGCTGACCTGACCGTTTTCCAACACGCTCAGATCCAGCAGATCGTTCAGCAGACGGGTCAGCCGCTGCGCCTCGTCATGGATGATACCAGCATAGCGGCTGTGATCACGGGGTTCGAGGTTCTCAGTGTCGCGCAGGATTTCGGAGAAGGCGCGAATAGAAGTCATCGGCGTGCGTAATTCATGGCTCACCTGGCTAAGAAACGCATCCTTCTGCTGCGATAGCTGGGTCAGCTTTTCGTTTGTTTCCTGAAGCTTGCGCGCGGTTCTTGACAGCTCTTCAGATTGCGCCTCAAGCCGGTTGGAATACTCGAGGATCTGCGCGGTCTCATCCGCCACAGCCAGCAGATCCTGCACCGACACCGACGATCCCCCCACAATCTGCCCCACCATGGCGTGGGCCGCCGCCGCCCCGATCGAGGCGCTGAGTTCGCGTTCCAGCCGCTCCAGAAACGCAGGCGTCGGCTCCGGCAACGGACCACGCCCTCCCTGCCGCGCCAATTCGCTCTGAAAGAACTGCTGAGCCTCGCCCGCGCCCAGAATACGCTGCGACATGATCATCAGATCCTCGCTTTGCGCAACCGAGCCGGTCCAGCCGCGCGGCCCCGACGAATGATCGAACACATGAACAAACTGCGCGCCCTGTAACCGCTCCAAAGGGCTCGGAAAGGTCAGCAATGATCCGATAAGAAACGCCGCCGTGTTCAAGGCCATCGACCAGAGCACCGCATGGACCGTCGGATCAAGGCCCTCGATCCCAAAGAGCGCATGTGGCCGCAGCCAGGATAGGCCCAGCAGCCCCTCGGCCAGCACCCGCGCGGGCAACAGCCCACCGCCAAGCTCCGGCAGCAGCATTGTATAAAGCCAGATCGCAAAGCCGACCGACAGGCCGGCCAGCGCACCGCTGCGCGTGGCGCCGCGCCAGAACAGGCCCCCGACAAGGCTCGGCAGCATCTGGGAGATACCGGTAAAGGAGATCAGACCGATGGCGGCCAGCGCCGCACCGCCGCCCGATAGCGTGTAATAGAAATACCCCAGCGCCATGATGCCTGCGATGGACAGACGTCGCGACAGCAGCACCACATGCCGCACATCCCCCGAGACCGAGGCGCCCACCTCCTGCCAGCGCAGCCAGATCGGCATCACGATATGGTTCGACACCATCGTCGACAGCGCCATTGCAGCAACAATGGCCATGGATGTTGCCGAGGAAAACCCGCCAAGGAAAGACAGCATCGCCAACCCTTGCTGTCCCTGCGCCAGCGGCAGGGTCAGCACGAACAGATCCGGGTTAGACCCGGCCGGCAGCAACTCCAGCCCGATGGCCGCAATCGGCACCACGAAGATCGAGATCAACAGCAGATAAAGTGGAAACGCCCAGGCCGCGACCCGCAGGTGGCGTTCATCCTCATTCTCGACCACCATGACCTGAAACATACGCGGCAAGCAGACAAAGGCGGCGGCCGATAGGAATGTAATTGTGGCCCAGCGACCGCCATCGACCTGCCACTGACCTATGCTGGAGGCGTCAATCCGCGCCATCGTCTCGCCCACACCACCCGCCACTCCCCAGACCACAAAAATGCCCACCGCCAGCAGGGAGATCAGTTTTACCACGGCCTCAAGCGCGACGGCGGTGACAACACCATGATGGCGTTCGTTGGCGTTGAGATTGCGCGTACCAAACAGAATGGCAAAGGCCGCAAGCCCCGCCGCCACCCAGAATACCGTCTGCGTTTCATTGACGCTGCGCAGCGGATCAGCCTCGGCAAAGATCGAGAAAGACAGTGTAATGGACTGCAATTGCAGCGAAATATAGGGTGTCGTACCAATCACCGCCAGAATCGTGACGCCAATCGCCAGAAGGTTCGACTTGCCATAGCGCGCAGACAAGAGGTCAGCGATAGAGGTGATCCGCTGGCTGCGGCCGACCCGTACCAGCTTGCGCAGCCCCCACCACCAGCCGACCATTACCAGCGTCGGGCCGAGGTATATGGTGATAAACTCCAGTCCCGAACGTGCCGCGTAGCCCACGGCGCCATAGAAGGTCCAGGCCGTGCAGTAGATCGACAGCGACAGCGTATAGATCAGCGGAGATCGCATCCAGCGGGCGGCGCGACCGTGGCTGGCATGGCGGTCCGCCGCAAAGGCCACGATGAACAGAAGGGCGACATATCCCAGACAGACCAGCGCCAGAACATTGAGTGACGCCATCAATCTGCGTCCCCGCCCCGGCGCGGCTCGCCACCCTCTGTCCAATGTTCCGCCCAGCGGCGCACCGCCAGTGCAAAGCCGAAGCTGGCCAGGATCAGCCCCGCCCAGACCACCAGGATATAAATCATCGCCCGCGACAGGGGCATACCCGACACCGTGTCGGGGGCTGGATAGGGATCACGGTCAGGCCACATCAGCGGAACCGCAAACAGCAGCGCACCGAGCACTGGCAAGAATCGTGCGACATCCATCAGGCGACGGCGGCGGTAGGTCTTGCGCTCGACAAACGGCGCCGCGGTTTCACCCTCGCCTTCGGCCCCGTCGCCACGGATCATCCCTGGCGGGCCTGTTCGGCCAGATCGGCCGCGGCGGCAGCCGCCGCATCAGACAGTTTGGCCCGGTTCTGGGCAGCCTGCGCGTGCAGATCCCGCACAGCGGTCAGCACCTCATTGTTGGAAAACGGTTTGGTCATGAACCGCGTAACTCCGGCCTGTTCGGCCATCTCCCGGTCGCGCAGCTGCCCCCTTGCGGTCAGCATCAGCACCGGCAACCCCGGCAATCGCGCGCTCTCGCGCAGCTCGCGGATGATCTCCAGGCCGCTTTTGCCCGGCAACATCAGATCCAGGATCACCAGATCCGGCTTGGCTGCACAGATCACCTCTACCGCATCACTGCCATCGGCATGGCTGTCCACCTGCCAGCCGTCGCGGGTCAGCAGAAACCGGATTGCTTCGGTGATATTCGGCTCGTCTTCGACCAGAACAACATGCCTGCCCATTGTGTGGATAGTCCTCCCCTACGCCCGAACCTTCGCGGGGTCATTGCCCCCAGGCGCCTCCGTCCCTGGCGCAACAGTAGCGCTGCGCTTGCGCCGCTGTCAAAACTCTTCCTTCAGGATCGACGGCTCGCGCCGCGCCACACAGTCGCGGCGCGAACAGATCCGGCAGCTCGCGCCGACCGGCTGAGCGGTCTCGGCCACGTCACGCTTGGGCAGGATCAGCATCACAGCATGATACAACGGATCGCTGTCGAAATCCGGTCGCTGATGCGGCCAGGAAACCGCCAGACAATCAAACCCGACTGCATTGCGCCCCTGTTGCACCACATCGCGGCGCACGGGTTCCTGCGGCCGCGACAGCGCCGTGTAAAGCGGCCAGAGCGGACAGGAGGCTCCAAAACGCGGCAGGGCGAACCCGGTCACAGGCTTGCGGAACAGGATCGACCCCGAGGCATCGCAGATCACCAGCCCTGCCTCCTGCCCCAGAACTTCAGGCGGCAAGGCCCCAAGCCGCCGCAGCACCGTCGGCAGGTCACAGTCGAACGCACGCGCCAGGGCGACGGGGGCCACGCCATCGCGGGCAAGCCGCTCGGCCAAATCTGTCAGCGGCATCGCCTCGGCATCGGCGCAATATTGCAGCAGCCCGGCGCGGGCAATGGCGGTTCCGGCGGCGCTGACCAGCTCATCGGCCTGCGACAGCAGCGCCTCGATCAGCCCGGGGCGGGCGGCCACATCCGCAACTTCCAGTTCCACGAAGTGGTGCTCATGAGCGGCAAAGAACTGCTCCGCCTCTTCCTGGGGCATCCCCCGCCGTTCGACCGATGTGTTGCTCTCATCAAGAAAATTAACCAGCGCGCGGCTGCTCTCGGCCAGACGCCGGGAATCCTCGTTGAGGTTCTTGTGGAACCGATCCCGCCATTCGGCCTCCAGCTCGCCGGTTTCGGCGAGGATCGAGGCAGTCGACCGGATGGCGGCAGCGGTAGACAGCACCTCATGTAGCGAAGCCGCCAGCTGAGGATCATGTGTCAGCCGGTCCGACAACGTCTGGACCGTCCGTTCCAAGCTGGCAATCCGCAGTCGGCCCTGGGCCAGAACCTCGGCCCAGCCGGGAAAGCGGCCCGCAAATTCGTCTACCCGGTCCAGTTCGGCCACAGGTCGGGTGAGATCAGCCGCCGCCTCCCGCAGGGTCGCCAGCAACGCCACCTCTGCCCCTTCGGTCAGCATGGAGGGTTCAACCGCCAGCACCCGTGCAAGATCCACCAGCAGCTTACCGCCGATTCTGCGGCGATTGTGTTCAATCAGGTTCAAATAGGAGGCCGAGATATCGACCAGCCGGGCCAGCTCCGCCTGACGCAGTCCCAACATCAAGCGCCTCTCCCGGATACGGCTTCCTGTCAGCGTGTCACGGCCCATGGCAATGCCCCCTCTCAAAAACACGGTGGATCAAGGGTTTTCTGCAACGCAACATAAGTTTCTTTACAAAAAATCCTTAACACCTGTTCATTTCTTTACAGAATAAACCTGCATTTCAAGGGTTTTATTGCGCAATTTTACAAGCCGCGCCCATACTGATTTTGCACGAAAACGTGCGGGCGCCAGCGGAAGTGAGGAGCTGTTGTCGTCATTACACAAATGGGAGGATTACATGTCCAAGACTGACGTATCACGTCGCGGAGTCCTGAAGACCGGCGCCCTGGCAGGTGCCGGCGTTGCGCTTCCGACAATCTTTACCGCATCGTCTGCTGCGGCGTTTACCAACGAACCGACCGGCAGCAGCGTGACGCTGGGCTTCAACGTTCCGCAAACAGGCCCCTATGCCGACGAAGGCGCGGACGAGCTGCGCGCCTACAAGCTGGCGGTCGAACATCTGAATGGCGGCGGCGACGGCGGCATGATGAACACCTTCTCGTCCAAGTCGCTACAGGGCAACGGTATCCTGGGCAAAGAAGTCAAATACGTCACCGGCGACACTCAGACGAAATCTGACGCCGCCCGTGCCTCCGCCAAGTCGATGATCGAAAAGGACGGTGCCGTAATGATCACCGGTGGCTCGTCCTCCGGTGTTGCGATTGCCGTGCAGGGTCTCTGCCAGGAGGCCGGCGTGATCTTCATGGCGGGTCTCACCCACTCCAACGACACCACTGGTAAAGACAAGAAAGCCAACGGCTTCCGTCACTTCTTCAACGGTTACATGTCCGGCGCTGCCCTGGCGCCGGTGCTGAAGAACCTCTACGGCACTGACCGGAACGCCTATCACCTGACGGCGGATTACACCTGGGGCTGGACCCAGGAAGAATCCATCGCCGCCGCCACCGAGGCCCTGGGCTGGAACACCGTGAACAAGGTGCGCACGCCGCTGGCTGCAACCGACTTCTCGTCCTACATCGCCCCGGTTCTGAACTCCGGCGCGGATGTGCTGGTGCTGAACCACTATGGCGGCAACATGGTGAACTCGCTGACCAACGCGGTTCAGTTCGGCCTGCGTGAAAAGGTTGTAAACGGCAAGAACTTCGAGATTGTCGTACCGCTCTATTCGCGTCTGATGGCGAAAGGTGCGGGCGAGAACGTGAAGGGCATCCACGGCTCCACCAACTGGCATTGGTCGCTGCAGGACGAAGGCTCGCAGGCATTCGTACGTTCCTTCGGGTCCAAGTATGGCTTCCCGCCCAGCCAGGCCGCGCATACCGTCTACTGTCAGACCCTGCTATATGCAGATGCGGTGGAACGCGCGGGTTCGTTCAACCCCTGTGCGGTTGTCGAAGCCCTCGAAGGGTTCGAATTCGACGGTCTGGGCAACGGCAAGACGCTCTATCGCGCCGAAGACCACCAGTGCTTCAAGGACGTTCTGGTTGTGCGCGGCAAGGAAAACCCGACCTCGGAGTTCGACCTGCTTGAAGTGGTCGAAGTGACCCCGGCAGCGCAGGTGACTTACCCGCCGGATCACCCGATGTTTGCAGGCGGTGCCCTTGGCACCTGCAACAGCGGCGCCTGATCGCGATAACCGGGGCGGGCACTCTCAACGGTGCCCGTCCCGTCACTCTCCCGGCTTGACCCTGCCCGACATGTCTAGACGACAGGACCAGCGCCAGCGGCGCTGAACAGCCGACTTATGCCAATTCCAGACGGACCAACCGAAGGTGGGGACAATGGACGCAATCCTATTGCAAATCTTGAACGGGCTCGACAAGGGCTCGGCCTATGCGCTGATCGCGCTGGGTCTGACACTCATCTTTGGCACGCTCGGCGTGGTGAACTTTGCCCATGGGGCGCTGTTCATGATCGGCGCGTTCTGTGCGGTCACCGTGCAACGCGTCCTGAGCCTCAGCTTTGAAACCGTGGATGAAACCCAGAAGGATTTTCTGGGCAATCCGCTCAAGGTGAAAACCCCCTATGTGGAGAGTTGGTTCGGCCCCGAGGTGGGCGGTGCCATCGTCGACTGGGCCGTGCCGTTGGCGATCCTATTTGCCATCCCGATCATGATTACGGTTGGCTATGTGATGGAACGCGGGCTGATCAAGCATTTCTACAAGCGCCCCCATGCGGATCAGATTCTGGTGACCTTTGGCCTCGCCATCGTGTTGCAAGAGGTGGTGAAATATTTCTACGGCGCCAACCCGATCCAGACGCCTGCGCCCGATGCGCTGAACGGCGTGATCAATCTGGGTGCGATCATCGGCCTCGACATCATCTATCCGGTCTGGCGCGTGGTCTATTTCGGCTTTGCCCTTGTGATCATCGGCGGCATCTTCTCCTTCCTGCAGTTTACCACATTCGGCATGGTGGTGCGCGCCGGTATGGCCGACCGCGAAACCGTCGGGCTGCTGGGGATCAATATCGACCGCCGCTTCACCATCATGTTCGGCATCGCGGCCGCCGTCGCGGGACTGGCCGGCGTTATGTACACACCGATCAACTCCCCCAACTACCACATGGGTATGGATTTCCTGGTGCTGAGCTTTGTGGTGGTGGTTGTCGGAGGTATGGGATCGCTGCCCGGCGCCGTGCTTGCAGGGTTCCTTCTTGGCGTGCTCGAAAGCTTCGCCTCGATGAATGAAATTAAATCCCTGATCCCCGGTATCGACCAGATCATCATCTATGTGGTCGCAATCATCATTCTGCTCACCCGCCCTCGAGGCCTGATGGGCCGCAAAGGTGTGATGGAGGACTAAGCACATGTTCGCACTCAACAAAAAAGACAAGACGCTGCTGCTGGTCGTTGCCATCCTGACCCTGTTTGCACCGTTCATCCTGAACCCCTTCCCGACTGGCAGCGCCCTGGCGCAGTTCAACGCGGGCTACCCGGACCTGATGCAGCGGTTTGTGATCTTCGGGATCTTTGCCATCGGCTTCAACATTCTCTTTGGCCTCACCGGCTACCTGTCCTTTGGTCATGCCGCCTTCCTTGGTGTGGGATCCTATTCAGCGGTCTGGATGTTCAAGCTGCTCAGCATGAACGTGGTTCCGGCCATCGCGCTGTCGGTGATCGTCGCGGGTCTGTTTGCACTGGTGATCGGCTATGTCAGCCTGCGCCGCTCCGGCATCTACTTCTCGATCCTGACGCTGGCATTCGCGCAGATGTCCTTCAATCTGGCCTATTCGGTGCTGACCCCAATCACCAATGGCGAGACCGGCCTGCAGCTGACGCTGGATGACCCGCGCATTCTGGGCGTGTCGGCGACCGCTGATGGCTCGATCCCGGTGACCAGCCTCTTTGGCCTGGAGATGCGCTCGACCTTCGAGATGGTCGTGGGTCCGTGGGCCTTCCAGTTCAACGCGGGCTACTACCTCTGCGCACTGATCCTGCTGGCCGCATTCTACCTGTCGATCCGTATCTTCCGCTCGCCCTTTGGTCTGATGCTGAAGGCGGTGAAATCGAACCAGCAGCGGATGAACTACACCGGCCTGAACACCCGACCCTACACGCTGGCTGCCTTTGTGATCTCGGGCATGTATGCCGGTCTCGCTGGCGGCCTGATGGCCTCAATGGACCCGCTGGCAGGCGCCGAACGGATGCAGTGGACCGCCTCTGGTGAAGTGGTTCTGATGACAATCCTCGGCGGAGCAGGCACCCTGATCGGGCCAGTTCTGGGCGCAGGGTTCATCAAATACTTCGAGAACATCTTCTCCAAGATCAACGACAACGTCCTGCACAGCTGGTTCAGCTTCATGCCCGACGGGATCGAGGATGCGATGGTCTTCATCGTCCACCCCTTCATCGGCAAGGGCTGGCACCTGACGCTGGGCATCCTGTTCATGCTGGTTGTGATCTTCCTGCCCGGTGGCCTGGTCGAAGGCGGACAGAAGCTGCGCGGCTGGATCCAGGGGCGCAAACACGAAAAAGACAGCCCCTCGGGCAAAACTGAACCTGCGGAATAAGGAGCAAGACCAATGGGTATCCTTGAAGTCAAAAACGTAGGCAAACGGTTCGGCGGCCTTCAGGCGCTGTCAGAGGTGAACCTCAGCGTGCGCGAAAACACGGTCCATGCCATCATCGGCCCCAATGGTGCAGGCAAATCGACCCTTCTGAACTGCCTGGTGGGCAAACTGATCCCGGATACAGGGTCGGTGATGTTTGACGGCAAATCCGTTCTGGGCCGCGCGCCCTATGAGATCAACCAGATGGGCATTTCCCGCGTCTTCCAGACGCCAGAGATCTTTGGCGACCTCTCGGTGCTGGAGAACATGATGATCCCCTGCTTTGCCAAACGCGACGGCGCCTTTGAGATGAATGCGATCAGCGCCGTCTCCAGCCAGCGCGACATTCTGGAAAAGGCAGAGCATATGCTGGAGGAGATGAACATGGCCGACAAACGGCACATGAACGCGGCCTCCATGTCACGCGGGGATAAGCGACGGCTTGAGATTGGCATGTGTCTGTCACAAGAACCGCGCCTCCTGTTGCTGGACGAACCCACAGCGGGCATGGCGCGGGCCGATACCAACAACACCATTGATCTGCTGAAACAGATCAAGTCCGAGCGCGACATCACCATCGCGATCATCGAACACGACATGCACGTCGTATTCTCGCTGGCGGACCGGATCACCGTGCTGGCGCAGGGTAAACCACTGGTGGAGGATGATCCGCAAAACATCAAAGGCAACCCGAAGGTGCGCGAAGCCTACCTCGGCGAGTCGGCGTAAGGAGATCACAGATGAACGTCAAACCCGACTTTTCCAAACACGCCAACCACGCCACCACGGCCCCGGCCTTTCTCTCGGTCTGGGACATGCACGCCTATTACGGCGAGAGCTACATCGTTCAGGGCATTTCCTTCAATGTGCATGAAGGTGAGATCCTGGCGCTTCTGGGTCGCAACGGCGCTGGCAAGACTTCGACCCTGCGTTCCATCGCGCGCACGGGTTCACCGATGGTGACCAAGGGTGAAATCTGGCTCGATCATCAGCCGCTGCACACGATGTCCTCGCATGAGGCTTCGGCGGCGGGCCTGGGTCTGGTGCCGGAAGATCGCCGCATCATCCCCGGCCTGACGGTTGAGGAAAACCTGCAGCTGGCCCAGATTGCCCCGCCCATCGGCTGGTCGATCGAACGTCTATATGAACTGTTCCCGCGTCTTGGCGAGCGGCGCAAGCAAGAGGGCGTGACCCTCTCCGGTGGGGAGCAGCAGATGCTGGCCATCGCCCGCGCGCTGGCCCGTGACATCAAGGTGCTGCTGCTCGACGAACCCTATGAAGGTCTGGCCCCCGTGATCGTCGATGAGATCGAAAAGACCCTCATCCACATCAAACAGCAGGGCATCACCACCGTCATCGTCGAACAGAACGCGGTGCGCGCCCTGGAACTGGCCGACCGCGCGGTGATCCTCGACACCGGCGGCATCGTCTTTGATGGCTCAGCGGCCGAGGTTCTGGAAAACGAGGAACTGCGCGCCGAATATCTGGCCATCTGATCCAAACACTCCCCGTCGGGTCGGTACGAATGGCCGACCTTGGCACCTTGGGGCTGATGCCAGTGCATCAGCCCTTTTTTTTGGTGCCGCATCCGCGCGGAATCCCGGACAATGAAGGCCTGCCACCACGAGACAGATCGGCACTGGCGCCTATCCGACGGAATTCGCTTTGCTTTGCACAATAACAGCGGTTATCTGCCCGCATGACCGATCTCGCCTTTGAATTTGCCCCGGTGGGGCTGGCTTTGCTTGACAAACGGGTGATCCAGCGCTGCAACCGGCAGTTCGCCGAAACCTTTGGCGGCGCCAGCGCCAGTTATGTCGGCCTGCCCATCGCCGAGCTTTACCCCAGTCAGGAAGACTTCCAGCGGATTGGAGATCGGCTGCAACAGGCGGATGCGCAATCCGGCCACTATAACGACGAACGGATCATGCGCCGTCGCAACGGCGATCTGTTCTGGTGCCGGGTGCGCGGGCGGTCGCTGACACCGGAGCAGCATTTTCGCAGCGGTGTCTGGAGCTTTGCCGATATTTCAGACGACCGACCGGTGGTCAGCCTCACCCCGCGCGAGCGGGATGTGGCGATCCTTACCTGTCGCGGGCTGTCGGCCAAGGAAATCGGTGCGGAACTGAACCTTTCGTATCGCACGATAGAAACCCATCGCGCCCATCTCCTGGTCAAATTCTCCGCCCGCAAGCTGCCGGAACTGGTGGCAAAACTGACCGGAATGCCGCTCTGAGCTCTGATCTGCGCGACAAGATTGCAAATCCTGCCAATGGCGCTCATGTTAGCGGCTATCTTGTCAGCGCTTTCCTTGTGGTAAAGCATACCCTATAAGCGCCTTCAATTCTTATGCCCGTAGGGATCTGCGGGCCTGTCGGAACCGGCTGAGGACAACAATGACAAATAAGACCCACGAAGCAGACGTATCCTTCATCAAAGCGCTGGCGGAACTGCTGCGCGACAATGATCTGACCGAATTGCAGGTCAAACGTGACTACGGCGAAGACGACAGCCTGAACGTGCGCGTATCCCGCCAGACCATGGCCGCGGCCCCTGTACAGGCTTATGCCGCACCGGCCCCGGTGGCCGCGGCAGCTGCCCCGGCGGCCGCCGCCCCTGCCGCAGCCCCCGCCGCCGCAGAGGATCCCGCCAGCCACCCCGGCGCCGTTCCCTCGCCGATGGTCGGGACCGTCTACACCCAGCCCGAACCGGGCGCGCCGACCTTTGTAAAAGTTGGCGATCAGGTGGCCGAGGGCGATACCCTCTTGATCGTCGAAGCCATGAAGACCATGAACCACATCCCGGCCCCGAAGGCCGGCACCATCAAGCGTATCCTCGTCGAAGACGGCGCAGCGGTCGAATTCGGAACGCCGCTGGTCATCATCGAGTAAGGGTCCAACATGTTTGATAAGATCCTGATTGCCAACCGAGGTGAGATCGCGCTGCGCGTGATCCGCGCCTGCCGGGAAATGGGCATCAAGTCGGTTGCCGTGCATTCCACCGCTGACGCGGATGCGATGCATGTTCGCATGGCCGACGAATCCGTCTGTATCGGACCGCCGTCCGGCACCCACAGCTACCTGTCGATCCCCGCCATCATCTCCGCCTGCGAGATCACCGGTGCTCAGGCGATCCATCCCGGCTATGGCTTCCTGTCGGAGAATGCCAATTTCGTTCAGATCGTCGAAGACCACGGGCTGACCTTTATCGGCCCCACCGCGGAACATATCCGCGTCATGGGCGACAAGATCACCGCAAAGGACACCATGAAGGATCTGGGCGTGCCCTGCGTGCCCGGCTCCGACGGTGGTGTACCGGATCTGGAAACTGCCAAGAAAATTGGCGAGGACATCGGCTATCCGGTGATCATCAAGGCCACCGCCGGCGGTGGCGGACGTGGCATGAAGGTGGCCAAGACCGCCGCCGACATGGAACAGGCCTTCATGACTGCCCGCGCCGAAGGCAAAGCCGCCTTTGGCAACGATGAGGTCTATATCGAGAAATACCTGACCACACCGCGCCACATCGAGATCCAGGTCTTTGGCGACGGCAAGGGCAATGCCGTGCATCTGGGCGAGCGCGACTGTTCGCTGCAGCGGCGCCACCAGAAGGTTTTCGAGGAGGCTCCCGGCCCCTGCATTACCCCGGAGGAACGCGCGCGGATCGGCAAGACCTGTGCGGATGCTGTTGCAAAGATCAATTACATTGGCGCTGGCACCATCGAGTTCCTCTATGAAAACGGTGAATTCTACTTCATCGAGATGAACACCCGCCTGCAGGTGGAACATCCGGTCACCGAGAGCATTTTCGGTGTCGATCTGGTGCGCGAGCAGATCCGGGTCGCCGAAGGCCTGCCGATGTCGTTCACACAGGACGATCTGGAGATCAACGGTCACTCGATCGAGGTGCGGATCAACGCCGAGAAACTGCCGAACTTCTCGCCCTGTCCGGGCAAGATCACCCAGTATCACGCCCCCGGCGGGCTGGGTGTGCGGATGGATTCGGCGCTTTACGACGGCTATTCGATCCCGCCCTACTACGACAGCCTGATTGGCAAGCTGATCGTGCATGGCCGCGACCGGCCAGAGGCCTTGGCGCGTCTCAGCCGTGCCCTGGGAGAGCTGATCGTGGATGGTGTCGACACCACCGTTCCGCTGTTCCACGCGCTGCTCGAAGAGAAGGATATCCACACCGGGCAGTACAATATTCATTGGCTGGAAAAATGGCTGGAAACCAATCTCGGTAACGCCTGATCATTTGGGGCGGCCTTGCGGGGCCGCCTTTTTTCTTTCCCGCTGCCCGATTTTTACCCCTGCCCTTTGCCTTGTATCATCGCGTTTTCCATTTCCCCGAACACACGATCCCGTTTTAGACTAGCCTTATGACCCTCACGCCAGAACTGCTGCTTCACGCCTATTCCGTCGGCGTTTTTCCCATGGCCGAGAGCCGGGACGACCCCGACGTTTTCTGGGTAGATCCGAAGCGGCGCGGCGTGTTCCCGATCGGTGGATTTCATCTGTCGCGCTCGCTGGCCAAAACCCTGCGAAAGGGGGGGCATGAAATTGCCGTGAACCGGGATTTTGCCGCAGTGCTTGACGGCTGTGCCGATCGCGCCGAGACATGGATCAACCCAGAAATCCGCGCCCGCTACATTGACCTGCACCAGCAGGGCAACGCCCATTCGCTTGAGGTTTATCAAGCAGGTGAGCTGACAGGTGGCGTCTATGGGGTTGTGCTGGGCGGTGCGTTCTTCGGTGAGAGCATGTTCTCCCGGCGCCGGGACGCGTCAAAGATCGCATTGGCCTATCTGATGGATCGGCTGCAACAGACGGGTTTCACCCTCTGTGATACGCAGTTCCTGACGCCGCATCTCGCCTCTCTCGGCGCGGTCGAGATCAGCCGGGCGCGCTATCGCCGCCAATTGCGGGAGGCGCTGGATATTGACGCGGATTTTACCGCCGCCCCCCTGCCCACGCCTCAGGCGTTGGTGCAGCGCATCACCCAGATATCATAGCGGCTGTGATCCAGCGCGTTCAAAGCCGGGCTTGACGCGATCATCCAGCCGTCAAAATAAACCGTGGCATCATTGGGATTGCGCACCGTCACATAGGCATAGGCATCGCCGGTTGGGTTGTCGGCAGGAAAGCGGCATTCCTGCAGGCTAACGATCACGCCAAATATCTCAGCGCTGCCGCCCACCGGAATTTCCAGATCCTGCGTCTGACCATTGACCTTGTCGAGGCCGCGCAAAACGGCGGAGGTGCCATTTTCAGCAGCCCCCTGCGCCCAAGCGACACCTGTGGCCATCGCAAGTGCAAAAAGCGCCGCAATCAGACGCATCAGCCTTCGTCTCCGCTGCCTGCAACAAATTTCACCAGAAGCGAGATCAGGCTGACCGCGCCCTGAGTGTCCTCCACCGCGTCCCCCGCCTCAAAGGCAAAGGGCGATCCACCGGGCATCACCTCAACGAAGTTGCCGCCAAGCAGGCCTTCGGAAGAAATCACCACCGCGCTGTCGTCGGGGATCTCGATCCCTTCCTTGACGGAGAACCGGGTATCGGCACGAAAGGTCTGCGGGTTCAGTTCAACACCGGTGACCGTGCCGATCTTGACACCGGCAAGACGGACATCGGTGCCGACGCTCACCCCTTCCAGAGACCGGAACGAGGCGTTCAGCTCATAAGCAGAGCCGGCGCGCGACAGACCGGCTGCCTGACCGGCATAGACGGCAAATCCGATGGCAGCGGCCAGAACCAGCCCACCTGCCAGAACCTCGGTAGTGTTATGCGACATGCTGTTTCAGCCCCTGCCTTTGGATGGGTCGACACCTGCGCCGACCGGCCAGCGCCGCTGGCGACGCTGTTGTCTCGATCAGATGTGACCGATGCTTATTCCGGCGACCATGCTTCATAGTCGCTGCGTTCCTTGGGAGCTCCGGCTGCGCGGATCGACCCGGCCGGCGCATAGGCCAGCATGGTGCCGGTCAGGTTTTCCTGATGCGGCTTTTCCCAGGGTTTATGCGCCAGAGGTTTTTCGGACGGCACTTCGTCAAACGTGCGGTGCAACCAGCCATGCCAATCTGCCCCGATGCGCGAGGCCTCAACCTCGCCGTTGAACATCACCCAGCGCTTGCTGTCGTCGGCATTGCGATAATACACGTTGCCCTGATCGTCCTCACCCACCTTGGTGCCCTTACGGGCGGTGAAGATACGCGTATTCAGGGTCGAGCCGTTCCACCAGGTCACAGCCCGCAAGAGAGAGTTCAGGATTCCCATCGGTTCCTCCGAAAATTTCGCTTCTGATATGGCGCAATTTACCGCCAAGGTCCAGACACGCTGCACCCGCCCATGGGGATTGTCGCAAAACTTCTCGGGCATTTGCACAATCGGGCCATAATTGCCGCCTAAGATGCGCGTGAATTCTTAACATCCGATAGCGAGGCCGCCCGTGCGCTTCATCCTTTCTCTGGTCGCAACCCTTATTGTCGCCGTTACTGTGCTGGACCTGATGCAGGTGACCAGCCTGATGATCCACGGCGACCGTGCCCAGCAGGGGCCAAAGACGATCCGCCTGACCGAACCGGATGAAGGAGATTGGCAGCAGATGACAATGAAAACGCTGGACGCGGCGAAATCCATGCTGGGCCTGGATGCAGACCCAGAGAAAAGCGAGTTGCAGAAGCTGATGGAGCGGCGCCGCAAGGAAACCGCCCCTATGCGTAGTTTCGAGTTCTAGCCCGCAGTCGGCCCAGGCCAGAGTTCCCCTTAGGCCGACGCCAGGGCCGTTACCTCGATCTCGATCCGAAACTTGGGATCAATCAGCCCGCATTCGATCATCGTGGCAGCTGGCGGGTTATCGCCAAAGGTCTGCGCCAACAGCGGCCAGCAGGGCTCGAACTCAGCGCGATCGGGCAGGTAGTAGTTCACCCGTACCACATCGGCAAAACTGCTGCCCGCCTGCTCAAGCGCGGCCCCAATGATATTAAGCGCTGACTGGCACTGCGCGACCACGTCGTCCCCCTGTCCCACGGTGCCTGCCACATGCACAAAGCCGCCCGCAACCACGGCGCGGCAATAGCCGATCTTGGCCTCAAATTCGCCTCCGGAGGAAATGCGTTTGATCATGTTCTCTGTCTCTTTCTTACCGAAAATCACATGGAAAAGCGGCGCAAGGTTACCCTCACGCCGCCTTTCAATCATCTCAGCTCAGCCATTGGCATCGCTCCAAAGCTTAACCAGCTGTCGCCGACTCTTTTTCGGCGTCGGCGTGGATCATCAGCGGTTGTGCGTCCGAGTTCACAGCCTCTTCGTTCACGACCACTTTCTCGACGCTGTCCATTCCCGGCAGCTCAAACATGGTGTCGAGCAGGATATCCTCCAGAATGGAGCGCAGACCACGGGCGCCGGTTTTGCGTTCGATCGCTTTCTTCGCTATCGCACTCAGCGCTTCCTCGGTAAAGTCCAGCTCGGTATCTTCCAGCTCGAACAGGCGCTGATACTGTTTGACCAGAGCATTCTTCGGCTTGGTCAGAATGGTGATCAGCGCGTCCTCATCCAGATCTTCCAGTGTTGCCAGAACCGGCAGACGGCCGACGAATTCCGGGATCAGGCCGAATTTTAGCAGGTCTTCAGGTTCAAGCTTCTTGAAGGTTTCACCGACACCCGCATCGCTGTCATCACGCACATCCGCGCCAAAGCCCATGGCCGAGCCCTTGCCGCGCTGTTTGATGATCTTGTCGAGACCGGCGAAGGCACCACCGCAGATGAACAGGATATTGGTGGTGTCCACCTGCAGGAATTCCTGCTGCGGATGCTTGCGCCCGCCCTGCGGCGGCACGCTGGCCACGGTACCTTCCATCAGCTTCAGCAGCGCCTGCTGCACCCCCTCGCCCGACACGTCGCGGGTGATCGAAGGGTTTTCCGACTTGCGGGTGATCTTGTCGACCTCGTCGATGTAGACGATGCCGCGCTGCGCACGTTCGACGTTGTATTCCGACGCCTGCAACAGCTTGAGAATGATATTCTCGACATCCTCGCCCACATAACCGGCTTCGGTCAGCGTGGTCGCATCCGCCATGGTGAAGGGCACATCCAGAATACGCGCCAGCGTCTGCGCCAGCAGCGTCTTGCCGCAGCCGGTTGGGCCGATCAGCAAAATGTTGGATTTTGACAATTCGATGTCCGAACCCGCCTTCTGAGCGTGATTCAGGCGCTTGTAGTGGTTGTGCACCGCAACAGACAGCACCCGCTTGGCCATTGCCTGACCGATCACATAATCGTCAAGGACCTCGCAGATGTCCTTCGGCGTCGGAACGCCGTCGGTGGACTTCAGCCCGGAGGCCTTTGTCTCTTCGCGGATGATGTCCATGCACAGTTCGACGCATTCGTCGCAGATGAACACGGTTGGGCCCGCAATAAGCTTGCGTACCTCATGCTGGCTCTTGCCGCAGAAGCTGCAATAAAGCGTGTTCTTACTGTCGCCGCTTGAGTTCGTTGCCATGGTCTACCTTTCCGTCCAGGGCGTGCATGCGCCTCCTGCGCCACCCGTAATATTGGCAGCTTATGCCACAGGCACAGCAGCCACAATCGCAAAGTGTGCCCCGATGACGACGGGGCACACCTGCCAGCTCACACCGCTGATCAGCTGTCCTCGTCGTCCAGCTTGCTGCGGTTTTCGACGATTTCGTCGATCAATCCGAATTCCTTCGCCTCTTCGGGAGACATGAAATTATCCCGCTCCAGCGCGTTCACGATCTTGTCGTATTCCTGGCCGGTGTGCTTGACGTAGATTTCGTTCAGGCGCTTCTTCAGCTTCAGGGTTTCCTCGGCGTGGATCATGATATCCGTCGCCTGCCCTTGGAAGCCACCGGAGGGCTGATGCACCATGACGCGGCTGTTGGGCAGCGAGAACCGCATCCCCGCCTCACCCGCCGTCAGCAGCAGCGAGCCCATGGAGGCCGCCTGGCCGATCACCAGTGTCGAAACCTTCGGCTTGATGTATTGCATGGTGTCATAGATCGACAGGCCCGAGGTCACAACGCCGCCGGGGCTGTTGATATACATCGAGATCTCTTTCGACGGGTTCTCCGCCTCAAGGTGCAGCAGCTGGGCCACGATCAGGGAACTCATGCCGTCGTGAACCGGACCGTTAAGGAAAATGATCCGCTCCTTCAGCAGGCGCGAAAAGATATCATAGGCGCGTTCACCGCGGCTGGTCTGTTCCACCACCATCGGCACCAGCGTGTTCATGTATGTTTCTCTTGGATCGACCATATTGACCTGCCTGCTTTGAATTGTATCGGCATCATAGCCGACTGAGTATTACCCGAGTCTTAGTGCCGCCACATTTGGGCTGCAAGGGGCGGCGATTGTTTTTGCGCTGGCCTGTGCCCTGCACCCGAATGCGGCTTCGGTGGCGCAAACAGTCAGGTCCGCGTCGAAAACCATCGCCCCGCCGTCGCAAAAGGTGGGATGCAGGCCGCAGATCGGGGTTAACTAGCAAAGATCACAGACCCAACCGAAACCGGTGTGTTACAGGTTCCCGAAATGATCGATGACTATTTTGTGCAAAAAGGGGCGTCGGCCAATCTGACGATCCCCTTTGACGGTGAGCCGCAGGATTTCTATTTCCTGCTGCTGCCGAAGGCGACGATGCTGCCCATCGCGGCCGCCGTCGAGCCGTTGCGCATTGCCAATCAGGTCACCAATACGCAGCTCTATCGCTGGTATGTGATGACACCGGATGGCGAACCGATCCGCTGTTCAAACGGGATGACCATCACGCCGGACCTGCCAATGGGTCCGCTCCCGGGGGATGCTCTGGCTTTTGTCTGCTCGGGCGTGGAACCGCAGAATGCCGCCAGTGAGACGGTGTTGAACTGGCTGCGGCGCGAACGCCGCTTTGGCCGCTCGATCGGCGGCATCTGCACCGGGGCCTTTGCTCTGGCGCAGGCTGGGCTGCTGGGCGAGCATCGGTTCACCCTGCACTGGGAGAACCAGCCCGGTTTTGTCGAGAGATATCCGGACCTGCTCCCATCGCCTCGGATCTTTGAAATCAGCGATACTCTGATGACATGCGGCGGCGGCAATGCAGCCACAGATATGATGCTGAACCTGATCGAGGAACGCCATGGCAAGCAGCTGGCGATCATTGTTGCCGACATGTGCCTGCATGTGCGTACCGGCGGGCAGAGCACACCGCAGAAGTCCAATTACGCGGTCGCAATCGGCAGCCGCAACCAACGGCTGCTGAACGCGCTTCAGCTGATGCAGGAATCAATTGAGGAGCCACTCTCAATCGGCGAGCTCTGTGATCGGCTGGATATCTCGCGCCGTCAGCTGGAGCGGCTGTTTGCGCGCTATCTCGACCAGAGCCCGATGCATGTCTATTTCGACATGCGGCTCAGCCATGCCTTTGCGCTGATGAACGAGACCTCGATGTCAGTGACCGAGATCGCGCTGGCGTCTGGCTTCAACAGCGCCACGCATTTCTCGCGCCAGTTCAAACGCAAGTTCGGCGCCAGCCCGCATTTTTTCCGCAAGGGGTGGAACTGAGCCGCAGCAGCCGCCGACAGCAGCAGCCCCCCGTTGCGGATGAGCAGGCGGTGTCCTCAGCCGTCGATCTTGCGCCCCATGATGGCCAGCGACTGCTGGTAGACGGTTGCCGCATTCCATTCCTTCAGCACGCGGTAATTCGGCTCCCCCTGTTGGTAGCCACGCCCGGGTTTCCAGCCTTTCTTGCGCAGGAAATGGGCGGTTGAGGCCAGCGCATCCCCCATGTTGTAGAAATCCACCCGCCCGTTGCCATCCCAGTCCACACCGTAGTTGAGCGCATTCCCCGGCAGGAACTGGGTGTGCCCCAGTTCGCCGTGTTTGGCGCCTTTGGTCGCGCCGGTAATGGCGCCCTGATCCACCAGTTTCAGCGCACCAATGGCATGGGGTTTGAAGAAATCGGAGCGGCGGCAGTCGTAGGTCAGCGTCACGATGGCCGAGACCACCTGACTGTCACCCATGTAATTGCCAAACGCAGTTTCCATACCGTGAATCGCAATCAGGATCCCGGCCGGAACCCCGAACTTGCGTTCCAAGGCGGCAAAGAACTCCGCATTGCGTGCCTTGCGCTTGCGGCCTTGGGCGATGATCGTATTGGCGCCGCGGATCTGCATGAATTTCTCAAGAGAATAGCGAAAGCTCTTCTGGTTGCGATCTGCGGCGATGGTGCGGCTGGCGTAGCTGGTATTGGCCAGCGCGTTCAGCCCGGCCTGGCGGACGCCGGCGCGTTGCGCCTCCTGGGCGAAATCGCGTTTCCAGGTCTCAAACCCGGCAGAGGTATTGCCGCAGGATGCCGCCATCGCGGCAAGGGGAAGGCCAGAGGCCAGCATCGCGGTGACGGCGATGGCTGACAGCCGACGGCTGAGCAGCAGCGGCGCTCGACGATGAGTGGTGGTGGCATCTGAGGTGAAGGGGCGAAACAACTGGAACATCTTAAAAAACCTGAATCCGAAGCTTATGGGCTGAACCTTCAGTCTAGCTGAAATCTGCGTCGAGACCAGCCATCAGATCACCCCGGCGCAAGCCTATGTCCGACGTCAGTTCGCGGCCTCAGGCAAACGCGCTGCCCGCAGCCAGCGCCAGACCATCGGCGACAGCTGTCATCGCGTTCTCTGAATATAGCTCAGCGCGCGGACAGAGCTGCTGCATCTGCGTCTGCACCGCCGCAAGCAGGGCCGAACCCCCGACCAGAACCACCCGCGTGACCTGATCACCGCGCAGATCCGCCCGACGAAGGGTCTCGCGGGCACAGGCGGTGATCTCGTCGATATCGCTCGCCAGGCTCTGCTCAAGCGTCTGCGTGTCCAGGGGCACCGACAGCCCCGGTTCCAGAACCTTCAGATCAATCACCGCGCGGCGGCGATCTGGGTGATTGACTGCGATTTTGCCCCGCTCAACGGCAAAGGCCAGATCGTGCCCCAGCTCATCTTCCAACACGGAGACAAGCCGTGCCAGTTTTTCAGGTTCTTCGGCATTGCGCGCCAGATCCTGCGCGGCGCGGCGACTGTCGGCAGCATAGAGGAAAGGGATCATCTGCCAGGTCGCCAGATCGTTGAACAGCCGGTTGGGTGCAGGCAGGCTGCCGCCGCCAAAACTGTTGCGAATGGCACTGCCGCGCCCCAACAGCGGCATCACGTGATCAATGCTCAGCTGCCGGTCGAAATCGGTCCCGCCAAGACGCACGCCATGCGAGGCCAGAATACGCGCGGTCCCATCCCGTGACTGCTCAAAGGCTGTGAAGTCCGAGGTGCCGCCGCCGATATCAACGATCAGGCCGATGCCGGGCTTGGGCTGTGCCGAGCGCAGGGCCGCTTCGGGTTCCAGCATGAAACGGACCTCCTCAAACCCTGCGGCCAGATAGCAGGCGCGCAGGTCCACTTCGGCCTGGGCATCGCGGGCTGCATCCTTGCTGTGAAACAGCACCGGTCGGCCTGACAGCGCATGGCTGAACGACTGGCCGGTTGCCGCCTCTGCCCGGGTCTTCAGCTCGGCCAGAAAACGGGCCACGATAGTGACAAAATCGACCAGCTCACCATTCAGACGACGTTTTTCATACATCAGCGGCGTGCCGAGCAGGCTTTTCAAGGCACGCATGAAGCGGCCTTCGTCCCCATTGATCAACGCGCGGGTGGCTGGCCGCCCGATAATCATCTTGCGACGATCAGGATCAAAGAACACGGCGGTTGGCAGCGTGGTTTCCCCCGGCTCGATCTCCACCAGCCAGGGTCGTCCGTTGACCGCAACACCGGCTGCCGAGTTGGAGGTGCCAAAGTCGATTCCAAGGGTGTTGGGAGTGGTCATGTCTGACACCTGTCGCTGAGAAAGAATCGGCGTGAGTATCTGAAGACGTTGGGCAAAACAAGTGTTCAGACAGCGGCGGAACGACACAACTCTGGCGGAACGCAAACCACCCCCGCGATAGCCATCGCGGAGGTGGTGGGAGGCAGGCATCGCCTGACGCCTGCATTGAGGAGTGCTGGCGGGGTCAGTCGGCGGTTGCGGCCTTCAGATAAGCGATCACCGCTTCGATATCGGCGTCTTTCTTCAACCCCGCAAAGGACATCTTGGTCCCTTTCATGTATTTCTTCGGATTTGCGAGAAAGGCTGCAAGCGCGGCCTCATCCCAGACCAGCCCATTTTCTGCCGCCGCTAGCAGCGCCTTGGAATAGCGAAACCCATCAACATGGGCGGCTGGCGCGCCGATGATTCCGTTCAGGATCGGACCGGTTTTCGATTTCGCGCCCGCGCCGATCTGGTGGCAGGATTTGCATTTGCGAAAGGTCTTCTCGCCCTTTGCGACCAGCTCAGGGTCTGGACCGATGTCTGGGGTAGCCTCTGGGGCGACGGCCTCTTTGACGGACGCGCTGTCTGCCTCTGCGGCGGGCACGGCCGGTTCGGCTGCCGTGTCCGCTTGTGTCTCAGCGGCATCGGTTTCGTCCGGCGTCACATCCAGCACCATGGCGCGCATGGTAATCTCGACGCTATCCTTGCAGCTCTCCATGCAGGGCGAAGCGGTCCAGAAGTGTTTTTCCGCTTCCAGCCGGTCATCCAGAATGAAGCCATCCGCATTGGGCAGCTGCACCCCGGCAAAGGTTTCGTCCGACAGCACAAACTCATCATCGACCAGGTCGTTGGAATAGAGGATATAGGCGACAATCGCATAGACCTCATCCGGGGTCAGAGATTGTGCGTCGCCAAAGGGCATGGAACGGTTCACGTAATCCCACGTGGTCGAGAGATACGGCCAGTAGCTGCCGACAGTTTTCAGCGGATCGTCATGGTCGAGCGTGCCCTGCCCGCCCGCGAGCTTGGGCCAATTGCCCACACCCTCGGCGAAATCGCCGTGGCAGACCGCGCATTTTTCGGCAAAGACCTCCTCGCCGGTGAAGACATCGCCCGAGCCTTCGGGCAGCCCGGTGCCATCGGGAGAGACATCGAGATCCCAGGCCGCGATTTCCTCCGGCAAGGCCGGGCGACCGAGGCCGAATTTTTCCGCTGCGGCTGGCGTCACGACCATCGTGGAAAAGACAGCCGCTGCAAGCAAAATCCGCCTCCCCTCGGTGGGCTTCATCACCACTTCAAGAAACCTCAACATTTTCCGCCTCCCCGTTTGCCTTGACCCACCAGGTCTGGATGGCGTTGTTGTGATAAATCGAATTCAGCCCCCGCACCTCGCGCAGCTGCGCCTTGGTTGGCTGCACATAGCCCGACGCGTCGCGAGCCCGGCTTTGCAGCAGCATCTCGGACCCGTC
This sequence comes from Phaeobacter sp. A36a-5a, assembly GCF_037911135.1. Classification (NCBI taxonomy): domain Bacteria; kingdom Pseudomonadati; phylum Pseudomonadota; class Alphaproteobacteria; order Rhodobacterales; family Roseobacteraceae; genus Phaeobacter; species Phaeobacter bryozoorum. The sequence goes on along the minus strand of NZ_JBBLYU010000001.1, from coordinate 1,113,970 downwards.
CCAGTTGATATCCAGATAGAACCGGGTCAGCGCCTTGTCCGTTCCCGGTGCCGCCAGCCGCGCCTCGGTCCAGGTCTTGCCGCCATCCAGGGACACATCCACGCCAGTGATTGCGCCGCGCCCGGACCAGGCCAGGCCAGTGATCACCAGCGGCCCGGCGCCATGGGTAATCGGTGCCTGAGGGCTTGGGCTGGTCACAACGGATTTTGCGTCCATCTCCCAGGTCCACTTGCGGCTGATGCCATTGGCCAGCGTGTCGGTGTATTTCGAGGTTTCCTCGCGGCTCTCGACCGGACCTGCCATGACCTCGATCCGGCGCAGCCATTTGACCCACATATTGCCTTCCCAGCCGGGCACCACGAGGCGCACCGGATAGCCGTGCTCCTTGCGCAGCGCCTCACCGTTGGCCTTGAAGGCGACCAGCACGTCGTCCATCGCCTTCTCCAGCGGGATTGAGCGCCCGTTGGAGGACGCATCCGCCCCCTCGACATAAACCCATTTGCCTGCGGGGTTTACGCCAGCTTCCTCAAGCAGGTTGCGCAGCGGGACACCGGAATATTCCATGTTGTGGATCATGCCATGGGTGAACTGCGCGCCATTGAGTTGCGCGCCGGCCCACTCCATGCCGGAATTCGCAGCACATTCGCAGAAATAGACGCGGTTTTCGCGCGGGAAGCGTTCCAGATCCGCATAGGTAAACACCAAAGGCGTGTCGACCAGGCCGTTGATCATCAGCCGATAGTCATCCTTGCGCAGCTCAATCGCGCCGGAGTGATGACGTTCAAAGGCGCAGCCTTGCGGGGTGATGGTTCCGTCCAGCGCGTGGATCGGCGTGAAGTTGATCGAGCTGATGGTGTCCGCCGTCAGCCACTCCACATTGCGCCGGACCACGTCGCTTTCGTATTTGATCGGCAGGCCGTAGGGGGTGGTATCCACGCCGTCGCCAAGACCGGATGCCCAGTCCTGCACCTCTATGATCAGCGGGTCGGGTGTCGCAGCGCCAGCAGAACGGCTCGCTACTGCCCCTGCCCCAACCGCCGCAGCACCGGCCAGAAACTGGCGACGCGACCGGCTGGTTTGCTTCGGTTTATCAGTCATCTCTGATTGCCTCCTTACATCGAAAAATTCACTTTCGTGAATTCATCAGCGCAAAAATTTTTGGCGGATGCCGGGCTTAGGCGCCCGACACCTGCACGGAATTGTTCGGGGAAAGGGTAACGGTGCCCATCTTGCGAATGTGGCTTTCGACCACATCCCAGATCTGCGGCCCCTCGGTCCCTTCATTCACGCTGGCCCAGCCGGCAACGATATAGGTCTTGGCCAGGTCAATCGCCTCGCCGGTCTTCAGCAGTGTCATATTGCTGATCCGTTCGCCCTGCGGCTTGGTGATGTCGATATGGTAGCCCATGCCACCGACGCGCACCATGTCGCCGCCCTGCTGGTAATAAGGGTCGGGATTGAAAATGTTGTCGGCCACGTCCTCCATCACCACCTTCAGGAATTCGCCTGTCATTTCATTGCGATAGGCTGCACCGTAGCTCATCGACGTGACATTCCAGATATCCTCGCGGGTGATGTCATCGCCGGGCAGCAAGGACGGCCCCCAACGCACGCCGGGCGACAGGGCGATATCGGCCTCACGCTCGCTCAGCAGCGCGTCACAGATGAGATCGTCCCAAGTGCCGTTGAAATTGCCGCGCCGATAGAGCAACTCATCAGTCTGGCCGATCACCTCGGCCAGCTCTGCCTCATAGGGCGCGCGCTGGTCGTTGATCAGCTGGCTGATCACCGGATCCGGCGCAATGACGTCCGAAAACACCGGGATCAGCTTGTGCCGCAGCCCCATCAGCTGGCTGTCACGCACGTCCAGATCCACGCGGGAGACAAATTTGCCATTGGACCCAGACGCAACAATGTGGGTCTGACCAACAAGAACCGGTTCCGGTAGCGCATCATGGGTGTGGCCGGACAGGATCACGTCGATGCCGCTGACCACACCGGCCATTTTCTTGTCAACGTCAAAACCGTTGTGCGACAGCACCACAACAACATCCGCACCAGCGGCGCGTACCTCGTCGACCATCTCCTGCATATGTTCATCGCGGATCCCAAAGGAGTATTCCGGGAACATCCAGCCGGGGTTTGCAATCGGCATATAGGGGAAGGCCTGACCGATCACGGCTACCTTGGCCCCGCCCCTTTCGAAAAATTTGTAAGGTTTGAACAGCTCAGCCGGTTCATCCCATTCCGCGTCAAAGATATTCTGGCCAAGTGCGGCAAAGGGCAGCCCCTCGACGATCTCATTCACCCGGTCCGATCCCAGCGTGAACTCCCAGTGGAAGGTCATCGCATCCGGCTTCAGCGCGTTCATCACATTGACCATGTCCTGGCCTTCGGTGTGATGACAGGTATAGGAGCCATGCCAGGTGTCGCCGCCATCCAGCAACAGCGCATCGGGGCGGTCGGCGCGGATGGCATTGATGATTGTTGCAACACGATCCAGCCCCCCGACCCGGCCATAGCCCTGCGCAAGCGACGCAAAATCATTGTAGGTCAATGCATAAGCTGAGGGGCTGCCATCGGCGATCCCATAGGCCTTGCGGAAATCCGCGCCGGTGATATGCGGAACATGGCCCTTGTTGTCACCAACCCCAAGATTGACCGAGGGCTCACGAAAATAGATCGGCTTCAGCTGAGCGTGAATGTCCGTGACATGGATCAGGCTGATGTTGCCATAGGTGTCAAACTGCAGGAGCTGATCCTGTGTCAGCTTCTGCTGCGCTGCCAGTCTGGCCCAGCTGCCAAAACCTGAGGCCCCGACAAGCGCTGACGCTGCCATGGAGACCTGCAAGAAATCACGCCGCGAGATCATGGGTTCATCTTCCTACTGAGACACACGATATATTCGCATGTTTGAATGATATTGAGGGAAACGCGCCCCGCATCATCTCTGACACGGGGCCACGCGGATCAGTTGCGGACAGACGGTGCCTCGACCGAGAGGCCGTTGCCACGCGATGCGACATAGAGCTCCAGCGCCACAAACTCAGCCGAACCCGGTTTGTAAGTCTCGGCGCGGGTGTCACGCACGCAGCCTTTGAACCGCGCATGGGCCGTGTTCAGCTTAGTGTTCTTCAAGCGGTAGACCGGGAAGCCATTGATCTGGCCCTGGCTCAGATGGTCGGCGCGGATCATGTTGCCATAGTTGTCTTCATGGCAATTGGCACAGGAGAGTTCTAGCTGACCGGTGCGGGTGTAGTAGAGCTCCTTGCCCTGTTCCCAGGTGGACTGGGCCGGGCCGTCAATGGCCACGTTGACCGGCATCCCGCGCGATTGCACCGAAATCAGCGCTTCCATGGCCGCCATCTTGCCGCTGGTGTATTTCCACTTCTCCGCGCCCATCTGGTTCTCGCGGCAGTCGTTGATCTGCATGACGAGGGTACGCATCTCGCCTGCATCCTCGTTCCACTTGGGGTAAACCGCGCGGACGCCGACCATGCTCTCTTCGACATCGTCGTGGCAGGAGGCGCAGGATTTCTCCGCGGTGCCTTCAACCTTGGACCATGTGTCCATTGCCTGATCGACAAAGACCATTGCAGGGTTGTCAAAATCATCCATCTGCAGCGCCTGCGTCTCATCCGAGCGGAAATGCCAGCCTGACATCACCTCGTCCAGCACATCAGCAACATGCGCGGGTGCGGCGGTCTTGGTGACTATTTCGATCTCGTCATTGACGACCAGCGTATCATCATCCGCCTCGGCAAAGGCGGTAACGGGCAAGGCCAGCGCCATGGCAATTGCGGTGATTGCCTTATTATTCATCTTGTTTCCTCCCTTGGGTGGTCGTCCCGCCCGGCGTTCCGGACAGGACGTTTGCCTATGGATCCGGAAGGGATCAGCCGATCGCGATCGGCTTTTGTTCCGTGTAGACAGAGCCGTCATCGTCGTACCAGGTGAAGACGAATTCACCCGCCTCGGGGACGGTGGCGTCGAACTGGAAGTAAGGGTTGGTGGAAATGGCGGGTTCCATGGCCACATCAACAACGGACTGACCGTTGAACTCGCAGGTAAAGCGATTGATGATCGACCGCGGAATGACGTTGCCTTCCTTGTCCTTGCGCTGACCGCTTTCCATGTTGTGGCTGATCAGCGTCTTGATGGTCACCGCTTCGCCTGCGGCTGCTTTCTTCGGGACTTTGACGCGGGGTTTTACACCGGATGCCATGTCGTTAACTCCTGATATCTATGGGGCGAACCTGACGGACAGGTCGCGCTTAGCCGCCGCAGCCGCCGATGGTCACTTTGACGGTCGCGCTTGCCTTGGCAAAGCTGCCGTCGGCCATTTTGGCAACTGCCACAATGTCTTGCGTGCCTGCGAGGCGAATCCGTGTGGCGGCTGACTGGCTGGCAGCCAACGGACCAAAGGTAAAGGTCGCGACGCCCGGGGTCGGGTTGCCGGTCGCCAGGATCATGATGGCCGAAGCACCGGGCGCATCGACCTCGATCGGTACGGTATTGCCGTTTTCGGCGATTTCGGGCGCGGTCAGTGTCAGGCCGGTGTCAGCCATATCAGCGCCACCCGTGAACTCTGCAATCCGATCCTCGGCTGCAGCAACGACACGCAGGGGCAGCATGGTCAGGGCAGCGGCCCCAAGGCCAAGGCCAAGTGTGTCGCGACGTGAGAACTCCATCGTATGTCTCCTTTGACGTTGATGGCGCAAAAGATCCCGGTCCTTTGCGTCAGTCTTCTTTCAGGGTCGCAAGGAATGCGACCACATCTTCGATTTCCTGGGCGGTCAGGATCGGCGGCAATGGCTCGGTCCCCGCCTCGCCCGTGTAGGCATCGCCCGGCCGGATGAAGCCATCGACCTTGTAAAAGGCGGGCATCATCGTGCCGTCGAATGTCATCTTGGCATTGGCCACCAGACCGCGCAGCTCCGCCTCGCTCCAGCGGCTGCCGGCACCATCCAGCGCAGGGCCGATTTCACCGTGAAACGGCACATCCGACAGCGCGGACACCTGATGGCAGGCCACGCAATTGCCCTTGGATTTGTCGCCAACCAGCAATGCGCCGCTGGCGGCATCCCCGGCAGCACCGCTGAGCGATACGGCAACAGCGCCGTCGTCGTCATAGGCGACCTCTTTCGGCGCGATCTCAGCGGCAAACGCAACTGTCCCGGCCAGACAGGCTGCCAGTGTCAGAGATATTTGCTTCATGTTTCCTCCCATTGGCTCCCACGCGCTTTGGCGTGCTTCGCTGGCGTTTACCCTAGGCGACCTCACCCGGCTAACGCAACATCAAATTCAGTAATTTGAATTTCATTATGTCGTTTCGACCGTTCAACCTATCCGGCCTCGTCTGCCCGACAGCACGCAGGCAAGGCCATCTTTGCTGCAAAGACGATCAAATCACCGGTATCAATCGGTGGAGCCGTTGTTCCGTTCCTGGATGCGGCGGGCATGGTAACGTTGAAAATCTTCTCCGTTATCAAGCAAATAGCGCTCTTCGTTCACCCAAGTGAACATATCGAGCGTAGTGCCGACCCCAAAGGCACCGGGCATGATCGCCACCGCGGCCTGCGGCGCCGGAATCTCGGGCACCTCCTGCGGCAGGAACATCATTGTCGGGGTAAACAGAACGCCCCATTTTCGGGCCATGTCCTTCTCCGACAGGGTTTCACCGTCAAAATCCGTCACTTCGACATCGCCATATAGATTGAGCTGCACCACAAAGAAATTGTCGCCGATGTAGGACCCGACCTCGGGTGTCGGGAACACCTCCTCGTGCATCTTGGTACAATAGACACAGCCCCTTTGTTCAAAGAACAGCACCAGCCGCTTGCCCTCGGCATTGGCCTCGTCCAGATCCTCGCGCAGATCCTTGAAGGTCTCGCGCATCCAGGGGGTCTTGTGCAGGCCATCATCGCCGAGCTCCACCGCCCCCGCAGAGCCGACACACAGCAGCCACAACAGTCCGATCATTAGTCGTTTCATCTCTTACCCTCCCAATACGGCCGCCATTCTGGGCCGCTCAGCCGATACTTGCAAAACCCGGGAACCACCGGATCATAGCCTCGGCAATATAACGCACGCTGCCCGTGGCGATCAGAACCGCAAAGATGATGAGCATGACGCCCATCCCCTTTTCCACCCAGGCAAAGGCAGACCGGTGGCGGGCCACAAACCTAAGAAAAGGCCCGGCAAACAGCGCCGCTACCACAAAGGGTGCGGTCATCGCCGCGCCGTAGACCAGCAACAGCAGCCCGCCGCGCCAGATATCGCCAAGGCCAGAGGCAATCATCAGGATCGAGGCCAGGGCCGGCCCCACGCAGGGTGTCCAGCCAAAGCCAAAGGCCAATCCCATCAAATAGGCGCCAGCCAAGGTCGCGGGCGGCGCGGTGCTTTCGATCCGAGCCTCGCGATAAAGCAGTGGAATCCGCAGGACCCCCAGAAAATGCAGCCCAAAGACCAGCAGCAATACCGCAGCGCCATAGGCCAGCACATCCATATATTGGCCAAACACCTGCCCCAGTGCGGTGGCTCCCATTCCCATCAGCACGAAGACAGTGGTCACCCCTGCGGCAAAGCAGATCGACGCCAGCACAAGGCGCCGCCGCGCGCCCAAAGCGATCTCGCCGTCGCTGCGCAGCTCCGCGATGGAAAGCCCCCCCATATAGGAGAGGTAAAACGGCACCATGGGCAGCACGCAGGGCGTGAAGAATGACAATAGCCCCGCAACAAGCGCTCCGAACAAAGAGATTTCCAGCATGTATCAAGGCCCCTTGCCATCTTCTGCGTTCGAACCAGACAAGACCACAGTTGCCGATCCACATCGCGCCGAGAGGAATCTTCTGTCGGCTGCTGGCGGTCGATCTCCGTGTGCAAGCCGCGATTGCCCAAATCAGGTACAGCACCAACAAGATGCGCGGACCGCCGGTCACCCCGGTAGAAACTTGTACTATTCACATATTCAAATTACGTAGTACATATAGACACCCTTCATGCCGACCCGTCAATCACCGGCCGTGGCTCAGACATCGTACTTCACGGCCCCCACACAGATCATCGAGACAAATCGCATCATGGCCTTTTCTTCGCTGACCTCCCTGCCCTATCGCAGCTGCCGCGCCGCTGCCTCGGCGCTGGCAAAGGTCGCTGTCATGGCGGCATTGCCGCTGATCGCATCGGCCAGCGATGCCGCAGAGCTGGTGATGGTCGAGCAGCCGGGCTGCGCCTGGTGCGAACGCTGGGACGCGGAGATTGCGCCGATCTATCCAAAGACCGCCGAAGGCACCTTTGCCCCGCTGCGCCGGGCAGATTTGCGCGACATGCCGAAAGATCTGACGCTGTCACGGCGGGTCACATTCACGCCAACCTTCTTGATCGTTGAGGGCGGCCATGAGATGGCGAGACTGGAAGGCTATCCGGGAGAGGATTTCTTCTGGCCGCTGATTTCCGGTCTGCTGCAGGCGCACGCAGGCTTTGTCCCGCCCGCTGCCGAGCAACCAGACGCGGGACACGCCCCCGACCAGCAGCCCGCCCCGATGGCCACCAATGGTTGAACCAGGAGAGAACACCGATATGGCCCTGCCACAGTTTTCCGCCGATATGGCCCCCGAAGATCTCGATACGATGGTGGACAATGCCACCCGCGCCTCGAATTTTCTGAAGGCGATCAGCCACGAGGGACGCCTGATGATCCTTTGCCATCTGGTGTCGGGTGAAAAATCGGTGACCGAGCTGGAAGAGCTGCTCTCCGCACGTCAGGCGGCGGTTTCCCAACAGCTGTCGCGCCTGCGTCTGGAAGGTCTGGTCATTCCACGCCGTGAGGGCAAGGCGATCTATTACCGGCTGGCAGATGATCGTCCACGCCGGATCCTGGAAGTGGTCTACGAGCTGTTCTGCAAAGAGGACTGACCGACGACCGGTCGGCCCGGCCACACTGGCAGCGGACCCTTCAGCCGCCAGCCCCGCAGCTCTTTCACCGGCGGAACCCGCACAAGATGCCCACCCCCCTGTCCGACCTCCTGAGCGATACGCAGCTGACCGCCCTGCTGGGGGTGTTTGGCGGCGTCCTGCTGGGATTGGCGGCGCGGCTGGGGCGGTTCTGCACGCTGGGCGCCATCGAGGATCTGCTCTATGGCGGCTCGTCCCTGCGTCTGCGGATGTGGGGCATGGCAATCGGCATGGCAATCCTGGGAAGTTTTGGCCTCATGGCTCTAGGCTGGCTGGATCCGGCGCAGTCGCAATATCTTGCCATTCGCTGGATGCCGCTGGCCTCTATCGGCGGCGGCCTGTTATTTGGCTATGGCATGGCCCTGAGCGGGATGTGCGGCTATGGCGCCATAGCCCGGCTCGGCGGCGGCGATCTGCGCAGCTTTGTCATCGTGCTGGTGATGGGCGTATCGACCTTTGTCGTGCTGACAGGCCCTCTCGCCCCGCTGCGCAACCTGTTTTTCCGGCAACAGAGCATCACCGATGATCTGCCCGCCGGCATCGCCCATCATCTGGCCAACTATCTTGGAGCGTCGGTCAGCGCTATCGGCCTTGCCATCGGCGGTGCGATCCTGCTGATATCCATCCTCGGGCGTGAGGTGCGCGAGTCTCCGGCCGCTATTGGCTGGGCTGCGCTGGTGGCGTTTGCCATCATCAGCGGCTGGGCAGGCAGCAGCCATATCGCGCGGACGGGGTTTGACGCGATACCTCTGGTCTCGCATTCCTTCTCCGCGCCGCTTGGCGAAACCATCATGTGGACAATGACCGGCAGCCTGCGGCCGATCAGCTTTGCCGTCGGCTCGGTCAGCGGCGTCTGGCTCGGTGCCTTTATCGGTTCGCTGATCAAGGGGCATTTCCGCTGGGAGGCCTGCGACGACCCGCGCGAGCTGCGCCGCCAGATCATCGGGGCCGCGATCATGGGGGGCGGCGCGGTCCTTGCAATGGGCTGCACGGTCGGCCAGGGGCTGAGCGCCTTTTCGCTGTTGTCGATTTCTGCCCCGGTGACCTTTCTGTCGATCTTTGCCGGGGCCGCTGTTGGGCTGCGCCAGCTGATCACCGGTTTTCGCCGCGCCGCCTGACTGTACCGCCTGACTGCACCACCTGACTGCCCTGCCGCGCCGCTCGCACCGGCTGCACGACAATGTGACTGCGGTGCAGCCGCCGAGGCATTAACCTCGTAAGCAACGACAGGAGATCACCGCCATGTTTCAAAACGTGATGGGCCCGATGGCCCCCCGCCGCAGCCATCTGTTCGCTGCGGCACTGGCCTTCGTGCTGCTTGCCGCAACAGGGTCACATACGATGGTTGCGACCGCCGCACCGCTGGCCAAGCGCCAGGGCTGGGCGGTTCACCAGACCCGCAAGCCCTACCCGCAGCTGGTCGAAGATGTGATTGCGGCGACGAAGGCGCAGGGTCTTGTCGTGGTGACGCAGGCCGGGCCGACCAAGGCCGCTGCGGCCCGTGGCATTACCATACCCGGCAACCGGGTGATCGGTGTTTTCAACAATGACTATGCGGTGCGGGTCCTCAGCCATTCCACCGCCGCAATGATTGAAGCCCCGATCCGCCTTTATGTGACCGAAGGCGAAGATGGCTTGGCGACGCTTTCTTATAAAACCGCAACCCATGTCTTTGCCCCCTATCTCGATGAAGGCGGGGCTGATCTCGCCGATATCGCGGCAGAGCTGGACCAACATCTTGATGCCATTGCGCAAAATGCGGCGCGCTCGGCGCCTTGACGCTCACACCCGCGTGAGGAGGCTTGCAACCTTGCCCGGTTCCGGCAATTTGGCGGCACTTGTTCACGAAGGGTGGATTTCATGACACAGACCGACACCGCGGCTGCGACGGCCACAGAACCATTGCGCGCGGCGGATGTGCTGGCCCGGCGACTATATGCCGCCGGATGCCGCCATGCCTTCGGCATGCCCGGTGGCGAAGTGCTGACGCTTGTCGATGCGCTGACCAAGGCGGGCATCCGCTTTCACCTTGCCAAACACGAGAACAGCGCCGGTTTCATGGGCGAAGGCGTGCACCACAGCGATGGCGCGCCGGTTATCCTGGTGGCCACGCTGGGCCCGGGGGCGCTCAATGGGGTGAACGTTGTTGCCAATGCGCATCAGGACCGGGTGCCGATGCTGGTGCTGACAGGATGTGTGGATGCGGCGGAAGCGGCCACCTATACCCATCAGGTACTGGACCATCAGGCGGTTTTTGCCCCGATCACCAAGGCCAGCTATCGCCTCGACGCCGAGGCTGCGGGTGTGATCGCCGACAAGGCGGTGCGGATCGCAACCGCGCCGCGCAATGGGCCGGTGCATATCGATGTGCCGATCTCCGTCGCCGATTCTCCTGCCGGCACCCACCGTCCTTGCCTCGCGCCTGCCAGAGCAACGCAACCGCAGCCCGCTGACCTGGCGCAGGCGCGCGCGTGGCTTACCGAGGCCGAGCGCCCGCTGGCGGTGATCGGTCTTGACGCTGTTGCCGAGGCCGCATCCGCGCCGCTTCTGGCCTTTCTCGAACACTACCAGATCCCTTTTGTAACCAGCTACAAGGCCAAGGGCATCGTGCCTGAGAAGCACCCGCTTTGCCTTGGCGGCGCCGGGCTGTCGCCGCTCGCCGATCGTCACCTGCTGCCGCTGGTGCGCGAGGCCGATCTGGTTCTTGCGCTGGGGTACGATCCAATCGAGATGCGCCCGGGCTGGCGCAACGCCTGGGATTGTTCCCGCCAGCGGGTGATTGATATCTGCGCCGAGGACAACACCCACTACATGCACGCGGCCACTCTGACGCTGGTTGCCGGTCTTGCGCCCAGTCTGCGCGCCCTGACGGTTGGGGCGCAGCTCGCCGACGACACGCAGCCGTCCCCTCGGCGCTGGCCCGAAGGTCAGCCTGAGGTGGCCCGGGCAGCCCTTCGCTCCGCCTTCACCCCGCAGGCGGACTGGGGACCCGATGCGATCGTTGCCGAATGTCAGGCCACCCTGCCCGGCGATACGCTGGCGACGGCAGACAGCGGCGCCCATCGGATCTTGCTCTCGCAGATGTGGAGCTGCCATGAGCCTCGCGCCCTGATCCAATCCTCGGGCCTCTGCACCATGGGCTGCGCGGTGCCGATGGCCATCGGCCGCAAACTGGCAGAGCCGCAGCGCACGGTTGTCAGCTTCTCCGGTGATGCGGGTTTCCTGATGGTGGCGGGCGAGTTGTCCACCGCCGCGGAGCTTGGCGTTGCGCCGATCTTTGTCGTGTTCGTCGATGCCAGCCTCGCATTGATCGATCTGAAGCAGCGACAGCGACGGCTGGATAACGCTGGCGTCGACTTCGGCCAGCACGACTTTGCCGCGATGGGCCGGGCCTTTGGCGGCCATGGCGTCAGGGTCCGCGACCGCGCAGGCCTGCGCGCTGCCTTGCAAGAGGCACAGCAGGCCGAGCGTTTCACCGTCATTGCCGCAGAATTCGAGCGGGAGGCCTATGATGGGCTCATCTGACCGGACATCCGAAGCCAAGCTGCCCCATGGCCCGCTGACCGGTATCAAGGTGCTGGACCTGTCCCGCATTCTGGCAGGGCCGACCTGCACCCAGATGCTGGGAGATCTGGGGGCCAGTGTGCTCAAGGTCGAAAACCCGCGAACCGGGGGCGATGACACCCGGCAGTGGGGGCCGCCCTATGTGGTGGATGGAGACGGTCACCAGTCGGATCTGTCGGCCTATTTCATGGCCGCAAACCGTAATAAGCGTTCGGTTGAGGTGGACATCGCCACGGCCGAGGGCCAGCAGGTCATACGTCGTCTCGCCGCCGAAGCCGATATTCTGCTGGAAAACTTCAAACCCGGCGGGCTTGCCAAATACAGCCTCGACTACGAGAGCCTGCACGCGGAGTTCCCGCATCTGGTCTATGGTTCGATCTCCGGCTACGGCCAGACTGGACCCAATGCCCATAAACCCGGCTATGACCTGATGGCACAGGGCTATGGCGGGATCATGTCGCTCACCGGTGAGCCTGAGGGCCGACCGATGAAGGTTGGCGTCGGCATCGCCGACGTAATGTGCGGCATGTATGCCTGTGTCGGCATCCTCGCGGCGCTGCGCCACAAGGAACAGACCGGCGAAGGCCAGCAGGTCGATATCGCGCTGGTGGATGCGCAGATCGCATGGCTGATCAACGAAGGTGTGGCAACACTCAACACTGGCAGCGCCCCCAAACGGCGCGGTAATGAGCATCCCAGCATCGTGCCATATGGGTTATATGAGACCTCAGATGGCCATGTGATCCTCGCGGTCGGCAATGACGCGCAATTTGGCCGCTTCCTATCTTTTCTCGGTCTGGACGGGCTGGCGCGGGACTCGCGCTTTGCAACCAACCCGGCCCGCTTGCAGCACCGCGACGCGCTCGCCGACATCCTGGTACCGGCGCTGCGCCAATACCGCACCGATGAGGTGATCGCCGCGATGGAGGCCCGCAAGGTGCCAGCAGGACCGGTGCAGACGCTCGATCAGGTTTTTGCCTCTGATCAGGTGGCGGCGCGGGATATGACAATTGAAATGTCCTCGGCGGCGGGGCCGGTGCGGTTGCTTGGCAATCCGCTCAAATTCTCCCGGACGCCGGTGACCTACCGCCATGCGCCTCCAATCTGCGGTGCAAACAGCGACCTCCTAGCCAGGACCGCGGACCCGTTTTCGGAAGACGACAACTAAGACAGCGGCGCGCCGCCACCGAGAACAGGCAGAAGCCCCATCACCCGGGGGCGACTGCCTGCTCAATATCTCTGCTATCCCCTTAAGACACCGCAGAAAACGCCTGTTTCTCGGGCTTGCAACCGGCAGGATCTGGCCGAGTGTTACAGAAACTGGCGGTCTTCGGCCAAAGTCGCGCTGCACGGGCTTGCCAGATTACAAAAAATGCGGGAAATCGCTGTCAATCAATATGGTTGGCCCATTAATCCGGCGAGATTGCACACGCCGCTTCACCAAACCGCGAGCGGGCATCGCGAGACGCGCGGCCGTGCTTTAGGCTCGACGACAAAGCACCTCTGCTTTCGTTTTTGACACGGATCGGACAAACGATGATGCAAGATATTTTTGGCCAGGACACCAGCCTGACAAACGCCGCGGCGCTCGAGAACTGGAACTGCGTTCAGATGGGGGTGTTGTCTCACGGCGCTGCCGCGCCGCAACATCTGGGCGCCCTGCTGGAGGCTGCACCGGAGTTTGCCATGGCCCAGGCGGCCAAGGGCATGTTTGTGCTGCTGCTGGGTCGGGCAGAACTGATGCAGGCCGCACGGGACGCCTATGCCGCGGCCAAGGCCGCCGAGGATGGTGCTTTGCCACGCGAACGCCACTATATCGCTGCGCTCGGTGCTTGGCTGGAGGGCCGTCCATCGCTGGCGATTGCAGAGATGGAGACCGTGCTGCGCAGCCACCCCGAGGACGCGCTGGCGATGAAGCTGAGCCACGCGATCCGCTTCATCCTGGGCGACAGCGCCGGTATGCGCCGGTCGATCGAGCGGGTCCTGCCCGCCTATGCGCCGGATCACGCCGGACGCGGTTACCTGCTTGGATGCCACGCCTTTTCGCTGGAGGAAACCGGCGCTTATGACCTGGCCGAAGCAACCGGGCGTCAGGCGCTCTGGATGGCACCGGATGATGCCTGGGGCCTGCATGCGGTGGCCCATGTCCATGATATGACGGGCAACTCCCGTGCCGGGCTTGACTGGCTGACCGGTCGCGAAGAGGCCTGGGCGCATTGCAACAACTTTCGCTACCACGTCTGGTGGCACAAGGCGCTGATGCATCTGGATCAGGGGCAGACCGAACAGGTGCTGGCGCTATACGATCACGAGATCCGCAAAGACAAAACCGATGATTACCGTGACATTTCCAACGCCACCTCACTGCTGATGCGGCTGGAGCTGGAGGGCGTTGCAATCGGTGACCGCTGGGAAGAACTCGCAGAACTCTGTGCCAACCGGACCGAAGACGGCTGCCTGATCTTTGCTGATCTTCACTATCTTCTTGCACTGGTGGGCGATGATCGCAAGGTTGAGGCTGGCCAGCTGGTGCAGCGGATCCACGCTGATGCGCGTCGCGGCGCCAGCGAGAGCGATGGCCGCATGGCAACGCCAGGCTGCGGCCTTGCGCTGGGGCTCGAGGCCTTTGGCGAAGGTAACTACAGCGAAGCCTTCGGCTATCTCGCCAGCGGACGCAGTTCCCTGCAACTGGCAGGGGGCAGCCATGCCCAGCGGGACGTTTTCGAACGCGTGACCATTGATGCGGGCATCCGCGCGGGGCGTCTGGACGCGGTGGAGGCCATCCTCAACGAACGGCGCGCCCAGCGGGGCGGCGCCGAGGACAGCTATGCACAGGCGCGCCGTGCACTGATCGCTGCCGGACGTGGCGCGCCCTGCGCGCAAAGTGTCCCGGCAGAATAACAAAAGTAAGGACACAACAGCCTATGGCGACCATCTCGCCCTTTCCCGGTGCCAAGGGCACCGAGACCACTCCAGTGGCCAATCGCCCGGTTGCCCCGCAATCGGACGCGCAGACCCGCGCGCTTCGCGATCCCCGGCTGGATTTCTACCGCGGCATTGCGATGTTCATCATCCTGTGCGCTCATATTCCCGGGAACCGCTGGACCGGCTGGATTCCGGCCCGGTTTGGCTTCTCTGACGCGACGGAGATCTTTGTCTTCTGTTCGGGCATGGCCTCGGCAATCGCCTTTGGCGGCACCTTTGCCCGCCGCGGCTGGCTGATTGGCAGCGCCCGCGTGGTGTTTCGCTGCTGGCAAGTCTACTGGGCCCATATCGGCCTGTTTGTCTTTCTCGCCACCACCATGGCGGCGCTGGATCTCTACGGGGCTTTTGACAAGAGCTATATTGCCTCGCTGAACCTGTTGCCGTTCTTTGAAAACCCGGTGCCGCAGCTGGTTGGGCTGATGACGCTCAGCTACGTGCCAAACTACTTTGACATTCTGCCGATGTATCTCGTCGTGTTGGGGCTGATGCCGCTGATGATGGGGCTGGAACGCGTCGGCGTCTGGGCTGTGGCGGCCACCTCGATCGCGATCTGGCTGCTGGCCAACCCGTATATGATCGGCCTCGGGCCGAATGGGCTGTCGCTCTCCGCCGAACCCTGGTCGAGCCGCGAATGGTTTTTCAACCCCTTTGGCTGGCAGCTGCTGTTCTTCACCGGCTTTGCCTTCATGAAAGGCTGGCTGCCCGCCCCGCCGGTCTCACGCGGACTGATGATCATAGCCACGGCCTATCTGCTCCTGCTGGCGCCCTTCGGCTCCTGGAAAGTCTTCCTCTGGGTTGAAGCCTGGAACACCAGTCTGGCGGAGCTGATCCGACCGACCTGGCAGCTGACAGCCGAATGGCGGGAAAAAACCGACTTTGGCCTTTTGCGCTATGGCCATTTCCTGTCGCTGGCCTACCTCGGCTGGGTGGTTGCGGGCGAAGGCGGTCGCCGTCTGATCGCCTACGGGCGATCCACGCCCGCCCGGATCTGGGCCGTGCTGCTGTCGCTGATCACCAAAGTCGGTCAGCAATCGCTTGCGGTCTTTGTGTTTTCCATGGCGCTGGCTCGGTTGCTGGGCTTTGCCATGGATCTCACTGACAGGTCGATCATGACCACTGCATTTTTTAACCTCACCGGGTTTGGCCTGATCATCGGCTGCGCCTATATCGCTGCCTGGTTCAAATCACATCCATGGAAAACCAAGAGATGAAAGAATTCTCGCGACGCACCTTTCTGGCAACCGCCATGGCCAGCACGGCCCCGCTTGCGCTTGGCGCGCTGACCTCGCCTGCGCGTGCGACCGGAGGCCCTGCATTCTCGCGCGAAACGGTTGTGGCGCTGGCGCGCGAGTTGGCGGCCGCCCCTTACGCGCCCCGGCCCAGCGTGCCGCAGGACTGGCAGGAGCAGACCTATGAGGAATACCAGACCCGCTGGTTCCGCAGCCGCGATGCGCTCTGGTCGAAGACCCCGCGCAGCTACAATGTCGATTTCTTTCTGCCCGGCCTTTATTTCCCGCGCCCGGTCGAGATCTACACCGTGGAAAACGGCCTCGCCCAGCCGGTGGCCTTTGACCTGTCGCTGTTTGACAAAACCGACAAAGCCCCCGACCTCAGCGTCGACGACAGCCTCGGCTACTCCGGTTTCCGGCTGCGGACCGATCTAAAGGAACCCGGCAAGAAAACGGAATTCTGCGTATTCCAGGGCGCGAGTTATTTCCGGGCCATCGGGGCTGCACACACCTATGGGTTGTCGGCGCGCGGCCTGGCGGTGAATACCGCTACCTCCAAGGGCGAAGAATTCCCTGAATTCACTGCCTTCTGGCTCGAAGCTCCAGTTCCCGGCCAAAAGAACATGATCGTCCATGCGCTGATGGATTCGCCGTCTGTCACCGGGGCCTACCGGTTTGACATACTGCCGGGGCAAGACACGGTGATGGATGTCGAGGCGCGCCTGTTTGCACGTGCGGAACTGGACAATATCGGGCTTGGACCACTCACCTCGATGTTCCTGTTTGATCAGACCAATCGCAACCGGTTTGACGATTTCCGCCCTGCGGTTCACGACAGCGACGGTCTGCTGGTGGTCAACGGCAACGGCGAGACCCTGTGGCGCCCACTGGCCAACCCCAAGACGCTGCAGCTGTCGTCCTTTGTCGATGAAAACCCGCGTGGCTTTGGCCTGATGCAGCGCCCGCGGCTGCTGTCTGATTATGAGGATCTGGAAGCGCATTATCACCAGCGCCCGGCGCTCTGGGTTGAGCCGAAGGGTGATTGGGGCAAAGGCGCCGTCACGCTGGTCGAAATCCCGGCGGACAAGGAAATCTACGACAATATCGTGGCCTATTGGCGCCCCCGCGACAGCTACGCCCCTGGCTCAGAGATTGCCATTGACTATCGGCTGACCTGGGGCAACGGCCCGGATCTGCCGGTGCCACAGGTGATCAACACCGCCGCGGGCGCGCGCATCTTTGGTGATCCGGGTCGGATCATCACCATCGATTTCGCCGCCCATCCGCTGTTTGCCGGTGGCGTTGATGATCTAAAGGCGCATATCACGTCACCTCATGTCACCCCAACCGAAGGCGTCTTGCAGCAAAACCCGGAAACTGGCGGGGTGCGGTTGGCCTTCGCCTTTGACCCGGGCGAACGCGACCACGTCGAATTGCGCGCTGAACTGCGCAAGGATGATCAGCCCGCCTCCGAAGTCTGGCTTTACCGGTGGACCAAATGACCAATTTCTCCCTGACCCCACCGGAACAACCGCTGGCTATGCCAGAGCAGAATTTCGGTGCCCATTTTCAGGATCACGCCTGCCCCTTACCCGGTGACAACGTGGCAACCGGCGGACAGCCCCGCGAGTCAAGCCAGCGTCAGGTGGCGCTATGGCGTGTTCTGGCCTTCTCTCCGGCGATGGCCGCTACGGGGCTGTTGACCTGGGGTATGAAGGACTGGTTCGCGGCAGACGGGTTTTCCATGCTGGAGGTCGCACTTCTGGTGTTGATCGCGTTCAATTTCTTCTGGATCTGCTTTTCGGTCTCTACCGTTCTTCTGGGTCTCTGGGGCCTGTCCCAGCGCCCCCGCGCGCTGGGACGAGGCCGCCCGCAGCGGATGAAGGTCGCGCTCCTGATGCCGATCTACAACGAGGTCCCCTGGTATGTACTTGGCAATGCCCAATCCATGCTGGAAGAGCTGCACGCCCGTGGCGGTGTCCATGACTATGCAATGTTCATCCTGTCCGACACCCGTGACGATGCCATCGCCGCAGAGGAACGTGCCAGTGTCGAGGCCCTGCGCAGTATGCTCCCCGCAGGGGCCCAGCTCTATTATCGGCGCCGCGATGACAATGCAGGACGCAAGGTCGGCAATATCGCCGACTGGGTGCGCCGGTGGGGCGCCGGCTGGGACGCCATGCTGGTGCTCGATGCCGACAGCCTGATGACCGGGCGCGCCATTGCCCATCTGGCCGACGCGCTGGCCCGTGATCCCGGCGCAGGTCTGATCCAGAGCTATCCGCAGCTGATCGGTGCGCATTCCGTCTTTGGCCGGATGCAGCAGTTTGCCAATGGCGTCTACGGCCTGGCTCTGGCCGAAGGTCTGGCCCGCTGGGCAGGGCATGAAGGCAACTACTGGGGGCATAATGCGATCATCCGTACCCGTGCCTTTGCCGCCTGTGCGGGGTTGCCGCCGCTGCGCTCTGTCTTTGGTGGTGAAAAGCTGATCATGAGCCATGATTTCGTGGAGGCCGGGCTGCTGCGTCGCGCCGGTTGGAGCGTTCAGTTCCTGCCCCGCATTCGTGGGTCTTACGAAGAAACTCCGCAGACGCTGATTGACCATGTGCTGCGGGATCGGCGCTGGTGTCAGGGCAATCTACAGCACCTGAACCTGCTCAACGCCAAGGGGTTTCGCGCCTTGTCACGCTTTCATCTGCTGCATGGGGCCATTGGCTACCTGATGGCGCCAGTCTGGTTCGCCCTGCTGGTGATCTGGGCGCTCATCGGACGTGGCGAGGAAGCCTCGGTCCTGACCTATTTCAGTGAAACTAATCCGCTGATGCCCTCCTGGCCGGACATGTCAGAGCCGCGCCATGTGCTGGTGATCCTGCTCATCTATGCCATGCTGCTCGCCCCAAAGCTTCTGGCCGTGGCGGCGCTGCCGATGACCGGGAGCCGCTTCTCCGACTATGGCGGCGCGGGCGCCTTTGCCCTGTCACTGTTGACGGAAATCCTGCTCGCGATCCTTTATGCGCCGATCCTGATGGTTCAGCAGATGATCGCGGTGCTGCGCACCGCCTTTGGCCTCCAAAAGGGATGGGCGCCGCAGGCACGCGACGGTGGCAGCTACTCCTGGCGCACGCTGTTCACCTGCCACGCGCTGGAAACCGTCAGCGGCATCGCGCTGTGGACGGGGATTCTTGCCGGCGTGGTATCCGTCTGGCTATTGCCAATCGCCGTATCGCTGATCCTTGCGGTGCCCCTGTCGGCCCTGTCGGGCGTACCGTTGCAGCGCTTTGCCAAAGCCCTTCTGGCCACCCGTGAGGTCCACAACGAGCCCCGCATCACCCGCATCGCCCGTGCCAGACGGGACAGGTTGCGCCTGGCATTGGAGCGATCCCCCGCCCATCCCACAGCCGCTGAGTAAAAAAGACAGTTCAGGCGAAAATATCCACAATTTGCATTAAATTGAAAACTTCGGCAGGAACCATCAGGTTTCGCCGGAATTTTTTATTGAGAATTCACAGCCGCCTCATCGACGCCATATGTTGCACTACTGCGACAGCGGGCGATCCTCGAACCAATCGGCAAGCCATGCGGCCCAGCCCTCCGGCACCCGGTGCCCGCCGTCGAAAAGCACCACGTCGATATCTGCGCCTGTACCGCAGGCCCATCGGCGCCGCAGGGTGCCACCTTCAGATCCGCTGTGGCTTGGCGCATGTGTCGTGCAGCCGTTGGTATCGCGCCACAGCTCAAGCCCGGCAAAGATATCTCCCTGCTGAAAACGACGATTGCCAAGGTATCGGCCTTCCAGCGGCACCACCTCATCGCGCCATCCGTGAGTGTGCATCAAACGCACCGGACCGGTGCAGCTCTCAGGCTGCGGCCGCCAGAAACTGCCCGCAATCGTTGCGTAAGCGGCAAATTGATCGGGGGTTGCACAGGCCAGATAGCTGACCATGAAGGCACCTGCGGAAAATCCTGATAAAACAACGGATTTCCGGTCGATATTAAACCTATGTTCAGCATCTGCCAGCACCGCCTCAAAAAACGCGGATTCGTCGCGACCACCGAAATCCGGCAAGAACGCCCAAGAGCGAGGGCCACCGGGATTGCGCGGCAGCGCCGTGGGGGCGATCACCGCGTAGCCCCGATCGTTCAACCCATCGACCATCGCGCGATTGCGCAGTGCAGCCTCACCCGACCCGCCGTAGCCGTGCAGGAACATCACCGCCGGCAGCGCTTTTTCATCGCCGGTATCCGGCAACACGATGTGATAGTCACCCCCGTCAATCTGGCAGGCATCGGCGAGGGGCCCGCATCCAGCCTGTAGCGCCGAGCCGAAAAGCAGGCTCGACAGAGCAACGCTTACGCCCGGCCAGAGGCGCCCCATACCTGCTATCACCCGTTTCATCAGCCCTGCCCCGTCCAGCGCGCGACCGGCAGATTGCTGCGCAGCCATCCCGGCCCGGCGGCGGAGCCGAGCATCCCCTCCGGCACGTCGATCACATTTGTATAACCGGCCGCGTCCAGCGCCAGCGTCACCCGGGCGGAGCGCACACCGCGCGCGCAGATCAGGGCCAGCGGCGCGCTGCGATCACCACCGGTGACGCGATCAAGCGCGGCCAGAAAATCCTCACGCCGCATGTCGATCTGATGGCTGCCCACTGGCACACCGCTGGCCCGCCACTCACGCGGTGTGCGGATATCTACCAGGATCAGCTCCCCCGCCTTGGCCCTGGCAAATGCGTCCTCAACCGACAGGCGGGGACGGTCATGGGCCGGGGGTTGCCTGCGCCACCATGTATATCCACCGCCCCCCGCAATGGCGACCCCCGCGAAGGCCACACCGGCCTGCAGCAATCGACGCCGCGAGATCAACGGATCACCCGCCTCCGCCTCAGCTGCCGGGTCACTGTCCGCGCCATCAGTCTGAGGGCCGGAGTTATCTGACCGTTTTGATTGAGAATGCGACATCTGGCCTCTCCCCGCGCTGCCGGCGCCGTCCTACATGACCCAAGACCTAGCAGGTTCCTGCAAAGTGTTCAGCCTGAGACATCCCGCATGGTGATCAAGTTGTTGTCAACCTGACACCGGGCCGCGCCAAATTGCTGCGGCGGGCAAAAAACTCACCGGATCGCTGCCTTTGCAGGGTTTGCAGGCGCGGTCGGGGCTGGCACAGTTGCGAAAAATTGCTTAGGCACCAAACGATCTGGCCTTGTGCATGGAGGAGAACCGCACGTGTCCCTGTTCCTGATTGCAGCCCTGCCCTTTCTCGGCGCGGTATTCCCCGCGCTATTGATCCGTGCCGGGCGCAATGCCTCGGCATCGGCGGCAGGCCTGACAACATTGCTCGCGTTTGTCGGACTGATGCTGCACGCCCCGGCGGTGATGCGCGGCGAAGTTATTCAGGCCCAATTCGACTGGCTGCCGGCGCTTGGGCTGAATGCCAATTTCTTCCTCGACGGCCTGGGCTTTCTCTTTGCCGGGCTGATCCTTGGAATTGGCCTGCTGATCATCCTCTATGCCCGGTTCTACCTGTCGCGCGAGGATCCGATGGGTAATTTCTACACCTATCTGCTGCTGTTTCAGGGCGCGATGGTGGGGATTGTCACCTCGGACAACATTCTGCTGCTGCTGATCTTCTGGGAGCTGACGTCGCTCAGTTCCTTCCTGCTGATCGGCTACTGGAAGCATCTGCCCGAAGGACGTCAGGGCGCGCGAATGGCGCTGACTGTTACCGGCGCCGGTGGCCTTGCCATGATCGGTGGCATGCTGATCCTCGGCAATATCGTCGGGTCTTATGATCTGACCGTGATACTGGGCGCAAAGGAGGTCATTCAGGCCTCGCCGCTCTATCTGCCGGCCCTGATCCTGATCCTGATTGGCGCCTTCACCAAATCGGCGCAGTTCCCGTTTCATTTCTGGCTGCCGCACGCCATGGCCGCACCGACGCCAGTGTCGGCCTATCTCCACTCCGCAACCATGGTGAAGGCAGGCCTGTTCCTAATGGCGCGGATGTGGCCTGTGTTGGCCGGTACGCCGGAATGGTTCTACATCGTCGCAACGACGGGTCTGATCACGATGGTGCTGGGGGCGATCATTGCCCTGTTCAAGGATGATCTGAAGGCGCTTCTGGCGTTTTCCACCGTCAGCCACCTGGGCCTGATCACCATGCTGCTGGGGTTCGGCACCAAATTTGCTGCCGTCGCCGCCGTTTTCCACATCATCAACCATGCCACCTTCAAGGCGGCTCTGTTTATGAGCGCGGGCATTGTCGACCACGAGGCCCACACCCGCGACATCAAACGGCTGGGCGGCCTGCGGCACCTGATGCCGATCACCTTTGCCATCGCCACAGTCGCGGCCCTGTCGATGGCTGGCATTCCGCCCTTCAACGGTTTCCTGTCGAAGGAGATGATGCTGGAGGAAGCCGTTCACACGGTCTGGGCGGGTTCACATTATCTGGTGCCGGGTCTAGCGCTATTGGGGGCCTTGTTCTCCGCCGCTTATTCGTTCCGCTTCATCGCCCATGTCTTCCTCGGGCCAAGGCGTGACGACTACCCTGCGACCCCGCATGATCCGGGCACCGGCATGTGGCTGGCTCCTGCGTTTCTGGTTGGTCTTGTCGTGCTGATCGGCCTGTTCTCGGCCAAGATCGTCGGGCCATTGGTGGCCACTGCGGCCTCTGCCGTGATTGGTGGCGAGAAACTGCCCTATTATTCGCTGAAACTCTGGCACGGATTTACTCCGGCGCTTTATATGTCGATGGCGGCGGTTGCCGGGGGTGTCGTCCTGCTGATGCTGCACAAACCGCTGATGCGTATGTGGGATGCCGCACCGCGCCCGGATGCGAAGGTGATTTTCGAGGCGCTGATCGGCGCGCTCACACGGCTTTCGCGTGCCATTACCGACGGGATGCACAATGGCTCGATGCCACGCTATGCCGGGATCATGATCACCTTTACCGCGGTACTGTCCTTCTATGCCTATCAATCCGGCACATTGGCGGCGCCGACCCGCAGCCTTCAGGATGTCGGGCTGATCCCGATCCTTGGCTGGGCCAGCCTGCTGATCGCAACCGGTTTTCTGGTTGCCATGCACCGCAACCGCCTGCTGGCGCTGGTGCTGATCGGCGTTGTTGGACTGGTGGTGTCGATGGGCTTTAACTACATGTCAGCGCCGGATCTCGCTCTGACGCAGATTTCGGTCGAAGTGGTCACCATCATTCTGATGCTGCTGGCGCTGAACTTCATGCCCAAGGAAACCCCGGTCGAAAGCTCTGGCGGCGCCCGCCTGCGTGACATCTCCATTGCCGGCATCTCAGGCCTTGGGGTTGCGGGGCTGATCTATGCACTGATGACCCGTGATTTCATCGGTGAGACGATTTCCGGCTTCCACCTTGAAAACTCCTACAAGGGCGGCGGCGGCACCAATGTCGTCAATGTGATCCTGGTGGATTTCCGAGGCTTCGACACCTTTGGCGAGATCATCGTTCTTGGCATTGCCGCGCTGGTGATCTTTGCGCTGACCGAGGCGGTGCTGGGCACCCGAGTGCGGGCCTATCTGCTGAACCGGAAGCCCGATCTGCCGCAGGCCGGTGACTCGCATCCGATGATGATGGTGGTGGCGACACGCGTGATGATGCCGCTGGCGCTGATGGTGGCGGCCTATATCTTCTTCCGGGGGCACAACCTGCCCGGTGGCGGCTTTATCGCCGGGCTGATCGCGGCGATTGCGGTCATCATGCAATATATGGCGTCGGGCTTTGCCTGGGCGACCGAGCGGCAACGCTACCCCTATCATGGCATCATCGGATCCGGTGTGCTGATCGCCGCCGCAACCGGCATGGGATCATGGTTCAGCGGCAAGCCCTTCCTGACCAGCGCCTTTGGGTACATCCACTGGGAACCGCTGGAAGAATTTGAATGGGCAACCGCTGCGCTGTTCGACCTTGGCGTGTTTCTGGCAGTTGTTGGCGCTGTGCTGCTGGCGCTGGAGAGCCTGTCACGCTTTGCCTGGCAGCCTGGCACCGACAGCACCCACGCGATGGATATCAACCCGGCCCGCGATGACGTGGCCATGACCGAGAACGAGGGCTGACTATGGAAATTCTAGTCGCTTCGGCCGTGGGCGTCCTGACCGCGGCCGGCATCTACCTGATCCTGCGCCGACGCAGCTTTCCCGTCATCCTCGGGCTGTCACTGATCTCCTATGCGGTGAACGTGTTCCTGTTTGCCACTGGCCGCTTGATGACCAACGCCCCTGCGATCCTCAATAAATACGAAGAGGTCCCCTATACCGACCCGCTGCCGCAGGCTCTGGTGCTGACGGCGATCGTAATCTCCTTTGGCATGACGGCCGTTGTGGTGATGATTGCGCTGGGGGCCTATCTGTCGTCGCAGGATGACCGGATCAATCTCAGCGATGATGATGCCAAAGTTGGAGATGACGCATGAACCACCTCGTGATTGCGCCGATTGTCCTGCCGGCAATCGTCGCGCCCTTTATTATCATGGTCCTGCGCTACCATCTGGACCTGCAACGGATCTTCTCGGTCGCCAGCAGCCTGCTGGTGCTCTGCCTGACCCTGGCGCTGGCAGCGCAGGCCGCCGACGGCACCGTGCAGGTCTATGAGCTGGGTGACTGGCCTGCGCCTTTTGGCATCGTGCTGGTGCTGGATCGCCTGTCGGCAATGATGATCGTCCTGACATCGGTTCTGGCGCTGGCTGTCGTGCTCTACGCGATTGGCACCGGCTGGGATTCTCGCGGCGCCAATTTCCACGCGCTGTTCCAGTTCCAGATCATGGGCATTCTCGGCGCCTTCATGACGGGCGATGCCTTCAACCTGTTCGTGTTCTTCGAAGTGCTGCTGATTGCCTCCTACGGGTTGATGATCCACGCAGGCGGCGCCAAGCGGTTTCAGGCCGGCGTGCAATATGTGGTCTACAACCTCCTGGGCTCGACCCTGTTCCTGTTTGCGCTCGGCACGATCTACGCCGTCACCGGCACGCTGAACATGGCCGATCTGGCGGTGCGCGTGGCCGAGATGTCGGGCGAGGAAACCGCCCTGCTGCGCGTTGGTGCGGTCATGCTGCTGCTGGTCTTCGCGATCAAGGCTGCGGTGCTGCCGCTGCATTTCTGGCTGCCCGCCTCCTACAGCCATGCCCCGCTGCCGGTGGCCGCGCTGTTTGCGATCATGACAAAGGTCGGCGCCTATGCAATCCTGCGAGTCTACACGCTGATCTTTGGCCCGGATGTTGCGATCACCGAAGGGCTGGTCGGCGATTGGCTGCTGCCTGCCGCCATGGTCACGCTGGTCGTCGGCGCCATCGGTGTCCTCGGCTCGCGCGAGATCGGGCGACTGGTCGCCTTTGGGGCGATCACCTCGATGGGGACACTGCTGATTTCCATTGCCCTGTTCACCCCTGCCGCAACCGGAGCCGCTCTCTACTACATCGTCCATTCGACGCTGGCGACGGCGCTGATGTTCCTGATTGCCGATCAGGTCATGGAACGTCAGGGCGGTGCTATTGCCGCCCTTCGTCTGATGCCGCAGAGCGGCTTGCTGTCGGTGATGTTCTTTATCGCCGCTATCGCGCTGGCCGGTATGCCACCAGTTTCCGGCTTCATCGGTAAGCTGCTGGTGATGGACGCCGCGCGCGATCATGACCTGGTCTGGTGGATCTGGGCGGTCATTCTGCTCGGCTCGCTTGTGACCATCGTTGGTCTGGCTCGTGCAGGCACGCTGATCTTCTGGAAAAGCCATGGCCTGCAGGCAACCGACGGCACGGTCGCATCCGATGCAGGTGACGAGGATCTTCTCGACGGCAACCCCACCGCAGCCCCAGCGGCGGCGCCGGTCCTGCCGCTAGTTGTCTGCTTTGGGCTGATGGGGGCGATTGTGCTGCTCACCCTCTTTGCCGGGCCGATGACCCGCTATGCCGACGCCACGGCGGCCCAGCTGTTCACCCCAACCGCCTACATCGAAACCGTCCTTGGGGGGCTTTGAAATGAAGCTGATGCGCCGCGTACTGCCACACCCGATCCTGACACTGGTGCTGACCGCAACCTGGCTGTTGCTGGTGAATGGCTGGTCGCTCAACTCGCTGGTGTTCGGGTTCATGCTCGGGGTTTTGATCCCCTTCCTGACACAGCCCTACTGGCCCCAACAGCTGAAGATGAAAGGCCCAGTGAAGATCGTCGGCTACATCCTCATCGTACTCTATGATATCGTGGTGGCCAATCTGGTGGTGGCCAAGATCGTCCTGTTCAAATCCAATGCCAGCCGCCACCCCAATTGGGTGACGATCCCGCTGGACCTGCGCACACCCGAAGCGATCACGGTGCTGGCAGCGACCATCACCATGACACCGGGGACCGTCTCTGCCGATCTCTCAGCCGAAGGTCATGCGCTGCTGGTCCACTGCCTTGACGCGCCGGACCCCGAAGCGGTGCGCGACGAGATCAAGGACCGCTACGAACGCCGCCTGAAGGAGATTTTCGAATGATCGAAACAGCTGCAATCTTTGCGTTTGTCTGCTTTGCGCTGTCGCTGCTGATGAACCTGTGGAAAGTTGTCTCCGCCGAGGATGTTGCCGACCGGATCCTGGCGCTGGATACGATGTTCATCAACGCCATCGCGCTGATGGTGCTCTATGGGCTGGCGCTGGGAACCGAGATCTTCTTTGAGGCGGCAATGATCATCGCCATGCTGGGCTTCGTGTCCACAGTGGCCTATGCGCGCTTCATCCTGCGCGGCAATATCATCGAGTGAGGAGATATCATGGACCTGTTCTTTGACATCGTGATCGCCGGATTTCTCGTGATCGGCGGCATCTTCGGTATCGTGGGATCATTTGGCCTGTTGAAGCTCAACGACCGCATGTCCCGGCTGCACGCGCCCACCAAGGCGACGACGCTGGGCGTTGGCGGTGTGCTGCTGGCCTCGATGACCCATGCCGCCGTCTACGAATACCACCTGTCGGTGCATGAGCTGATGATTACGCTATTTCTGTTCCTGACGGCGCCGATCACGGCAAATTTCATTGCCAAGGTTCACATCCACCGGCACGACACGCCAGACAGCCTGCCAGACGCAGGTAAAGATAAGATATGGGCGACGCATAAACTGCCCGAAAACGAAGTGATCGGCCCAGAGGTCTGATCTCCCAGCGCCCCCGCCCGTCCGGCGGGGGTCTTTCATCCGGGGCGGAGCCTGTCCGGGTGAGCCAGCCCAGCCCGGTGACACATAGATGATGCACGCAGCCCCCCTCCCCCTGACCAAAGACGTGGTATTGATCGGCGGCGGCCACACCCATGCGCTGGTGCTGCGCAAATGGGGTATGCGGCCCCTCGCCGGAGCGCGCCTGACCGTGATCAACCCCGGTCCGACCGCCCCCTACTCCGGCATGTTGCCGGGCTTTGTCGCCGGGCTTTACGCGCGCGAGGCGTTGGATATTGATCTGGTGAAGCTGGCACGCTTTGCCGGGGCGCGATTGGTGCTCGGGGCGGCTGATCACATCGACACCGATAGACGCGAGGTCCATGTCTCGGGCCGCCCCCCAATTGCCTATGACATTGCCGCAATCAACCTGGGCATCACCTCTGCCATGCCCGATATGCCGGGATTTGATGACCATGCGATCCCGGCAAAACCACTCGGCCGTTTTGCGGAGAGCTGGGCCGCGTATCTGCACGGCGACAGCGCCGCCCATGTTGCGGTGATCGGTGGCGGTGTGGCCGGAGTGGAGCTGATCCTCGCCATGGCCCATGCGCTGCGGGCCCGGGGCCGGACGGTGCAAGCCACGTTGATTGATCGCAGCGAAATCCTGACTGACACCGGCACCAAGTCCAGCGCCCGACTGCGCGCTGCGCTGCGCGGTCTTGACGTCACCGTGATAGAACACGCGAAGATTGCCCAGATCGAGGCCACTCATGTGTTGCTGGCGGACGGCCGCGCAATCCGGTCAGATTTCACAACCGGGGCTGCGGGTGCACGTCCCTACCCCTGGCTCAACGGAACCGGGCTGGACCTGCACGACGGGTTTCTCTCGGTTGATGCCTATTTGCAGACCAGTCGCAAAGGCGTCTTTGCTACCGGCGACTGTGCTCATTTCAGCCCCGACCCGCGTCCGAAGGCCGGGGTCTATGCGGTGCGTCAGGCGCCGATCCTCTATCATAATCTGCGCGCCAGCCTGACGCGGGATCCGCTGCGCCGCTACCGCCCGCAGAAAGACTATCTGAAACTGATCTCGATGGGCGGCAAAACCGCTGTTGGAGAACGCTTTGGACAGACCTTTTCGGGCGGTTGGATCTGGCGCTGGAAAGATCACATCGATCAGGGCTTCATGGCGCAGTTCCGAGATCTGCCGCAGATGGATCAGCCGGCGCTGCCCCCCGAACACACCCATGATCTGCCAGAGGCGCTTGGCCACAAACCGATGTGCGGAGGTTGCGGTGCCAAGGTTGGCGCGCACACGCTCAAGGCGACGCTCCGATCGCAGCCGAATACTCAGCGCACGGACATCGCCCCGCTTCCCGGTGATGACGCCGCGCTGCTGATAACGGGCGGGCAAAGGCAGGTGATCAGCACAGATCACCTGCGGGCCTTTACCGCCGACCCGGTGGTGATGGCCCGTATCGCGGCGGTCCATGCGCTTGGCGATATCTGGGCGATGGGCGCCAAGCCGCAGGCCGCGACCGCCAACTTGATCCTGCCCCGACTGTCGGCGGAACTTCAAGCCCGGACCCTTGATGAAATCATGTCTGCCGCCGGTGACATCCTGAGGAAAGCCGGTGCCGAGATCGTTGGTGGCCACACCTCCGTCGGAGACGAGCTGACCATAGGGTTTACCGTGACCGGACTATGCGACGCGGCGCCCATCACCCTGGCCGGGGCACAGCCGGGTGACGCCCTGATCCTGACAAAACCGCTGGGCACCGGGGTGATCATGGCGGCGGAAATGGTGGGAAAGGCCGAGGGCGCCTGGGTCGCCGCGGCATTGACGTCGATGAGCCAGTCGCAGGACAAGACCACCGAGCTGCTGCACGCCGCACACGCGATGACCGATGTGACCGGATTTGGCCTGCTAGGCCATCTGCTGGGGATCTGCGAAGCCTCCGCTGTTGGAGCTGAACTGGAGCTCGGGGCAATTCCTGCGCTGCCCGGTGCCGCTGCACTGACAGCACGCGGGGTCAGGTCCTCGCTCTTTGAAGAGAATGCCGCGCTTTTGCCGCAGATAACCACCGGCGGGCCACAGGACCTGCTGTTCGATCCGCAGACTGCCGGTGGCCTGCTGGCCGCACTGCCGCGCGATCAGGCCGAGGCGCTCTTACCCGTACTCCGCAGATACGCAGCTGAGGCCGCGATCATCGGCCATATCACCGGCTCTGCGGGCGCGATCACGCTGATCTGAAGTCGCGGCTATAGCCGGTCCAGCTCAAGACGCAGATCCGCGGCCAGCCGGTCCAGATCTGGCCCCCGCAGGTCGGTTGCCCCCAGCGTGGTTATCACATCGGCACCGATGGCACGGCGCGCAGTCTCATAGGCGGGGTCGTAATGCTGCGTGATGAGCGCCTCCGTCAGCGCCGGTTTGTCGCCTTCGGCAATCCTCTGCAACCAGCCATCGACCACCGCATTGGAGCGATGTGCCCGCAACCCATCGAGACGCACGCGCAGCATCTCCGTGTTTGACAGAATATCATCATAACCCGCCAGCAAGTATCGACAACGCGCCGCCACGGGTGCGTGGATCTCGATCCGCGGAGCCTGTTTCATGGCCGCCCAGAGCTGCGGTGGGATGATCCGTGCGCCGATCTTGCTCGACTCCGCCTCCACCAGCACCGGGCGTTTCGGGTTCATCCGTGCCAGTTGACCGGCCAATGCGGATTCAAACGCCTTCTGGCTGGGCTGCGGGGTTGGGTGATCGCCCAGCAGCGAGCCACGATGATGTGCCAGCCCCTCGAGGTCCAGCACCTGTGCGCCAAGCAGTCCAACACGCTGGAGGATATCGGTTTTTGCGGTGCCAGTGTAGCCATCCAGCGCTACGAAACGATGCGGCAACGCGGCTTTATAGAGATAATTATGGACCAGTCTGCGGTAACTTTGGTAGCCGCCCTCGACCACATCCGCCCGCCATCCAATCTGCTGCAACAGCCAGGTAAAACTGCCGGACCGTTGCCCGCCGCGCCAACAGTAGACCAGCGGGCGCCAGGATCCCGGATGATGGCTCAGCCGTTGCTCAATATGGTCGGCAGCATTGCGAAACACCTTCGCGGCACCGACCTTGCGTGCCAGAAACGGACTTTGCTGGACATATATCGTGCCGACTTCGGCGCGCTCTTCATTATCCAGAACCGGCAGGTTTATGGCCCCGGGCCAGTGATCCTCAGCAAATTCGGCGGGACTCCGCACGTCGATGACACAATCGTAGTCTTGATCGAGAATTTCGGATAGCGATGTAAAACGAAGGGCCATGTCTGATGATCTACCGCGCCGCGCGCGCAAGGAAAAGTCGCATTCCCTTTATACCTTAAACATTTTATTATGGATCAAAGATTCGTTTGAAATTCTATCTATAAACCGATCACAGCCGGTTCCCGGATGTGAACTGGATGCTTTTTCCAGCGGGAGGCAGGACATGGCAGAGCCACAGATAGATACCTTGCAGTTCCCCGGTCATCTGATCCGGCGGTTGCACCAGATCTCTGTTGCCCTGTTTGCGGATCATATGGCGCGCAATGACATCGACCTGACACCGGTACAGTTTGCCGCGATTGACGCCCTGGCCCACGAACCCGGTGTTGATCAGGCAACAATCGCGGCCCGCATTGCCTATGACCGCGCAACGCTTGGAAAAGTGATCGACCGGCTAGAGGCCAAGGGGCTGATCCGGCGTGATATTTCTCCAGAAGATAGACGTGCGCGCGTTGTCACCCTGACGGAGGCTGGCCAGTCGCTCCTGAACAAAGCGATGCCGATTGTCGAGGCGCTACAGTCCGAAATTCTGACCGGCCTCAGCCCGGCGGAGCAGGTTCAGATCACCACATTGTTGACCAAGGCGACCCAGATCGGCGACCGGCTGCGCCGCGCTCCGCACCGCGCGCAAACAGGCTCGCAGAAGGAATTCTGACCCCGCTATCGCCCGGAGACGGCCCGGCAGCCATATGGTGAGTAGCGGATAACAAGCTGCCGACGCAGGACCCGAACAGCACCGTCAACGCCCTAGCCAGATCGCGTGCAACGCTGGTTATCGACCATAGGCCTTGCGCGCGAGGTCGATGCGGGCTTCCAGCATTGTCATTTCTTTCATGATATCACGGCGTTTTGAACGGTCGCCGGTATCGGCAAGCTGTTGGCGCAGAACCGCAAGCGTGCGCGACAGCGTGACGAACTCCGGCACACCGCCGCTCTCCTTGATCAATCGGTTGACCAGCGCATTCTCCGGGTCGTCAACCGGTGGCAACGGTTTGCCCGCTCCTGACAGGTTGTCAAAAGCGCCATCGGCCTCCGCCTTCTGGATACGCGCGTTGATAAGGTCAATCAGGGGGTGATCCATAACGGTGTTATGCCGCAGCTGACAGGAAAAACAAAGACCGCGCCGAAGATACGGCGCGGTCCAGTCTGGATTGTTGAGGCAGCGCAATAGCTGCGCCCGGTCACTTCTGGCTGATGCGGCCGTCGGTGTAGGGTTTATAGGGGGAGTTCTCGACCAGATACTCTGCCATGACATCCGCCAGATCCGGGCCAAAGTCATAGGCGTTCTTGTCGTCGCCTGCGAAGACCTTGTAGCCATCACCGCCATTGCGGACGTAGTTGTTTGTCACGACAACATAGGTCTTGGCCGGATCAATCGGCACGAAGCTGTCGCCTTCGCTCACCATGACCTCCTGAATGCGGCCCTCATTGGGTGCAACCGACGGATCCCAGGTGAATTTCAGACCAGCGACCTGCGGGAAGCGGCCCTTGACCTCTTCAACCTGGCTCACCCCGTTTTCCAGGGCCGCGATGACGTCCTCGCCAGTGATTTCAAAGGTCGAGAGCGTGTTCTGGAACGGCAGGACCGTCAGGACCTCTCCCATCGTGACCTCGCCCGGCTCCAGGCTCGCACGGATACCGCCCGAGTTGGCAATCGCAATGCTGACACCCTGATCCTTCACTCGGTCCAGCATCGCATCGGCCACCAGGTTGCCCATCTGGCATTCCTGAACACGGCAATTGTCGCGGTCGCCATCAACAGCTTCTGCGCTCTCGGCCACAACCTTGTTGCGGATCTCGTCCAGCGGTTTGGCCAGCTCGGCGATGCGTGCGACGGTATCCGCGTCCTCGGTGACAGTGCCATCCATAATCAGAGGTTCGCCAACCGCTTCGACGACATTGCCTGCATCATCGAAGGTCACGTTCAGCTCACCCAGGAACTTGCCATAGGCATAGGCCTGCACGATGGCCACATCATTGACCATGGTCGGGTATGGCCCTGAAGCATCTTCCGAAGTGTTGGAAAGATAGGTGTTGCTATGCCCACCCACGATGACGTCCACACCCGTGGTGCCCGCCGCAACGCGCTGATCCACGGCATAGCCCGAATGGCTCAGCACGATGATCTTGTTGACGCCCTCGGCGGTCAGCCGGTCGACCTCCCCCTGCACGGCATCAACCGGGTTGGTGAAGGTGATGTTTTTGCCCGGGCTGGCCAGATCGGGCGTATCTTCGGGAGTGAGGCCGATCAGGCCGATCTTTTCACCGCCGCGTTCGATCACGGTGGATTTCTTCAGCACATCGGCCAAGGCAGGCTCAGCGCTGACATCGGCATTGGACATCAGAACCGGAAACTGAACCGAATCCATGAACCCGCGCAGGACCTCGGGGCCATCATCGAACTCGTGGTTGCCGACAGTCATGCCGTCATAGCCAAGCTTATTCATCATCTCGGCGGCAACTTTGCCCTTATAGTAGGTGTAGTAGAGCGAGCCCTGAAACTGGTCGCCACCATCAACAAGAATGCTGTTGTTGCTGCGCGCGCGCGCATCCGCCAGCGCAGTTACCAGACGTGCAGATCCGCCAAAGCACTTGCCCTCGGCATTGTCCCCTTCGCGGCAGCCGCTGTCATACTTGCTGATCGGCTCAAACCGCGAATGAAAGTCATTGGTGTGCAGGATGGTCAGCTTGTAGTCGGCTGCGGCTACGCCCGCCGTCAGGCCAAGCGCGGCAACAGACGTCAGAAAACGCGTCATCATGGAAACATACTCCCTTATTATTTTTCTATTGCCGGATGGTGAGGGGAAATGCGGGCGCAGTCAAAGGGGAAAAATTCATCGCCGTGCTGTCTTTGCGTCAAGACCGATCATATTCAGCCTTGATTCACCTCTGCGCGCAGGGCATCACCGCGCCATGCTCATCTATAAAATCTTCCGCACCGACGAATGGACCACCCTTCAGGCAGAGGGTGAGACCCTCGGCGCCCCCATCGATCTGAGCGATGGTTACATTCATTTCTCCACCGCCGACCAGTCCCAGGAGACCGCAGCCAAGCATTTTGCCGGAGTTGACGGGCTTTGGCTGATTGCGGTCGATGCCGAACGGCTGGGGCTAGACCTGCGCTGGGAAGTGTCGCGGGGCGGCGCCGAGTTTCCCCATCTCTACCGCAAGATGACCATGACTGATGTGGTCTGGGCGAGACCGCTGCCGCTGGTCGCCGACACCCATCAATTCCCGGAGGATATGGCGTGAGCCTCGTTGAACGTCTTGCCCTTGGTGCGCTGCATCGCTGCGACCCGGAGACCGCCCATGGCCTGTCGATCAAGGCGCTGAAACTGGGGCTGACGCCCGCCCCCGGCCCGGTCACCTCCCAGCGTCTTGCGACCGAGATCGCCGGTCTGTCCCTGCCAAATCCGGTTGGCTTGGCGGCGGGATTTGACAAGAACGCCGAAGCACTGCGCCCGCTCTCTCAGGCCGGGTTCGGCTTTATCGAGGTGGGGGCCGCGACGCCGCGCCCGCAACCCGGCAACCCCAAGCCGCGCCTGTTTCGTCTGACCGAAGATCAGGCGGCTATCAACAGGTTCGGCTTCAACAACGACGGCATGAGCGTGATCGGCCAGCGTCTTGCGGCCCGCCCGCGCGATGCTGTGATCGGCCTCAACCTTGGGGCCAACAAGGACAGCAGCGACCGCGCTGCCGATTTTGCCAAGGTGCTGGCCCATTGTGGGGCGCATCTGGATTTTGCGACGGTGAATGTCTCCTCGCCCAACACCGAGAAACTGCGCGATCTGCAGGGCAAGGCCGCCCTGTCAGCGCTGCTCAGCGGCGTGATTGAGACGCGGGACGGGCTGGACCAGCGGGTGCCGGTGTTCCTGAAAATCGCCCCCGACCTTGACCGCACCGGGATCGAGGATATTGCCGAGGTGGCGCTTGAAACCGGTATTGATGCGGTGATTGCCACCAATACAACGCTTGATCGCGACGGGCTGAACAGTGCGCATCGTGGCGAAACGGGCGGCCTGTCTGGCGCGCCGCTGTTTGAGAAATCCACCCGCGTCCTCGCGCAGCTTTCCGAGCTTCTGGACGGTCGGGTGCCTCTGATTGGCGTGGGCGGCATCTCCACAGCCGAACAGGCCTATGCCAAGATCTGCGCCGGCGCATCGGCGGTCCAGTTTTATACCGCCATGGTCTATACCGGGCTGTCACTGGCCGGAGAGATCGCGCGCGGGCTGGACCAGCTGCTGGCCCGCGACGGTTTTGACACTGTCGCAGATGCCGTCGGCAGCAAACGCGGGGACTGGCTATGATCACCTACTGGCACAATCCGCGCTGCTCAAAATCCCGTGCGGGCCTTGCCCTGCTTGAGGAGGCCGGAACAGCGGTCACCCTGCGCCTTTATCTGAAAGATGCGCCCTCGGAGGCAGAGCTGGCGGAGGTTCAGGCCAAACTGGGTGTCACTGCAATTGAGATGATGCGCAGCGGCGATGCCACCTTCAGGGAGCAGAACCTCAGCCCATCGGATGATGACGCAACGCTGATCGCGGCGATGGCCGCGCATCCGATCCTGATTGAGCGCCCCATCGCCATTTCGGAAACAGCAGCCGTCATAGGCCGTCCTACCGAAGCGCTGAAAAAACTGCTCTGACAGGAGCTGCCCGAAACAGTGGCCGCCTGAAACAGTGGCCGCCTGAAACAGTCGCCATCTGAAACACAGCTGCTCTCTTTCAGCCCATCCCCGATCTATGCGCCGACCTGCGCTTCGAGCCGTGGATAGCGCAGACCAAGCGTCGCACCTCGCGCTAGGTTCAACACCATCAATGCCGCCCAAAGCCCGTGATTGCCGAGGAGCGGCACCAGAACCAACAGGGCCACAACGTAGATCACCACCGATTGCAGCATCGCGATCCGCATGTCCCGCGTCCAGGTCGCCCCGATGTAGATCCCGTCGAACATATAGCTGGCCACACTGAGCAGCGGTAATATCGCAGCCCAGATCAGGTAATCCCGCCCGGCTGCCCGCACCTCAGGCGAAGTGGACATGACATCGATGAGCCAACCACCGCCCAGCCAGAACAGCAGCCCCAGTGCGATTGCGCCGCCCACGCCCCATTGGCTGGTCACCACCGCTGCGCGTCGCAGCTGCATCCGCGCCTTTGCACCGACCGCGCTGCCCACCAGCGCCTCGGCAGAAAAGGCAAAACCGTCGAGCGCAAAGGCCGTTATCTCAACGAATTGCAGCAACACCTGATTGGCTGCGAGCGTCACATCGCCCAGATCGGCGCCGATGAACAGAAAGGTCGTGAAGGATCCGGTCAGCAGCACCGAGCGGATCATGATATCGCCATTGACCTGCATCATGCGTTTCAGCCGTACGGGATCGAACACACGGGCCCAGTTGCGCCACTGGCTGCCCGCAAAGGCATCGCGGCACAGCCACAGCCCCAGCGCAAGACCGCTCCATTCCGCGATCAGGGTTGCGACCGCGACCCCTTCGACTCCCCAGCCCAGCCCCAGCACGAACCAGAGATCCAGCAGAATATTGAGACCGTTCATCCAGATTTGCAGGGCAAAAACACCGCGTGTGCGTTCAACCGCGATCAGCCAGCCTGTGACCGCATATAGCGCGATGGTCGCAGGGGCACCCCAGATGCGAATCTGAAGGTAATCCCGCGCCAGCCCCTCGACCTCGGCACTGGCAGGGGCCAGCGCAAAGGCCCCCCAGAACACCGCGACCTGTCCAACAATGAACACAAGGCCCGCAGCAAAGGCCAGCAGGATCCCCCGGGTGAGCAGCGCGCCCGTTTCTGCCCAGTCTCCAGCCCCGCGGGCCTGCGCGGCGAGACCCGTGGTGCCCATCCGCAGAAAACCGAAGATCCAATAGATCGTCGCCAGAATGACCGCACCGATGCCCACCGCCCCAATAGGAGCCGCCTGCCCCATCTGGCCGACAACTCCGGTATCCACGGCCCCCAGAATAGGCACCGTCGCATTCGAGAGTACAATCGGCAGCGCAATCTTCAGCACCCGCGCATGGCTGATCGGTTCCGGCACCTCGGCGCTGGCCGTGGACATGCGTTCTAGCCCTTGTCCCGAGGCGCGGCATCGGCCACGAAGTCCGGCGCGGCAGACCCCTGTTTTGCCGCCTCCTGCGGCATCAGGAAATGGCCCGTCGCCTGGGCGAACAATTTGTCCCTGTGATCCTGCCAGGCCGCCACATGGACCGAGGCATAGCGCCGACCGGACCGGGACACGGTGGCGCGTGCATAGGCATCTCGCGGCAGCCCGGAACGCAGGTAATCCACCGTGAAATCAATGGTCTTCGGCTGGCGTGGCAATTTACCTGCGGCCAGTTCCTCAACATCGAGCGTGCCGCTTTCGATGCGCTCCCACAGGTTGGCCCAGGTCAGGGTCATCACGGCTGTCACCTCCAGAAAGGCCGCTGTGACACCACCGTGGATGGCGGGTAGAAACGGGTTACCGATCAGCTTGTGATCGAAATTTAGCTGCGCCGTCAGCTCATCGCCGCGACGATCAAACGTGATGTTGAGAAAACGCGCATAGGGCACGGATTCCACAAGCGCGGCGAGGGCAGCGTCGCGCCGTTGCTTCACCACCTGAACGGGTTCGGGACGGGGGCGGCTCAAAATTTTGCCTCCACGGTAAAGGCGCCAACCGCCGTGGCGACGGGATGTGCCTCATCCTCGTCCATCGCCGTCGCACGGACGAAGGCGACATTGCGGGTCATGTGATGACAGGTCGCGCGGGTCACGATCCGCTGCCCGGGGGTGGCCGCACGCATGTAGTCGATACGCAGGTCGATCGTGGCGGTGCCGCCCGGCGCCGACGGGTGGCACATCACCGCCGCGCCGCAGCAGGTATCCATCAGCGCCGACACCGCGCCACCGTGGATCACCCCGGTTTCAGGGTCGCCGATCAGTTTCTCATCATAGGGCATCACGATCTCGGCCGTGCCATCCCCCAGTTCCGTGAGGGTCATCCCCAGTTCCTGCGCATGCGGGATGGCTTCTATGAACTGTCGCGCGAGCTGCGTCTTGTCGACCATGGGCTTCCCCGTTCCTATGTTTTCCTCTTTATCGGCCAGACCTTGGCCGAAGAGCAACCCCGGCGGTTGAACCCTTTGCCGGTTGTGCTTAGTTTGCGGGTAAGGGAGATACGGAATGACCGAACAGAAATTGTCATTCAAGGAGATGTGCAGCGAATTCGACGTGACCCCGCGCACGCTTCGCTACTATGAGTACATCGAATTGTTGCAACCCGATCGCGAAGGCCGGTCGCGGTTTTACGGTGCCCGCGAGCGGGCCCGGATGAAGCTGATTATGCGGGGACGCAAGTTCGGCTTCCAGCTCGAAGAGATCCGCCAGTGGCTGCTGATCTATGAAAACGAGGGCGATGAGGCTCAAAATCGCGCCTTTGTCGAAATGGCCGACCGCCAGATGGAAGAGCTGCGCAAGCAGCGCGAACAGCTCGACGAAGCGCTTCAGGAACTCCACGACCTGCGAGCCACCACGCTCAACCTGCTGAAACAAGACGCCTGATCCCAGCCGACCAAGCGTCAGGTCCGATCCGCTTTTGACACTCAACGCCCCGCCGACTGGTGGGGCGTTTGCCGTTCTGCGGGCTCGTCAGCGCGTGATCTGCCGTCCATGTGACGGATGTTTCAATCAAAAAAATCGAACATAATCCACGCGAAAAAGCCCGATAATTTTGTCGGTAATTTGCACGATCGCCCTATTTTAAGGGCTGATAGCCAAACCCGAAACGAAGTAACGTTACGTCAGTCCAGTGGATCCTACGTCACCTCGGAAAGTGACGCAGCGTTCAACTTACGTCAACGTCAAGTTGCTGTTGTAAACGACGGGCAAGCTGCTCACCTTAGTCTCACAACCCAGCAGTTATGAGTTACGACGATGACCGATGAAACCAAGACCATCCGCCAGATGTGCGATGAGTTCGGCGTTACGCCGCGTACATTGCGGTTTTACGAAGCCAAGGAGTTGCTGTTCCCGATCCGCGAGGGTCAGAAACGCCTCTTTACCAAACGCGACCAGGCCCGGCTCAAGCTGATCCTGCGCGGCAAGCGGTTTGGCTTCAGCCTCGAGGAAATCCGGCAACTTCTGAATCTCTATCATATGGGCGACCAGCAGCTGACGCAGTTGACCCGCACCTATGACATCGCCTGCGACCGGCTCGCCGATATGGAGCGGCAGCGCGATGAGCTGAACGAGGCAATTGATGATCTGAAAGAGCAGCTGCGTTGGGGCGAACGTGTGATCGCCTCGATGAGCGCCAAACAAGAAGCCGCGGAATAGATCCCGGCCCCCATGCCTGCCTGTCCCACGATGGGAGAGGCAACCAGACAGACACCGCAGAACCACAGCGAGGACCGCGATGCCCAGTTACACCGCCCCGATCAAAGACACTCAGTTCATTCTTCACAATGTTCTGAAGATCTCTGAAAGCGCCATTCCCGGCTATGACGAGCTGGACGCCGATTTCACCAATGCCGTGCTGGAAGAAGCAGGCAAGATCTCCAGCGAAGTCCTGCACCCGCTGAACACCGTCGGCGATACCGAAGGCTGCCGCCTTGAAAATGGCGTCGTCTACACACCGACCGGGTTCAAGGCTGCGTTTGAGCAGGTCAAGGAAGGCGGCTGGACCGGTCTCGACATGCCGGAAGAATACGGTGGCCAGAACATGCCCTATATCATGGGCACAGCCGTGGGCGAGATGTTCTCCGCTGCGAACCAGGCCTTCACCATGTATCAGGGCCTGACCCATGGCGCCGCGTCGGCGATCCTCGCCCATGGTAGCGACGCCCAGAAAGATACCTATCTGCCGAAAATGGTGTCCTGCGAATGGACCGGCACGATGAACCTGACCGAACCGCACTGCGGCACCGATCTGGGTCTGATGCGCACGAAGGCCGAACCGCAGGATGACGGCAGCTACAAGATCACCGGCCAGAAGATCTTCATCTCCTCCGGCGATCACGACATGGCCGACAACATCATCCATCTGGTGCTGGCCAAGATCCCCGGCGGCCCCGAGGGCATCAAAGGCGTGTCGCTCTTCATCGTGCCGAAGTTTATGGTGAACGAGGACGGCTCGCTCGGCGAACGCAATGGTGTCTCCGTTGGCAAGATCGAAGAAAAGATGGGCATCCACGGCAACTCGACCTGTGTGATGAACTACGACAGCGCAACCGGCTACCTGCTCGGCATCGAGCACAAGGGCATGCGCGCCATGTTCACGATGATGAACGAAGCCCGCCTCGGCGTTGGCATGCAGGGTCTGGCTCAGGCCGACGCCGCCTATCAGAACGCCTTGGAATATGCCAAGGACCGTCTTCAGGGTCGCGATGTGACCGGAGCCAAGAACCCGGAAGGCCCGGCGGACCCGCTGATCGTCCACCCGGACATCCGCCGCAACCTGATGGATCAGAAAAGCTTTGCCGAAGGCGCGCGCGCATTCATCCTCTGGGGCGCAAAGATGATCGACCAGGCGCATCGCGCCGAGGATAAGAATGCCGACGGGCTGATCTCGCTGCTGACACCGGTCATCAAAGGCTTCCTGACCGATCAGGGTTATGACATGACCGTTCAGGCACAGCAGATCTACGGCGGTCACGGCTACATCGAAGAATGGGGCATGTCGCAATACACCCGCGATGCCCGGATCGCGATGATCTACGAAGGCGCCAATGGCGTTCAGGCGCTGGATCTGGTCGGCCGCAAGCTGGCGCAGGATGGCGGCAAACATGTCATGGCCTTCTTCGAGATGGTGAAGAATTTCTGCAAAGAAAACGGGGACATCTCCGACGCTTACAGCAAGGAGTTCATCGAACCTCTGAAAGCCGCGTCGAAGGATCTTCAGGCCGCTGGCATGTATTTCATGCAAAACGGCATGACCAACCCGAACAATGCGCTGTCTGGGTCTTATGACTTCATGCACATGTTTGGTCACGTCTGCCTCGGCCTGATGTGGGCGGAGATGGCCAAGGCCGCACAGGCAGAGCTTGACGCCGGGTCTTCTGACGCCGCGTTCTACGAGACAAAAATCGCGACCGGGCGGTATTACATGGCACGCAGGCTGCCTGCGACGGCGCTGCACCTCAGCCGTATCCAGACCGGCGGCGACACGGTGATGGCACTGGCGGCAGACCAGTTCTGAAGCGCAGTTTGATCATCTCGGAGCCCCTTTTCGTGAGGGTCTCCGACACCGCCCCCGTCTGATCATCGGGGCGGCAGGATAACAGGCGATCCGGGCCATCCGGGGCGCCAGAACCAGGGCGTCGCAATTGGAGGAGAGACAATGCCCAAACGCTTTCGCCTCACGCGCCGCCTGCCGGTTGCCATGACCGAAGATGGCTACCGCCGCTTGCGCCGATTTTCGCAGGAGGCCGGCCTCGACGAAGGCGAAGCCCTCTCCTTCCTGTTTGAGAATTTCGACAGCGTCACAGATCGCGACAACCTCACCCACCGGCTGCGGCTCTTCAATGCCGAGCTTGAGGACCGCAAGAAATAGGCCGGCCCACACCGTCCAAAGAAAACAGATGCCACAAGGCACGAGACAGCCACCAAAGGGGAGCCCCATGAGCGCAGAGCAAAAATCCAGCTGGATGACCGAAGAGCATCAGATGCTGGCGGATATGACCGCCCAGTTCATCACCCGCGAATGGGCGCCGAGATTCGAGACCTGGCGCAAGCAGGGCATGATGGATCGCTCCACCTGGAATGAAGCTGGCGCCCTTGGCCTGCTCTGCCCCTCCGTACCGGAAGAATACGGTGGCGTCGGTGGTGATTTTGGCCATGAAGCCGCAATCCTGATCGAAGGCAGCCGCGCCAATCTCGCCAGCTGGGGCCACGGGATCCATTCCGGCATCGTCGCCCATTATGTGCTGGCCTATGGGACCGAAGAGCAGAAACAGCGTTGGCTGCCCAGGATGATCACCGGCGAGCTGGTCGGCGCTCTGGCGATGACCGAACCCTCCACCGGCTCCGACGTGCAGCGGATCAAGACAAAAGCAGTCAAAGATGGCAACGCCTACCGGCTGAGCGGTCAGAAAACCTTCATCACCAATGGCCAGCACGCCAATCTGATCCTGGTGGCGGCAAAGACCGACCCTACCGAAGGATCCAAGGGCATCTCGCTGGTGGCGGTTGAGACCGATGGCGCAGAGGGTTTCAGCCGCGGCCGCAACCTCGACAAGATCGGCTGCCATGCCGCAGATACCTCGGAACTCTTCTTCGACAATGTCGAGATTGCGCCGGAAAACATCCTCGGCGGCGCCGAGGGTCAGGGCTTTTACCAGATGATGCAGCAGCTGCCGCAGGAACGGCTGATCATCGCCTGTGGCGCCGTCGGTGCCATGGAAGGGGCGGTTGAACGCACGATCGCCTATTGCAAGGAGCGCGAGGCCTTTGGCGGGCCGCTGACGCAGTTTCAGAACACCCGGTTCAAACTGGTCGAATGCCAGACAAAAACAAAGGTTGCCCGTGCTTTCCTTGATGAATGTATGGTCGAACATCTGCAGGGCAAGCTGACCGTGGAAAAGGCGGCGATGGCCAAATACTGGATCACCGATACCCAAGGTGAGGTGCTCGACGAATGTGTCCAGCTGCATGGCGGCTACGGGTTCATGCAGGAATATGCCGTGGCCGAGATGTGGGCAGATGCCCGCGTTCAGCGCATCTATGGCGGCACCAATGAGATCATGAAGGAATTGATCGCGAGGTCCCTGTGAGGCTTCGGGCTGCACATATGGACGCAGATGCCGGAAGCCTCCGGCGGGAGTATTTGGGGAAAGATGACAGGATGAGACGCGCCTCCCCCCGAGCTCTCCGCCTAATGGGGCGGCGCGCCGTCACCTTTCACGGTCATCGGCTCTCCAGCCTGTTCCGCAGGACCATGCTGACGCCATCTACCTTAATACGGAGTGAAGGTTCCGTCATCTTTCCAGAAATACTCCACGGGGGTGCGGGGGTGTGAAACCCCCGCTCCGCCAGCAGACACAGGGAGCAACATATGACACTCAAACTGCATTGTTTCGGTGAAAGCGGCCATTCCTATAAGGCCGCCCTGGCTCTTGAACTGGCCGGGATCAACTGGGAGCCGGTGTTTGTGGATTTTTTCAGCGGCACCACCCGGGGTGATGCCTTCCGTCGAGATATCAACGACATGGGAGAATGCCCGGTGCTGGTGGATGGCAATCTGACACTCAGCCAATCCGGGGTGATCCAGCAGTATCTGTCGGACACTTATGGCCGGTTCGGCGGCGCCACTGTCGAGGAAAAGCGCGAGATCCTGCGCTGGCAGCTATGGGACAATCACAAATTGTCCTCAAACGCAGGCTTGTGCCGGTTCCTGATGAATTTCCTGCCCGAAGACAAACGCCCGCAGGAGGTCATCGCCTTCCTTCAGGGCCGTCTGCGAGGCGCCTACGCGATCCTGGACAAACATCTTGAGGGGCGAAGCTGGATTGTCGGCGATGGGCTGACCAATGCCGATCTGACCTGCTGCTCCTATCTCTATTACCCTGAACCCTTCGGCTTTGATCGAGCCGAATGGCCCCATATTGACGCTTGGCTCTCGCGGCTGAGCGCACAACCGGGCTGGAAAGCCCCCTACGACCTAATGCCCGGCAACCCGTCGGACCGAGCCTGAGGAGACTGATATGACCGAAGCCTATATTTACGACGCCGTGCGCACCCCGCGTGGCAAAGGCCGCAAGGATGGATCCTTGCATGAAGTAACGGCCGCGCGTCTCTCTGCGGTGGCGCTCAACGCTCTGAAAGAGCGCAACAATCTTGAAGGCCACGCAGTCGAGGACGTGATCTGGGGCAATGTGACCCAGGTTGGCGAACAGGGCGCCTGCTTGGCGCGGACCGCTGTTCTGGCCTCTGATCTGGATGAATCGATCCCCGGCGTGTCGATCAACCGCTTCTGCGCCTCGGGTCTGGAAGCCGTCAACATGGCCGCCAACCAGGTGCGGGGACGTGCTGGTCATGCCTACATCGCCGGCGGTGTGGAATCCATGAGCCGTGTCCCCATGGGCATGGACGGCGGTGCCATTGCTGTTGATCCGGCGATTGCCATCGAGAACTACTTTGTGCCCCAGGGGATCTCGGCAGATATCATCGCCACCGAATATGGTTTCTCGCGTGATGATGCCGATGCCATGGCGGTGGAATCCCAGCGCCGGGCGAAGGCGGCCTGGGACGACAAGCGTTTTGCGCGCAGCGTTGTCCCGGTGCGCGATATCAACGGGCTGACCATTCTCGATCACGATGAATACATGCGCCCCGGCACCGACATGCAGTCGCTCGGCGGTCTGAACCCCTCGTTCCAGATGATGGGTGAGCAAATGCCCGGCTTCGACAAGATCGCGATGCTGAAATACCCGCATCTGGAGCGGATCAATCACATCCACCACGCGGGCAATTCCTCCGGCATCGTCGACGGCGCCGCTGCCGTACTGATTGGCGACAAGGAGTTCGGCGAGGCGATGGGCCTGAAACCGCGCGCCCGTATCAAGGCCACAGCCAAGATCGGCACCGACCCCACCATCATGCTGACCGGCCCCGTGCCCGCCACCGAGAAGATCCTGCGCGACAATGGCATGGAGATTGGTGACATCGACCTCTTTGAGGTCAACGAGGCCTTTGCCAGCGTCGTCATGCGGTTCGAGCAGGCCTTTGGCGTCGACCATGACAAGGTGAACGTCAATGGCGGCTCGATTGCCATGGGCCACCCACTTGGTGCGACCGGCGCCATGATCCTCGGCGCACTGCTGGATGAGTTGGAGCGCAGCGACCGCGAAACCGGTCTTGCGACACTCTGCATCGGGTCCGGCATGGGCGCGGCCACCATCATCGAACGCGTGTAACCCAGGCGACAGGAGACTAAGATATGTCTGATTTCACAATGAAAAAAGACGCCGACGGCGTCGCCATCATCACCTGGGACTGCCCCGGCAAAAGCATGAACGTTCTGAACGGTCAGGCGATGCTAGACCTCGACGGGCTGGTTGACGACGCGCTGGCAGATGAGGCCGTCAAGGGCATCGTCATCACCTCGGGCAAGAAAGACTTTGCCGGCGGCATGGATCTCAATGTGCTGGCCAAGATGAAAGAAGATGCCGGTGACGAACCCGCCCGTGGTCTGTTCGAGGGCATCATGAAAATGCACCACGGTCTGCGCAAGATCGAACGGGCCGGCATGGATCCGAAAACCAACAAGGGTGGCAAACCCGTGGCAGCAGCCCTGCCCGGCACAGCTGTTGGCATTGGTCTGGAACTGCCGCTGTCGACGCATCGCATCTTTGCCGCTGACAACCCCAAGGCCAAAATCGGCCTGCCTGAGATCATGGTCGGCATCTTCCCCGGTGCAGGCGGCACCACCCGTCTGGTACGCAAGATGGGTGCCATGAACGCTGCGCCCTTCCTGCTGGAAGGCAAGCTGGTCGATCCCAAAAAAGCCAAGGCCGCAGGCATCATCGACGAAGTGGTCGAGGATCCGCTGGCCGCCGCACGCGCCTGGGTTCTGGAGGCAAAAGACGCCGATATCGTCAAACCCTGGGATGCCAAGGGTTACAAGATGCCCGGTG
Source organism: Phaeobacter sp. A36a-5a (assembly GCF_037911135.1). Taxonomy (NCBI): domain Bacteria; kingdom Pseudomonadati; phylum Pseudomonadota; class Alphaproteobacteria; order Rhodobacterales; family Roseobacteraceae; genus Phaeobacter; species Phaeobacter bryozoorum. Next base: position 1,069,149 of record NZ_JBBLYU010000001.1, on the reverse strand, counting down.
GCGCGCCCTATCATCCTGCGGGCTTCATGACCTTCCTTGGTGCAGCAGCCATGGTGCATGGCAAAACATTTGGCGCCTTCCCGGCGGCCAAAGCGCTGCTGAGCGCGGTCTATGAAGGCGCGCTCGTGCCCTTTGACACCGCGCTGAAGATTGAGGCGCGCTGGTTCACCCATGTGCTGATGAACCCTTCGTCCGAGGCGATGATCCGCTCGCTCTTCCTCAACAAGGAAGCGCTGGAAAAAGGCGCTGTGCGCCCGGCGGGCATCGAGGATCAGTCGGTCAAGAAAATCGGCGTTCTGGGCGCTGGCATGATGGGGGCCGGTATCGCGCTGGTCTCCGCTCAGGCCGGGATGGAGGTTGTTCTGATCGACCGTGATCAGGCCGCCGCCGACAAGGGCAAGACCTATACCGAAAGCTATCTCGACAAGGGCATCAAGCGCGGCAAAGTCACGGCCGACAAGAAAGAGGCGATGCTGTCACGCATCACCGCAACCCCTGATCTGGACCATCTCAAGGGCTGCGATCTGATCATCGAAGCGGTCTTTGAGGATCCCGGCGTCAAGGCGGAGATGACCAAGAAGGTCGAGGCGATCATCCCCGACGATTGCATCTTTGCCTCCAACACCTCGACTCTGCCGATCACCGGTCTGGCCGAAGCCTCGGTGCGCCCGGAGCAGTTCATCGGCATTCACTTCTTCTCGCCGGTGGAAAAAATGTTCCTGGTGGAGATCATCAAGGGTGAGAAAACCGGCGACCGCGCAGTGGCCAAGGCGCTGGACTACGTGCGCCAGATCCGCAAGACTCCGATCGTGGTCAATGATGCCCGGTTCTTCTACTGCAACCGTTGCATCATCCCCTACGTGAACGAAGGCGCGCGGATGATCACCGAGGGCGTTGCCCCTGCGTTGATCGACAATGCCGCACGCCAGTTGGGCTTCCCGGTCGGTCCGATCCAACTGACCGATGAGACCTCGATTGACCTCGGTGCCAAGATCGCTCGCGCCACCAAGGCGGCAATGGGCGATGCTTATCCCGAAAGTGCTGCGGATGATCTGATCTTCTGGATGGAAGAACAGGGCCGTCTGGGGCGCAAGTCCAACGCTGGTTTCTTCGACTATGACGACAAGGGCAAGCGGCAGGGTTACTGGAAGGGCATGCAGGAGAAATACCCGCTGGCCGAGGAACAGCCGGACCTGATCGAGGTCCAGGAACGCCTGATGTTTGCACAGGTCCTGGAAGCCGTGCGCGCGCTGGAAGAAGGTGTTCTGATGGACATTCGCGAAGGGGATGTTGGCGCGATCCTGGCCTGGGGCTTTGCGCCCTGGTCCGGTGGCCCGCTGAGCTGGCTGGACATCATCGGCACGCCATATGCTGCCGAGCGCTGCGACCAGCTGACCGCGAAATATGGCGAACGTTTCACCTGTCCGCCGCTGCTGCGCGAGATGGCTGAGAAAGGCCAGACTTTCTATGGCCGGTTCAGCCCGGAGGCCGAAAAGGCCGCCTGATTGAGGTCAGATGACGTCTGAAAGCTCTGAAAGCGGCGCCTCCGGGTGCCGCTTTTTTCACATCAGGAAAGCCGCCTAAGTGGTTGTGAAAAATAAAAACCGCCTCCGATATGGTGACGGTCCTGTCTCTGTTTTCACTTGTTGGATTGCAGCGCGGTCTAGACCATCGCTGCGTATTCCGCAGCACCATGCCCACCAGGACCCATCGGCAACGTATTGGCCCAGACGCTTTCCTCGGTGATCATGTCGATTACCAGTTCGCGGGCAGCGTCGGGCTCCAGAACCCGATAAAGCTCGGCATAGGCGCTGGTGTCGAACGACAGAATGTCACGCGGTGACACGCTAAAGCTCAGCAGACCCGCCTCCAGATAGATGACCTCATCCTGTGCAAACCGTGGCACCATGATCTCGACCCGTGTGTCAGGCTCGACCCGGCCAATGCCGCGGTACCCTTCCAACGCGCAGGCGGGTACGACAACAAACGGATGGCCCTGCCCATCACAGGCAAGATCGCTCTCGATCAGGATCCCCTGGTTCGGCATCACCCAGAGCGGCGCGCGATTGTTCAGCGCATCCTGCGGAATATGAACCGGGCATGTCAGCGGATTGGGTCCACCGCTGGAAAGCAGGATTGTTTCGCGGTGGATATCGACTATGGGCTGCATCCCATGATCGAAGGTCAGGACCATGTCGCCCACGGCCAGAGCCTCAATCGGGCGCCAGCCAAGATGTGAGGCCACATGGGTGCCCGACAGGATCCCGCCCTGCCCGGCTGCGACCAACGGGTACTCTGTTGCCAGAGCCTCGGCCATCGGAGAGAGCTTGCGTTTCAGCAGCCAATCCAGCATCGGTTTTCCCTTTCACCAAGGCAGCCATACGTTCTGCATGACCCGTCACGTTACCCGTCCGAGAGGCGGCCACTGGCGCGCCCACGGGAGAGATGATCATGGTCGCGGATCGAAGATGCGCCATTTTGGCGAAGACTTCGGACCCAGCGTCGTCCCATGTGATTCCATCTCTCGACTACTGGTCTATCGGTGAATCGTTAAAAGAGTATTCAAACTGGGCAAGATCCGCCTCGCAGGCCTGAGCCACCGCCGCGCGGGCCGCGTCGGTATAGGCGTCCTGCCAGCCTCTGGGACGGTCTGAGACATTGGCCCGTGGCAGCTGCAGCTCAAAACCCAGGTGATCAAAGAGCGGGGCCGCATCGCATGCGAAATGCTCCAGGCGAATATAGCAGTCGCATTGTTCGCCCCCATCCGCGCGCCGCATATATGACCGCGCCGGATGTGCACGAAACGCTGCAAGCATCCGGGGATCGCTGGCAAAATCGGGAAATGCCAACGCTTTGGCCAGAGCGACCGAAGGGTGATCAAAGCTCTGCTCGCGCAGCCAGTGATAGAGGCTCAGCACCCGATCGAACGGGTTCCGTACCAGCGTAAAGGCAAAGAGACCGCGCAGCTGCGCCTCGGGCACCAGACCGTCAATATCGGCAAGAGTTGAGTGTTTCCACAATCGGCCCCGGGTTTTTGCGTCTCTGAGGCGTCGCCGCCGCTTGCTGGCCTTGGGCGTGTCGCCGAGCATGAGATCATCTGCCATGGCCCGCGCTTCCAGCGCGAGGGACAGCGCGGTGCCCCCGGTCTTGGGGATATGCACAAAGACATAGGAACGGCCAGGCGACAGGATCATGACAGGCAGGCTAAGCGGTTTGAAGACCAATGGAAACCTCGGCTCTGTCAGACAAAAATGTCTTACGCCTTTCATTGGGGGCAACTTTGCGCAATATCTTGCAACCACGTCGCATGAATCATCTTGGAGGGGTCGAAATGGGTTGGATGTCGGACGAGTCGGGACTGGAGAAAACCGCCGCCAACTATGTGCCGCTGACGCCGCTGTCACATCTGCGCCGGGCCGCGCATGTGTTTGCCGATGTCCCTGCCGTCATCTACGGCAGCCATCGCGAGACCTATGCGGCCTATTATGATCGCTGCACGCGGCTGGCCTCGGCGCTTGCGGGGATGGGCGTCCGCCCCGGCGACGTGGTGGCGACCTTGATCCCCAACCTGCCGGCCCAGGCCGAAGCGCATTTTGGCGTGCCTGCCTGCGGTGCCGTTCTCAACACGATCAACACACGTCTCGACGTCAGCACGGTCGCCTATATTTTCGACCACGGAGAGGCCAAGGTCGTGCTGGTCGACAGCCAGTTCCTGCCACTCGCCGAAGAGGCCAAAGCAGCCTGCGACGGCCCGGGACCGCTGATCATTGAGGTCCCGGATGATCAGGCAGCCTATCCGGCGTCCGGTCGGCACCCGGTCTACGAGCATGTTCTGGCCGCTGCCTCCCATGATTTCGACTGGATCATGCCGCAGGACGAATGGGAAAGCCTTGCGCTCAACTACACCTCCGGCACCACGGGCCGCCCGAAAGGCGTGGTCTACCATCACCGTGGCGCCTATCTGATGACCATGGGCACGGTGATTTCCTGGCGCATGGTGATGCAGCCGAAATACCTAGCTATTGTACCACTGTTTCACTGCAACGGCTGGAACCACACCTGGATGATGCCGGTTCTAGGTGGCACCCTGGTGTGCTGTCGCGATATCACCGCGCCCGCGATCTACGATGCGATTGCCGACGAAGGGGTGACCCATTTCGGCGGTGCGCCAATTGTGCTCAATATGCTGGTGAACGCACCCGAAGAGGACCGGCGCAGCTTTGATCACACGGTCGAGGTCTTCACCGCCGGCGCCCCGCCCGCCCCGGCCACCCTGCAAAAGATCGAGGCTATCGGCTTTCATGTCACGCAGGTCTACGGGCTGACGGAAACATATGGCCACGTCACCGAATGCCTGTGGAAAGGCGGCAGCTGGGACACGCTGGACCAGCAGGGCCGGGCCGCGATCAAGGCGCGTCAGGGCGTGGCCTTCCCGATGATGGATCACATTACGGTCATGTCCGACGATATGCAGCAGATTCCGATGAACGGTCAGGATCAGGGTGAGATCGTGATGCGCGGCAATTCGGTCATGAAGGGATATCTGAAGAACCCCGAAGCCACCGCCGAGGCCTTTCAGGGGGGGTATTTCCATTCCGGCGATATCGCCGTGCAGCATCCCGATGGCTATATCCAGATCGCCGACCGCGCCAAGGATATCATCATCTCCGGCGGCGAGAATATCTCCTCGGTGGAGGTTGAGGGCGTGCTGATGGGGCACCCCGATGTGAACCTAGCCGCGGTGGTTGCCAAACCTGACGAAAAATGGGGCGAAGTGCCTTGTGCTTTTGTCGAGTTGAAGCCCGGCGCGGAGGTTGATCCTGCCGAACTGATCCGCTTTGCGCGCGAAACGCTGGCCGGTTTCAAAGCGCCAAAACAGGTGATTTTCCAAGAACTTCCCAAGACATCGACCGGAAAGATCCAGAAATTCGAACTGCGCCAGCAGGCCAAGGCTCTCTGACCCGGTTTCCTGACCAAAGCAGGCGCGAACTGCCGCAAAGTCAATTGCTGACGCTGGGGGCTGCGTGCTATTTGATCTGTGAACAATCGACGGTGAGGACGCGCCCCATTCATGACGGCATTGCGGGAATATCAACGGCTGGAAGCTGCTGCGCTGTGGCGGGCTGCCCCTGACGCGCAGCGGCGCGATGTGATCGTCTCGGTTGGCGACGCGACCCTGACCATTGCGGATATGAATGACCGGCCACTGGCCCATTGGTCACTGGCAGCGCTAGAGCGACAGAACCCCGGCAGTTTCCCCGCGTTGTTCCACCCTTACGGAGATCAGGGCGAAACGCTGGAGATCGCCGAAGATGAAACCGCGATGCTGGACGCAATCGACCGTTTGCAATCCGCCCTCACCCGCGCTCGTGCCCGCCCCGGTCGCCTTCGCTCGGTGACGCTGCTGTCGGCGCTGGCTGTCGTGACCGGTCTGGCGGTGTTCTGGCTGCCCGATGCGCTGCTCTCGCATACGGTGAATGTGGTGCCGGACATCAAACGCAAGGCGCTGGGACAGGCGCTGCTTGGCCGGATCGAACGGGTGTCAGGTCAGGCCTGCAGCACATTGGAGACCGCGCCCATTCTGGAACGTCTCGCAGAGCGGTTGGATGTGCGTCAGTTGGTGATCCTGCGCAGCGGCGTGGCCAGCAGCCTTTATCTACCAGGTGGCATCGTGCTTCTGAACCGCGAGCTGGTGGAGGATCACGAAGATCCGGCGGTAGCAGCTGGCGCGGTACTGGTTGAGCGCGCCCGTGCGGTGGAAAAAGACCCCCTGGCCGAGCTTCTGGCCGCGGGCGGCATTCGCGCCACCTTCAGGATGCTCACAACCGGTGAACTGACCCGTGCAACCCTCGACCGTTATGCGGAAACCGTCATTAGCGCGCCGCGCCCCACGCCGGACGAGGCCACGACACTCGCTGAATTTGCCCGTGCTGCCGTTCCCTCCAGCCCCTATGCCTACGCTCAGGACATTACCGGTGAAACAGTGCTCGGCCTGATCGAGGCCGATCCGATGGCGGGCCGTGACTTGCAGCCGGTACTGAATGACCGCGACTGGGTGCAGCTACAAAGCATCTGCGGCTGATCCAACAGTACCGGTGTGGAACACATCGCACCTCTGACACGATGCGTTGAGATTTCTGCATCCTGTCACCGGGCCGCTGCACGCAATACTGACGCAAACGTCAAGCATTCGGGATCCCGATCGGAACTTCACCGCGAACGTTTCCAGGGTCGGCAGAGTGCGACGGAGCTGACATACCTTTTTCCTGCTGAATGGCTGCTACAGATACCTGAAGACGAGTTCCAAATCAGCCATCAACGGTTGTGTTGTGCATGTTTCCCCACTATCTGCACGTCATCTGTAATGGAGTTTTCATGTCCCGGTAAGGAAGGGAGGCAGCGCGCCTCCCGGAGCACATACAAAATCGCAAACATCGCCGTCACTTTGTAGCTGACGGGTCGGTTTGATGTGCTCACTCGTTTCCTACCATCGGCGCCCAAAATTGACTTGGGCCAGAGATATGAAAGTGAACACCCTATGACGAGGGATTACTCAGACTTCCTTCCGCGTCGCGCGCGCGACACCGGATCACAGGCCAAACTCAGCCCCCTTCAGGCACTAGGATGGCAACCGTTTTTCACCCAGCAAGTTAGCGTGGAAGACATGGCCGCGATACCTCCTGTTCGCGTTGTCGAAGTGCATCGCAGCGGGCTGCACGCCCTTGGTGACGGCATCGATACCATCCTTCCGCCCAGAGCCGATGTGACTGTCGGGGACTGGCTGTTGCTGGACCAGTCGCACCCGCGGTCCAGTAGGGCTCTTGAGCGTGCCAGCCTTATCAAGCGGCGCGCGCCCGGCACCGACCGGCAGGAACAACTGATCGCGGCGAACATTGATACGGCCTTTATCGTCACGTCCTGCAATCAGGACTTCAAATTGGCCCGGCTTGAACGCTATGCCTCCTTGGCGTTCGAGGCGCGGATCACGCCCGTCATCGTCCTCACGAAAACCGACCTCTTGGCGGATCCTGAAGACTACATTGACGCGGCCCACGCGGTGTCGGACATAATCGACGTCGTCGCACTTGACGCGCGCGGTTCTGCCCCGAAGACAGACCTTGCGACCTGGTGCAAGCCCGGCAAGACGGTAGCGTTCCTTGGCTCATCCGGTGTTGGGAAATCGACGCTGGCCAATGCGTTGCTCGACAGCCAATCCATCGAGACCCAGACCATTCGCGAGGACGACGCGAAGGGGCGGCATACGACGACGCGGCGTGAGCTTCATGCTATGCGCAATGGCTGTCTGATCCTGGACACGCCGGGCATGCGGGAATTGCAGCTCACCGATGCGGCGGACGGAATCAATGATCTCTTTGCCGATATTCAGGAGTTGGCCGCGCGGTGTCGATTCAACGACTGTCAGCACGAGACCGAGCCGGGATGCGCGATTCTGACGGCTGTTGATGATGGCGTTCTCGATGCCCGTCGGCTTGGCAGATGGCGTAAGCTGATAGCGGAGGACGCGTTCAACTCCGCGAGCCTTGTGGAACGCAGGTCGCGCGACAGGGCGTTCGGAAAAATGGTGCGCGGCGTCAAGAAAATCAAAGATGTCAGGAGGTAAGACGATGACGCAGTCGAAAGCAGGTCAAATCGTATGGCACGATCTTTTCACATCGGACAGGGCGTGTTCGATGGCATTTTACCAGCACGTGGCCAAATGGACGTATGAAGTCGAGCGGGCGACGGATTTTGCCTGGGGAGGCGGCGAGAAGGATTTCATCCTCGCCCTCTCCGGGGACGAAGCGGGTGCGGGGTTGGCCGAGACGCCTGCCGAGCAGGAAAATGGCTGGATCGCCTACATCGAGGTTCCCGACGTGGACGCGGCGGTCAGACGCGTCGCCACGCTCGGAGGCAAGATCGTTCGGGAGCCATTCGAGGTGCCGGGTGTCGGTCGCAATGCACTCGTCCGCGATCCGCTCGGTGCTCTGGTCGGGATTTCGCTGTCCCGGCACAGCTTCCCTGTTCCGCACCGGCAGTTCGGCCCTGACGTGTACGTCGGCATCGGGACTGACTTCCCGCTGGCGTTCTATGCAGAGCTTTTTGGATGGAAGGTCTCTCCCGAGCAGGACACGGATTGTCTTGCACTCCTCGGGCCTGAGGGCGATCTTGTTGCACTCCAACATGCCGCGACCTGGCCAACCGATTCAAATGCAGCTTGGGTCCCGTGCATCAAGGTTGCTTCAGTCGCCGATGCCTGCCGTGCTGCTGAAGCCAAAGGCGCGTGTCTGGCTCCTGTGGATGTGAAGGGAACTGTTCAAGCCCGTAACCCCATTCTGCGTGATCCAGACGGCGCGCCGTTTGCTCTTGGCATCGAATAGACGACCACTTTCTAGCAGTTCGCCTCTTCTTCACAGGAACTGCAGAGCGGGCATTTGTACGCGCTGCAGTATCCGTAACTCAGGGCTCACTGCCCGCTTTCGCTGCGTCGCCCATGGATGGCCGCTCTAGTTTTCTTCGCAAAGATCAGGGGTAAGCTGCTCTGGCGTAGTTTGCGAAGCGTCGGCCAACGCCTGCTCAATCTTTGCGATCTACTCATTCTTTTGCCTACCAAAGTACCGCAGAGTCCGTCACTCCCAATTCGCAGGCAATCCTTGCAAGGGAGCTTCCCCGAACTCGAAGATCGGCGTTGCGGCGGTCACGTCTATCTAACTGCTGCTTTGTGGGCTGACGCATATTGGCACAATGGCGCGGCGCAATTGTTAGGACAATACAGAACGTCCGCGAGCCATTTGCCGATATTGCGACAATGTTGTGAAGGAGGAGTTCGGCCGGGGCCGTGTTGGATTAACGATGAGACGAAAAAGTCAAATATCTCTGACGTTCTAAAAGCGGTTGGCGCAATCATAGCGCCGCGCCAAGCCGCCCCCGCTCCGTTGCGTGAACGCAGATTGGCCAAACAACGTGGCTGACCGGACCCACCGTCGTGATTACTTGCTCAGCCGCGCGCCAGAGAACCCGGCCGCGCGCACTGTCGACAGGGCCGCTTGCGCCGCCTCCCCGACAAAAGGCCCTGCCAGAACGACCTGCAGGCTCTGACCATTGCGGTTGACCCGACCCAGACGCACCGGCAACCCCTTTTGGCGCAACCGTTGAGCCACGGCGTCGGCCTGACTTACATCGGCGAGGGTCGCCGCGCGCACATACCGCGTCGCCGGAGATGACTGAGGTTTGGCCATCGAAGCCGAGGCCGCGCGCGCTGATGTCGCATCGCCGGAAGGCGCCGACCGGGTCGACAGACGGGTGACCAGAGTCTCCTCATCGGTGCCCACGGACGTGCTCGCATCTCCTGCAAGCTGTCTCTGCGAAAGCTTCACAACCGGTCGATCGACTGGACGGCGAATGCCTTCGCGGGGAACGGTGCGCGTCCAGATCGCGCCGGTTTGCGGCCCGCGGTTCGGATTGTAGCGATCCTGATGGATCACCCGCACATATCCCGCAGGCACGCCATCGTTGGCCGCCGCGAGTACGCCGCCCAGCGACATCTCCGCCCGGCGCGGATTAAGACGGTCATCCTCCCATGCGCGGCGATACCCCTGCGGCACTACCAGTCCTCGGCTCAGGCTGCGCTCCTGATAGACATGCTTGGGAACAACGCGGGTGTTGGGATCCAGAACCGAGGACAGGCGGCTGCTGCCCCCCTGCGGCCCGCATCGCACATTGCCCGTCTGGTTGATATATTGCTGGCTCAGGGCAGACGCGCCGGGACAGCGGCCAAAGCCCGGCGCCGAACTGGCCGTGGTTACGGTGCTGACGGGCGGACGATAGGCATCATCCAGTGGCTGTCGGCGCGGCAGCTTCGCCGTTGATGTGCCAACCCGAAGCGGCTTTGCCTGTCGCACGGCACTGCGCTGCGGCTTGGTGGTGGTGACGGTCTGCGGCGCGCGCGCTGCTGCAACCGGCTCTGTAGTTGCTGTTACGGCGCCTTCCAGATTATTCGCTCGCTGCCCCTCCGGCAGGGTGATCAGCTCCGGCGCCGGAGCCGAAGTGGCTCTCGGCGAACTGGGGGCCGCAGCAAGCTCAGTGGGCTGGAAGCCGCAGAGCTGTTTGCGGCTGCGGGTTACCCTCGGCACCCAGGTGACATTGCCGTCGATCCCCGCCCGAATGAAAACACAGCCGCGACTGTCGACATATTGCTTGCCTGCAAAGGAGGCGGGCGGAAATTCTGCCGGCGGTTCGGTGGGGCGGATCGACTGCGCCTCTGCTGTGCCGAAGCAGGCCGCCGCGATCAAAGCACTTGCAATAATTCTAGTAAGCGTCATCCGAGAGCCCCACAACATATGGCCGCAGGATGCCCGAAAAGCGAATCTGAGTAAAGCAGGGTTTCCCCGATTTCACGAAAGATCCCAGAGACATCGCTGCCGTTACCCTCCCCGCGCCCGGGTGTGTCAGCCGACGGACATGGAAAAGGCGCCTGTTGCCAGACGCCCTTGGCTTCGTGGCCGTGCCTTGTGTCCATGCCGCCCCAAGAGCTGCACGCTGGCCGCAGGCTTATTTGGTGCCGAACATCCGATCACCCGCATCGCCGAGCCCGGGCAGGATATACCCCTTCTCGTTCAGCTGCCGGTCCAACGAGGCCGTCACGATCGGCACATCCGGATGCTTCTCCTTCATCAGCTCCACCCCCTCGGGCGAGGCCAGCAGGCAGAGGAAACGGATGTCATTTGCTCCGGCCTCTTTCAGCAGGTCGATGGCCGCGGCCGAACTGTTGCCGGTTGCCAGCATCGGATCTACCGCAATGACCAACCGGTCCTTCAGCCCCTCGGGTGCCTTGAAGTAATATTGCACTGGCTGCAGGGTTTCCTCATCCCGGTAGAGACCGACAAAGCCGACCCGTGCCGAGGGGATCAGTTCCAGCACGCCGTCCAGCATCCCGTTGCCCGCCCGCAGGATCGACACCAGCGCCAGTTTCTTACCCGCAAGGATGGGTGCCTCCATTTCCTCCATCGGAGTGTCGATGGTGGTGGTGGTCAGCGGCATCTCGCGGGTGATCTCATAGGCCAACAGCTGGGTAATCTCGCGCAGCAGGCGGCGGAAACCGGCGGTAGAGGTGCCCTTGTCGCGCATCAGGGTGAGCTTGTGCTGCACCAGCGGGTGGTCGACAACGGTCAGATGATCGGACATTGGGCGCTCCTTTCAGGAAAATTCAATCTCTCTTAGTGCCTGCACTGTGGGACAGGCAAGGCGGATTTGTCGGCTATCGTCTCCAACCGCTGCAAATTCGGGCGCCGTTCAGCGCGCAGACGCTGCCGAGGCCGCCATCTCATCCGCCCGCTTCAATCAGGTCAGCACCGACCGGCCCGGCCCCTGAGCAGGGATTTTCAGATGGTCCGCCACGGTCGCTGCCATGTCCGCGAATGCCAGATTGCCCAGCGGTCCGGCCCCCGCGCCGGCCATCAGCACCGGCACCTGTTCACGGGTGTGATCGGTGCCGGGCCAGCTCGGATCATTGCCATGATCGGCCGTCAGGATCAGCAGGTCGCCATCCCGCAGCTGCGGCAGCAGCTTGCCGATCTCTTGGTCAAACCATTCCAGCGCCCGCGCATAGCCCGAGATATCGCGACGATGCCCGTAGAGGCTGTCAAACTCGACAAAATTGGCAAAGGTCAGGCTGCCGTCCTCGGCCTCAGCCACAGCCGCCTGCAAATGCCGCATCAGCCTCGCGTCATCGCCTTTCTTCAGCGTATCAATCCCCTGCATAGAGAAAATATCACCAATTTTGCCGATGGCGTGCACTGGTCGACCGGCATCCTGCACCCAATTGGTCAGGATCGGCTCAGGCGGCATGATGGCGTAGTCACGCCGGTTTGTGGTGCGCTGAAATCCGGTCTCGGGCGTCCCGACAAAGGGCCGCGCAATCACCCGCCCCACCTTCATCGCGTGCAGATAGGGGGCCACCGCCTCGCAGAGCGCCAACAACCGGTCAAGACCAAAGCTCTCCTCATGGGCGGCAATCTGGAAGACACTATCGGCAGAGGTATAACAGATCGGCTGCCCCGACTGCATATGCGCGGCGCCATGTTCGGCAATGATCGCAGTACCCGAGGCATGGCAATTGCCAAGTAGAGCCTCGGTTCCGGCCGCCGCGCAGACATGGGCCACCAGATCATCCGGAAACGCGGGTGTCTGATCCGGGAAATAGCACCAATCCCAAGGCACCGGCAGGCCCGCCAGTTCCCAATGACCAGAGGGGGTATCCTTGCCCCGGCTGATCTCGCGGGCGACACCCCAGCGCCCGATAATCTCCGCCCCACCCAGATCAGGGCAAGGCACCGCCGAGGCCTGCGCCACGGCAGCCCCCAACCCGAGCCGATCCAGATTTGGCACCTGCAGCGGACCGCTGCGCCCCTCCTCGGCGCGGCCCGCAGCGCAGGCCTGGGCGATATGGGCCAGCGTATTGGCGCCAATGTCCGGCAGATCACCATTGAAATACTGACCAGCATCTGGCGCACCACCGATACCGACGGAATCCATCACCACCAGAAACGCACGCGCCATTAGGAAACCCTCTTGTAGATCAGCGGCAGCCGCTCCGGCGCGCTATCAGACAGCTGATAGGCTGCGCGCAGGCTGGCCTCGGCTGCATCAGCGGCGTCTTCATCAGCGGCATGGATCACACCAATCAGGTCGCCGACTGAAAGCGTGCGTCCAAGCGGCGCCAGCTCCGCCAGTCCGACGGAGGGGTCGATCACGTCGCTTTCGATCATCCGCCCGCCGCCCAGCCGCACGACCGCAAGGCCGAGCGCCTCGCCATTGATAGCGTGAACATGGCCCGCCCGATCTGCGGTGATGGGGCGTACCACCGGAGCCGTCGGCAGAATTGTGTGCCAGTGGTCCGCGAAATCGGTCGGGCCGCCCATCGCGGCGACCATTCGGGCAAAACGTTCGGCAACCGCCCCGCTGGCAATGGCCTTGCGGATCATATCCGCCCCGGCATGGCTCTGCGCCGCCAATCCGCCATGTGCCAACAAGACACCTCCCAGCTCCGCCGTCAGCTCCGCCAAGGCGCCCGTCTGGCCGCAGATACCGGTCAGCACCCGCATCACCTCCGCCACCTCCAACGCGTTGCCCAGCGCGGGCGCCAAAGGCTGGTTCATATCAGTGATCAGCGCCGAGGTCCTGCAACCGGCCGCATTCGCCGTCTCAGTGAGACTGCGGGCCAGCGCCTCGGCCTCCTCCAGCGTTTTCATGAAGGCACCGGAGCCGATTTTCACATCCAGAACCAGCGCATCGGTGCTGGCCGCCAGTTTCTTTGACAGGATCGAGGCGGTGATCAGGTCCAGACTATCCACCGTGGCGGTGACATCACGGATCGCATATAGCCGCTTGTCCGCCGGGGCGATCTCTGCGGTCGCCCCGACGATGGCGCAGCCTACGCTTTGCATCATGCTGCGCAGCCCCTGTTCGGACACTTGGGTGCTGACGCCCTGAATGGCTTCCATCTTGTCGAGCGTCCCGCCGGTATGGCCCAGACCCCGACCGGAGATCATCGGCACATAGGCACCGCATTCCGCCAGCGCGGGTGCCAGCAGCAGCGACACGCAATCGCCGACCCCACCGGTAGAGTGTTTGTCCAGCACCGGCCCATCCAGATCCCAGCGCAGCACGTCACCGCTATCACGCATTGCCAGCGTCAAGGCCCGCCGCGCATCGACGCCAAGCCCCTGCAGACAAACCGCCATGGCAAACGCACCCGCCTGCGCATCCGAGACGGCCCCATTGGCCAATCCTTCGGCAAACCAGCGCAGGTCTTCATCGCCGGGTGTCTCTCCCCGGCGCAGGCTGGCGATGATCGCGCGTGCGTCCATGGCTCAGCTCCGTTCCATATGGTCCGCGCCAAAGGCGCCGGGCAGCAGATCGCCAATCGTGGTTTCGCGCTCCAGCCCATCTGTGGTGGCAAGTGTCACCTTGACCTCGGGCGCGCCAAACTCCGCCAGCTTCTGACGGCAGCCGCCGCAGGGCGGGATTGGCGCCGGGCAATCGGCAATCACATATGCCGCCTCAAGCTTCGTCTCGCCTGCGGCAACCATTGCGGCGATGGCACCGGCCTCTGCGCAGGTGCCTTCTGGGTAGGCAACGTTTTCCACATTGCAGCCAACATAGACCGTACCGGATGCTGCCCGGATCGCCGCACCGACCTTGAAGTTGGAATAAGGCGCGTGTGCGTTTTCACGAACGGCGGTGGCAGCATCTTTGAGGCTCATGGCGATTCCCTGATTTTTTTGATCAACTGGTCAGAATTTGAGACGATAGCTGAATTTGCCGAAGGAGCGAAAGCCCCCTCGACCAAGCTGAACCACAATATCACATCCTCCGGCCAATACCGCTATTGCCTGATGATCCACCCAGGATCTGCGGTCAGACCGTTGGCTCTGCCAAGCTGGTGTTGAACACACCCGGAAGCGTCACCTCCAGCAGTTCCACATCATCCGACGGCGCGCTGAGGCGGGTTTTCATCCCCGGCGGAATGACGAAGGCATCGCCCTGTTCCAATTGATAAGGCTCGCGGCCCTCGCCCTCCAGCGTGACTGTGCCGTTCATGACAAATGTGAAATGGATATCGGTGTCATGCGCGGCCCACTGCGGCGCGCCTTCTCCGCGGCGCACCACCTGTACGCCTGCGACGCCCTTGGTATTCTCGGCAATCGTCGTGTCGCGGCAGATGTAGCCCGGCAGGCGGAACGGCATCCATTCGGCGCCTTCTGCCTTGTTGTAAACAAACCGCTGGCCCTGCCATTCCCGTTCGGGGCGGTAGTGCGGCGTCGGCAAGGTCATCTCGTGGTCGATCTCGGTCACATGCTCGGCCGGGACGCCGATCTCGATCACCTGCACATTGTCGCTGGCCTCCAGCACCCGGTGGCGGATCTCCGGCGGCTGGATGAAGCAATCACCGGCGGTCAGCCGCATCTTGTCTCCCTGATCCTCATAGACGACATCAACCCAGCCGTGGATACAGAAGATCAGCTGAAAGCCCACCTTGTGGAAATGCACCATATCCGGCACCGGGCCGCCGTCGGGAATGCGGATGTGGCTGGCGATGATCGAGCCGCCCAGCCGGTCCGGCACCAGGTCGCGGTAGTGCATGCCTGCGCGGCCGATGATCCAGGGCGCCTGATCCTTCAGCCGCCGAACCACAAAACTATGCACTGTTTCGGGCATCACCAGTGGTGGGTTGCGCTCTTCAATCTCAATCTGGGTGCCATTGGGAGCGGTCAGCCTGCGGGCACCACCGGCAAACCCATCGGGATCATCAGTCAGGATGCGAATGGTGCCGGGTGCTTCAGCGGCGCCGCGCTCGATCCGCAGCCGCAGTCCATGGCCCGAAAACACCCCGATAGCCGGATCATCTGCCGGATAGATCGAGTCCAGCTTCATCCCGAGGGTTTTGGTGTAAAACGGGATGTCGTCCCGAAGCTCCTGCGTCGGCAGCCGCAGCTCCGCAATCGTATCCGCCATTCTTCGCTCCCTTTTGGTCTTTTGCCACACAGTGAGACCAAGCGCGCTCGGGCGCAAGCTCTTGCGAAAGCCCCCAAACACCCAACGAGAATAGTCTGTTTCCCTGACGTCAAAAGTCGTTTAATGCTAAACTATAGTCTCTGGAGCGCCTGATGACCAAAAATCCAAAGTCCGACACCCAAACCCTGCGCGATGCCGCGCTGCACTATCACGCCTATCCCAACCCCGGTAAGCTGGAGATCCGCGCAACCAAGCCGATGGCCAATGGCCGCGATCTGGCGCGGGCTTATTCGCCGGGCGTGGCAGAGGCCTGCATCGAAATCAAATCCGATCCTGCGGACGCGGCGAAATATACGTCGCGCGGCAATCTGGTCGCGGTTGTGACCAATGGCACAGCGGTCCTCGGCCTTGGAAACATCGGCGCGCTGGCGTCGAAACCGGTGATGGAAGGCAAGGCCGTCCTGTTCAAGAAATTCGCCAGTATCGACTGTTTCGATATCGAAGTAAACGAAAGCGATCCGGAGAAGTTGGCCGATATCGTCTGCGCGCTGGAGCCGACCTTTGGGGCGATCAATCTTGAGGATATCAAGGCCCCCGACTGCTTTATCGTTGAAAAGATCTGCCGCGAGCGGATGAATATCCCGGTCTTCCACGATGACCAGCACGGCACCGCAATCGTCGTGGGCGCAGCCGCCAAAAACGCACTGCACGTCGCGGGTAAGACATTCGAAGACATCAAGATTGTCTCCACCGGTGGTGGCGCGGCGGGGATTGCCTGCCTCAACATGCTGGTGAAACTGGGCGTGAAGCGTGAGAATATCTGGCTCTGCGACCTGCATGGGCTGGTCTATGAAGGCCGCACCGAGGATATGAACCCGCATAAGTCCGCCTTTGCACAGAAAACCGACCTGCGCACGCTGGATCAGGTGATCGAGGGCGCGGACCTCTTCCTCGGCCTGTCCGGCCCGAATGTGCTGAAACCGGAGATGGTGGCAAAGATGACGGATCGTCCGATCATTTTTGCCCTGGCCAACCCCAACCCCGAGATCCTGCCGGATGTGGCGCGCAGCGTCTCCCCCAACGCCATCATCGCCACCGGCCGCAGCGACTTTCCCAATCAGGTCAATAACGTCCTCTGCTTCCCCTTCATCTTCCGTGGGGCGCTGGATGTGGGCGCGACAGAGATCAACGACGCCATGCAGATCGCCTGTGTCGAGGGTATCGCCGAAATGGCCCGGATGACCACCTCGGCCGAGGCGGCAGCCGCCTATCAGGGCGAACAGCTGACCTTTGGCGCCGACTACCTCATCCCCAAGCCGTTTGACCCGCGTCTGGTCGGTGTGGTGTCCTCCGCCGTGGCCAAGGCCGCCATGGACAGCGGTGTCGCCCAGCGTCCGATTGATGATCTTGTCGCCTACCGCGCGAAATTGAACCAGACCGTATTCAAATCCGCCCTGCTGATGAAACCCGTCTTTGAGGCGGCAAAGGCTGCATCGCGCCGCATCGTTTTCACCGAGGGCGAAGATGAGCGGGTGTTGCGCACGGCTCAGGGCATCCTTGAAGAGACCACCGAAACGCCGATCCTGATCGGTCGGCCCGAGGTGATCGAAACCCGCTGTGAACGGCTGGGCCTGCGCATCCGCCCCGGCACCGACGTCCAGATCGTGAACCCGGAGAACGATCCGCGTTACTACGACTACTGGACCAGCTACCACCGCGTGATGCAGCGCGAAGGCGTGACCCCGGATCTGGCCAAGGCGATCATGCGCACCAACACCACGGCCATCGGCGCAATCATGGTCCACCGGGGCGAGGCCGACAGCATGATCTGCGGCACCTTTGGCGAATATCGCTGGCATATGAACTACGTGAACCAGGTGCTTGGCGGTGGCAGCTATGAGCCCCATGGGGCGCTGTCACTGATGATCCTTGAGGACGGGCCGCTGTTCATCGGTGATACCCATGTGCGGATCGAACCAACCCCGGAACAGATTGCGCAAACGGTTCTGGGCGCCGCGCGCCACGTACGCCGCTTTGGCCTGGAGCCAAAGATCGCCCTGTGTTCGCAATCGCAGTTTGGCAATACCAGCTGCGATTCCGGCGCACGGCTGCGCGCGGCCATCGACATCCTCGACCGGACGCCCCGCGATTTCATCTACGAAGGCGAGATGAATATCGATACCGCGCTGGATCCTGAGCTGCGGAGCCGGATCTTCCCGAATTCGCGACTGGAGGGCGAGGCCAATGTGCTGATCTTTGCCCATGCCGATGCCGCCAGCGGTGTGCGCAACATCCTCAAGATGCGAGCCGGCGGGCTGGAGGTCGGGCCGATCCTGATGGGCATGGGCAATCGCGCGCATATCGTCTCCCCCTCGATCACCGCCCGCGGGCTGCTGAACATGGCGGCAATCGCCGGAACGCCCGTCGCCCACTACAGCTGACGGCTGGCTGCGGGGCGCAGATCCCGCAGCGCCACAAACAGAGCAGGCACGTGGCCTCGAATCAGAGTGCCTGCCCCACCCTCCCTCAGACGACCGGCTTCTGAGGCTTGCGCAGAGACTTTGCAAACTGCGCTTCATCTTGCTGTAAATTCCGCGAACGCACCCTGTTTGCAAAACTTTGCAACGCCACACCGGCAAAAAATGCAAATTTCTTGCGCCAATCTGACGCGACGTCGCCCAGCACGCTTGCCCGGTGGCGATCCATGCGCCTAACTCACCTCCAAGGATGAGTGAGGAGGAACCGCATGTCGTATTCAGAGGTCTATGAGAGCTGGAGGTCCAATCCGGAACAATTCTGGATGGAAGCCGCAGCGTCGATCAGCTGGGATCGCGCGCCGAGCAAGGCCCTGACCGACAAGGGCGATGGGCTCTACGAATGGTTTGCCGATGCAAAGGTGAACACCTGCTACAACGCTGTCGACCGTCATGTCGAAGCAGGCCGGGGAGAGCAGACGGCGATCATCTACGACAGCCCCATCACCCAGACGAAGCGCGAAATCTCCTATGTTGAGCTGCGCAACCGTGTCGCCACCCTGGCTGGGGCGCTGCGGGCCAAGGGCGTGGAGAAAGGCGACCGCGTCATCATCTACATGCCGATGATCCCCGAGGCGCTGGAGGCGATGCTGGCCTGCGCCCGCATTGGCGCGGTGCATTCGGTGGTGTTCGGCGGCTTTGCCGCCAACGAACTGGCGGTGCGGATCGATGATGCCAAGCCCAAGGCGATCATCGCCGCCTCCTGCGGGTTGGAGCCGGGGCGGACGGTCCATTACAAACCACTTCTGGACGGCGCCATCGACCTGGCCACCCACAAACCCGACTTCTGCGTTATTTTCCAGCGCGAGCAGGAAGTGGCCGAGCTGATCGAAGGCCGCGACGTGAACTGGCACGGTTTCCAATACGGTGTGGAACCTGCCGAATGTGTGCCCGTTGAGGGCAACCACCCTTCCTATATCCTTTATACCTCCGGCACCACTGGCCAGCCCAAGGGGGTGATCCGCCACACCGCAGGCCAGCTGGTGGCGCTGAACTGGACCATGAAGAACATTTACAACGTCGATCCCGGCGACGTGTTCTGGGCTGCGTCCGATGTGGGCTGGGTCGTGGGCCACAGCTATATCTGCTACGGGCCGCTTATTCACGGCAACACCACAATCGTGTTCGAGGGCAAACCCGTCGGCACGCCCGATGCGGGCACCTTCTGGCGGGTGATTTCCGAGCATAAGGTCAAGAGCTTCTTCACCGCGCCGACTGCTTTCAGGGCAGTGAAACGCGAGGACCCGAAGGGCGAATACGTCAAGAAATACGACCTCGGCTGCCTCAAACAGGTCTACCTGGCCGGCGAGCGTGCGGACCCCGACACCATCACCTGGGCGCAGGAGCAGCTGAAGGTGCCGGTGATCGACCACTGGTGGCAGACAGAGACCGGCTGGTCGATTGCCGCGAACCCGCTGGGGATCGAGGAACTGCCGGTCAAGCTCGGCTCCCCCGCCGTGCCTATGCCGGGCTATGAAGTCGATATTCTGGACGAAGGCGGCAACCCGGTGGCGCCGGGCGAGCTGGGCGCGATTGCGGTGAAACTGCCGCTGCCGCCGGGCACGCTGCCGACGCTCTGGAATGCTGAGGACCGCTTCAAGAAAAGCTACCTCACCACCTTTCCCGGCTACTATGAGACCGGCGATGCCGGCATGAAGGACGAGGACGGCTACCTCTACATCATGGCGCGCACGGATGACGTGATCAACGTGGCGGGCCACCGCCTGTCCACCGGCGGCATGGAGGAAGTGCTGGCAGGCCACCCGGATGTCGCTGAATGCGCGGTAATTGGCGCCGCCGACAGCCTCAAGGGGCAGATGCCATTGGGTTTCCTCTGCCTCAATGCTGGCTGCAACACGCCCCATGAGGAGGTAGTCGCGCAGGTGGTGAAATTGGTGCGCGAGAAGATCGGCCCGGTGGCGGCGTTCAAACTGGCCTGCGTCGTGGACCGCCTGCCCAAGACCCGCTCCGGCAAGATCCTGCGCGGCACGATGGTGAACATCGCCGACGGCACGCCGTGGAAGATGCCCGCGACCATCGATGACCCGGCCATTCTGGACGAGATCACCACAGCGCTGCAAACTCTCGGATACGCGAAGTAAGACGCGCGCAGGCTTCTGACAAACGCAGGCTTCGCCACCCGGCGGAGCCTGTCTTTGTATGATGTGCCGCGCGGTTTTCCTTGCAACTCGGTCGTGCCCGCCTACCCTGCCGGGAAGGAGGCATGTATATGACACACATCGACATCTGGCGCCTGAGCGCAACGGAACTGGCACAGCACACCCGAGCGGGAGATCTGACCGCCGAAGCCGCCGTTGCCGCCTCCATCAACCGCATGGCAGCGGTCAATCCCGATCTGAATGCCGTTGTCGAGGATCTGGGCAGTGACGCCTTGGAGCGGGCCAGAGCGCTAGACAAGGCGCGCGATGCGGGTGCCACGCCCGGTCCGCTGCACGGTGTGCCAGTCACCATCAAGATCAACGTCGATCAGAAGGGCCACGCCACCTCCAACGGTGTGACCGCGCTGAAGGACCTGATCGCGCCGGATGATGCGCCGGTGGTGAAGAACCTCCAGGATGCAGGGGCCGTCGTGATTGGTCGCACCAACACGCCTGAGTTCTCCTTTCGCGCCGACACTGACAACCCGCTCTTTGGGCGCACGCACAATCCCTGGGGGTGCCATATCTCGCCTGGCGGCTCCTCCGGCGGGGCCGGTGCGGCGGTGATGGCCGGGATCGGCGCGCTGGCCCATGGCAATGACATCGGCGGCTCTTTACGTTTTCCCGCCGCTGCCAATGGCGCGGTAACCGTCAAACCCGGCCTTGGCCGCGTGCCTGCCTGGAACCCCAGCCAAAGCGCAGAGCGTGGAATACTGGCGCAGAATATGTCCGTACAGGGGCTGATCACCCGCACGGCACGGGATCTGCATCTGTCGATGCCCAGCCTTATTGCGCCCGATCCTCGCGATCCCTTCCACGTGCCGATGCCCTGGCACGGTCAGGCCACCGAAGGCCCAATCCGCGTCGCCTTTTCCAAGGAGACCTACGGCTACGAACTCCACCCGCAGGTGGAGGCCGCCTTGGATGACGCGCGCGCGGCCCTGCTGGATGCAGGCTATATCGTCGAGGAAACCCTGCTCCCCGATGTCTTCGATGCCGGGCGCACAGGGTACCGCGCGTTGATGGGCGAGGTCTATGCCCTGATGAAAGACGATGTTGACGCAGCCGGGTCGCAAACGGTGCGGGATATCTTTGCAGTCTATTTTGAGGAATTCCCGCCCTTTGCCGGCGTCGAGCTGCTGCAGATGATGGCCAAACGCACGCAATACGCGCGTGACTGGTCGCTCTTCATGCAGCGCTACCCATTGGTATTGACCCCGTTCCTGCCGCAGCCATTTTTCAAACCCGACCGCGACACCGAAGGGGCGGCAGGCGTGCATGAGGTGCTGGGCTGTGCTGTCTATTCCTATGCGATGAACTTCCTCGGCCTGCCTGCGGCCTCGGTTCCCAGCCGCCTTGCCAAATTGCCCTCAGGATCGCAGCCGATCAATGTGCAGATCGCAGCATCGCGCTGGCGCGAGGACATGGCAGTGGACGCCTGTATCGCCATTGAGGATCGGATCGGGCGCATGTGTGATAGACTGTGGGAGCAGCTCTAACCCGGCTGGCAGATGGTCGGATACATACTATGGGTGCGCGAAAAGAACCGCGGGAAACCAACACGCTCGCGGATAAGGAAACCCGGGACTCGGCTCACACCGACCCCCGGATTTTCCGATACCACCGGATACTCGTTCACAAACATCACACGAAGGTTGCGGGACCATCGCCCCGGCGTTTCCCGCCTTCGCGGATCCAAACGCGTACGGATCAATACCCGCACAGTCCGGCTGAAGCAAAATCTTAGCTGCTTAAAATATAGGGGCCGATGGCCATCCCGGTAGATCCTGCGCCTCTCTTCTTGAGAGCGCTATGCCCTTTGGCTGTCACCGCTGGCATCGGCCTTGTCTAGAGTTCGACTATCGCACAAAAACGCGATCCTTGCGATCACAAACACGTGATCCACCCCGGGCAATGGCCATCTACCTTAGGTGAATTGCTCCGAAATCAACCGTTCCTCCAGCCCATGGCCGGGGTCGAACAGGATCTTGTGGCGGATCCTGGTCTGGGTTGCGATCTCAACCTGAACAACATTGGCAAAAGAAACGGAATCCGCGGCCGCAATCACGGGCCGTTTCTCAGGTTCCAGCACATCAAACCGCACTGTTGCATTGCTGGGCAGCAAGGCACCGCGCCAGCGGCGCGGACGAAAGGCGGCGATTGCGGTCAATGCCAGCACATCCGAACCGATGGGCAAAATGGGACCATGCGCCGAATAATTATAGGCCGTCGACCCCGCTGGCGTTGATACAAGCGCCCCGTCACAGACCAGTTCCGCCATACGCTGACGATCATCAACAGAGATCTTCAGCTTGGCTGCCTGCGGACCGGCCCGCAGCAATGAAACCTCATTGATAGCCAGAGCCCGATGCGTCTGCCCTTCTGCATCCAGTGCGACCATGGACAGCGGGTTAATAATCTCTTCCTCGGCTGCCATCAGCCGCGCGATCAGGTCAACGACGCCATATTCATTCATCAAAAAGCCGATAGTACCTCGGTTCATGCCATAGACCGGCGCCGACAGATCAATCGTGTCGTGCAGCGTGTCGAGCATGAAGCCATCGCCGCCAAGCGCAACGATCACATCCGCCTCTTCCTTGGGCACGTTTCCGTAGCGTGCGACCATCTCGGCTTGAGCTGACTGCGCCACCGGAGCCCGGCTGGCCAGAAAGGCGATTCTCATTGTCATCAAATCTGTTTCCGGTGTTACGCAATTCGTTCCGAAACAATCACAGCTTTCCCAAGATTGCCAGTCTTGCCGCTCTCAGCGGGGATTTCGTCGCATTCCGGGCTTTCGGGGCCTAGGTGTTTCCGATAGGAAATCTCTCGAATACTACGCCAACTGATGGAGTGTCATCATGACCGAGACCACCTCCCGCGACCCCGGTTTTTTTACCCAATCCCTCGCAGAGCGCGACCCGGAGCTGTTCGGCTCGATCACGGATGAGCTCGGCCGTCAGCGCGACGAGATTGAGTTGATTGCATCGGAGAACATCGTTTCCGCCGCCGTGATGGAGGCTCAGGGCTCCGTTCTGACCAACAAATACGCCGAAGGCTACCCGGGGCGTCGCTACTATGGTGGCTGCCAATATGTTGATGTTGCAGAAAATCTTGCCATCGACCGCGCAAAACAGCTGTTCAACTGCGAATTTGCAAACGTTCAGCCCAACTCCGGTTCGCAGGCCAACCAGGGTGTGTTCCAGGCGTTGATCCAGCCCGGCGACACCATCCTGGGGATGGACCTCGCCTCTGGTGGCCACCTCACTCACGGTGCGCGTCCCAACCAGTCTGGCAAATGGTTCAACGCCATCCACTACGGTGTGCGTGAAGACAACAACCTGATCGACTATGATCAGGTCGAAGCGCTGGCGCTGGAGCATCAGCCCAAGCTGATCATCGCCGGTGGTTCCGCCATTCCGCGGGTGATTGACTTTGCCCGCTTCCGCGAGATCGCGGACAAGGTTGGCGCCTATCTGCACGTCGACATGGCGCATTTCGCCGGTCTGGTTGCGGCGGGTGAACACCCCTCGCCCTTCCCCCATGCCCATGTTGCGACCACCACCACGCATAAGACCCTGCGCGGTCCGCGCGGTGGCATGATCCTGACCAATGACGCCGATATCGCCAAGAAAGTGAACTCCGCGATCTTCCCCGGCATCCAGGGTGGCCCGCTGATGCATGTGATCGCCGCCAAGGCCGTCGCATTCGGTGAAGCACTGCGCCCCGAGTTCAAAGACTACCAGAAGCAGGTGCGGGCCAATGCCGTCGCGCTGGCCGATCAGCTGATCAAGGGCGGTCTGGACATCGTCACTGGCGGCACCGACACCCATGTGATGCTGGTCGACCTGCGCCCGAAAGGCGTGACCGGCAATATCGTGGACAAGGCTCTGGGCCGCGCCCATATCACCACCAACAAGAACGGCATTCCGTTTGACCCGGAGAAGCCGACCGTGACCTCCGGTATCCGTCTCGGTACCCCGGCAGGCACCACCCGTGGTTTTGGTGAAGCCGAGTTCCGCGAGATTGCCGATCTTATCATCGAGGTGGTCGACGGCCTGGCAGCCAATGGTGAAGATGGCAACGCCGCTGTTGAGGCATCGGTACGCGAGAAAGTGGCCGCCCTCTGCGCCCGCTTCCCGCTCTACCCGAACCACTGATCCGTTCGCGGAAACAAACAACAACCGCCGCGGGCCCATGGCGCGCGGCGGTTTTCTATTCATGATCTCTGCCCACTGGGATCAGAGCGATTTGGTCTCTGCCAGAGCCTCCTCCAGCATCTTCTCATTGCGCGCCTCTTCGATACGGCGGATGCGATCCTCGCTGGACCGGATATCAAAACGGTATTTCACAACATTGATCAGGCTCAGCGTCAGAAGCATGATCCCCATGCCCCAGAACCCTTTGGTCGCAAGCGGCACATCGGTCGACAGCCAGAGCGAAATGCCCAGCATTCCGTAAGCCACGGCCACACCGGCCACGTTGAGAGTGATGATCAGGTTGTTGTCATTGCGTGTGTTTGTCATTGGATTTCTCCCGGTTGGTCATAGGTGGTGTTAAGGTCAATCAGATATCGGGCGCATCGGCCCTATACGTGTTGTGTCAGGCTTTTGCGTGCAGCCGTGCCAGCACATCGGCAGCAGTACTGCGGGTCGGCTTCCCAAACCCTGCATCAGCCAGATCGTCGGCCACCGAGCCATGGCTCAGCCCGGTTTCGATGTCTTTGAGGATCGCACTCTGTTCAAAGGGGTCTTCGGCAGACATCACCCGATTGATCAGGGCTTCGGCCTCTCCCAGCGTGTCACCGGAACCGGCGCTGCGGGCCATGCCGCCATGCGCATGTTGCGCCTTGCGGGTGGCGCGGGCCGCGATGGCGCCCTGTTTCAGATCCATGAGGCGACGATGGCTGGCCTCGACCGACTGGCGCAATTGCAGGCCGCGCTGCTCCAGCATATCGACGGTACGGCGGCGCATGGCCTGTTCATTCTCCAGCTCGGCTATCGCGGCGGCAGCTGTCTGGGCCAGATCCTCCCGCCCCTCTCTCAGCGCTGCCTGCGCCCGCTCCAACAGATCCGCAATCCGCAGCGTCACCGCATCCAGCTGCCGGGTTTCCATACGGGATTTCTGGATCAACCCGGCCAGAACCTGCTTCGCACGGGCCAGATCTGCTTCGCTGGTGCGGATCTTCTGGTCGATCAGATCAATCGCATAGGTGTCGCTCAACCGTTCCTCGGCACGTGCATCAATGCCTCGGATCAGGGTCTTAATCGTTGCAAACATCACATCCTCCAAATCTGAACATCGTTCATAAATCTGGTATAGAAAAATCCTGAACGTTGTTCAAGGTATATTTTGAACAACGTTCAAGAGATCATGCAAGTCGCGATAATACCTCGGAAATCATCCGCTCGATCTTGGCGATCGGAACCCCGGAGATCCGGCTCTCCAGCCCCAGAAGCACGATTCCATGCACCGCCGAGAACAGCGCCCGCACCATGAGCGCCAGATCCTCAGGCGCCTTATCAGGAAAAATCTCGGCAACAGGCGCGGCAATATTGGCAAATAGTTTCTCCAGCGCCGCCCTGTACCAGTCGGGCACCTCGACCTCCTCCGCCCGAACATCGAACAAGGCCCGCCAGAGCCGCGTGTTTTCAGCCGCAAACCCCAGATAGGCGTGGCTCATCAGGATCAGCCGGTCCGTTGGCGCCTGCGTCTGCGCGCCAACCAGCGATCGCTGCACCGCCAGCCCCAGCGCCTGAAAAGTCCGCCCGTTGACAGCCATCACGATGGCATTCATGTCGTCGAAAGCGTTGTAGATGGCCCCAACTGCACAGCCTGCATCGGTCGCCAGATCACGTGCCCGCAGCGCCCCTGCCCCGTCGCGGCGAATGCGGATCTCGGCCGCTGCCACCAGCTTTTCGCGCAACTCTTGCTTGCGGATTTCGGCCTTGCTCGCCATCTGCTCTGCCCCTCAATCTTGAACCACGTTCAAGTTATCGCCTCAGGCAGGCAAACAAAAGAGCAATCAGATAAAACCCCGCCAGCGCAGCACCACCACCAGCAGCACCGCAACAACGATCAGTGAAAATGCCATCGTCGCAACGATGTCCAGTATCCGCCCCCGTCGCCGATCGGCCAGATCAATGGATTTCAGATGTTTGCTCACCTCGCGCGCCGCGCGTTGCAGCGGTTCGTGATCCACCGTCAGCGCCAGTTTCGGATGCGCCAGAAGATGCTGTGCCTCTGCCAGTCGCAGCCCCTGCTGGTAAATCCGTCGGGGCAGCCGTCGCCGCGCCCGGTTCAACGCCGCAGAGAGATCCCCGCCCGCCTGTTCACGGTCCTTCAGCAGATCCTGAACCTGTTCGATCTCTTTCAGAAGTGTCTCTGCCATGGGCTGCCCGAAGTATGAGGAGTGTCGCGCACCTTAGCCGGGCCGGGTCCGACGCTCAATGGCTGGGCCGCTCTGGTCAGGATTGGGGCAATCCCCCGCGCAAAGGGACTGGCGACCGCCGTGATCGGGCGCTATCACGGGGACATGCTGAACACCATCCGCCATGGCGCCCCGACTGATAAACCCACCTTGATGATCGCGCATGGACTCTATGGATCCGCCCGCAACTGGGGCGCGATTGCCAAGCGGCTCTGTGATGATCGCGAGGTCATCGCCGTCGATATGCGCAACCACGGCAACAGCACCTGGACGGAGAGCCACAGCTATCTCGATCTGGCCAGCGACCTTGCCGAGGTCATCGAGCAGCACGGCGGTCCGGTCGATATGATCGGCCACTCCATGGGCGGCAAGGCGGCGATGACACTCGCGCTCAATCACCCTGACGCGCTGCGCCGTCTCCTGGTCGCCGATATCGCCCCGGTCGCCTATGGCCATAGCCAGATCCAGTTCATCCACGCCATGCGTCAGGTCGATCTGTCACGGGTTGAGCGGCGCTCCGATGCGGAGGCCCAGCTGGCAGAACTGGGGGTCGAAAAAGCTTTGCAGAGCTTCTTCACTCAGTCGCTTGACCTGCCCAACAAACGCTGGCGGCTGAACCTGGACACGCTGGAACGTGATATGCCCAAGATTATGGGTTTTCCCGAAACCGAGGCGCAATGGGACGGCACCACGCTGTTTCTCTCCGGCGCTGCATCCCACTATGTCCTCGCCGAGCACCGCCCCTTGATCAAAGCCCGCTTCAGCCAGTCGCATTTCGCCAAGCTTCCGGACTGCGGCCATTGGCTTCATGCAGAAAACCCGCGCGCATTTGTTGCCACAGCCCGCGGGTTCTTTGACGCCTGACCGGGGATACCGCGCCAGACCGACCAGGAATCATCCCTGATACAGACGACGCGCCACGAGATAGGACACCGGCAGGCCAGCAACAGCACCGATGGCCGCCGCCATAAGGATGGCAGCCACCGAAACGTGACCGGCGACCAGCACCGCGATCACACCAGCGCCGGCAAGGCTGCTGCCGATCAGGGAATAGAGAATGGACGCTAGGCGGATCATGTCGGTCACTCCGGTCATGGTTGGCAGATGTCATTTAGAACTGCCCTCTTAGACCATCGCGACCGCTCGATCGTCTTTGATCCTGATCAGGTTCTCCATGACGGTTTGGCCGATCGGGAAATCTGTGTTTCGATGCAGGCCCAAACGATCATCAGGCCGGACGCGCCTGATCAGGAACTTGCGTACATCCAAAACGGACAACCGCCGCACCTGCTCTCGCGGTACGACGGTGGCCTGCCGGGGGCCATTGGTACAGACGTGCCCCCAGATATCATCGCTTGTGACGCAGCAGTGGTCGGACCAGCTCAACCCCAGGTCTGCCGCATTTATGTCAGGCCCTAGCCGGTAGCCCGCGCACCATAGCCGCCAGCGCCACCATTTGCGAAGGACACGATGTTCTGCCCGCCCGAACCGGTCTTGAAGATGGAGATCTGGCGGGTCAGCTCATTGGCGTCGTTGGACAGGGTCTGGCTGGCAGCCGTCGCCTCCTCAACCATCGCCGCATTGTGCTGGGTCACCT
Source organism: Phaeobacter sp. A36a-5a (assembly GCF_037911135.1). Classification (NCBI taxonomy): domain Bacteria; kingdom Pseudomonadati; phylum Pseudomonadota; class Alphaproteobacteria; order Rhodobacterales; family Roseobacteraceae; genus Phaeobacter; species Phaeobacter bryozoorum. Next base: position 1,040,919 of record NZ_JBBLYU010000001.1, on the reverse strand, counting down.
GATCCAGCTGGCTGACGCCCGTGTTGATTTCCACCAGCGTGACCGATTGCTCGGCGGCGCCGGTTGCGATCTGGCTGACATGGCCGGAAATCGTGCTGACGCTGCCGATGATCTTTTGCAGCTCTTCCCCCGCCCGGCTCACCAGTTTCACGCCATTGCCAACATATTGCGAGCTTTCGGTGATCAATTGCTTGATCTCGCCCGCCGCATCAGAGGACCGCTGCGCCAGCGCCCGCACTTCGGAGGCCACAACGGCAAACCCGCGCCCTGCCTCGCCTGCTCTCGCGGCTTCAACGCCGGCGTTCAGTGCAAGCAGGTTGGTCTGGAACGCAATGTCGTCAATGACCGAGATGATCTGGGAGATCTTGCCGGATGATTCCTCGATCTGCGACATGGCCGTGACCGCACTATTCACCACCTCACCGCTTTCTTCGGCGGTGACGCGGGCGTTGCTTACAATTTCCTCGACCTCGCGGGCGCCATCAGCGGCCGAGCGCACGGTCGAGGTCAGCTCCTCAATCGCCGCTGCCGTTTCTTCCAGGGTTGCGGCCTGGGTTTCGGTGCGATGCGACAATTCGCTGGAGGATTGGCTGATCTCAGAGGCGGTGCTGCCCACGGCCTCGGCCACAGCTTTCACCGTTTCAACCGCGCCCATCAAGGTGTCCTGCGCCTTGTTGAACGCATCGCAAAGCACCCGCATATCCGGCAGATCACTTGTTGGTACACGGTAGCTGAGGTCGCCGTCGCTCAGCGCTTCCAGCCCTCTGGAGATTTCCTCAACACAGTTCTGCCGCGCAGTGATATCGGAGGCCAGCTTGATCACGCGGATCGTCTTGCCTTCGCTGTCCAGAACCGGGGCATAGGTGGCCTGGATCCAGATCGTCTTGCCCGATTTGGCAACACGCGGAAACTGATCCGTAAACGCCTTGCCAGCCGCAAGATCCCGCCAGAACGCGGTGTAGGCCTCGCTGCGGACGTAATCCGGGTCCACGAACATCGAATGATGTTTGCCTTGGATTTCCTCAAGAGGGTAGCCAATCGCGCCAAGGAAGTTGGCATTGGCTTCGATGATGGTCCCATCAGGTTCAAACTGGATCATCGCCTGCGTCCGGTCGATCATGTCCATGACCGACTGCTGCATCGTCGACTCTGCCGACTTCTTCTTTGCGTCTTTCTTGAAAAACATCTTTACCCTCGGCCTAACATTGAAAGTTCACTAGAAATTCAATACCCAAGAGACATTGCTCAAACATTAACCCGAGGGAGCGATGCCAGCATGATCGAAAGCCGATGGCCAGCAAACCAGAATCATGATTTTTCGGAATAATATCAATTATTTAATATACACCCTGCAACTGAAGGATACGGCCAGTTTTAACGCCATAAGGAACACTCTTGCCGCACCCTCAACCCAAGGTGGTGAGACTTCTGACGAACCGCCAGCCGGAAATGAACACAATTTGATATTAATCAAGGATACACTCCCAGAACGCCCCTATACAGAGCATCTTGCGCGCGACCTGAATTCACAAAAATCGCCTAAAGCGGAAAAGACCGAGTATTGTTAATACTGGCTGAACAGTTTTGCGACAGAAATGACCCTAGATTGCAGTAAACGATAACCACCGGTGTAGCCTTCATGAGTTTTCGGCCCAAAGCATGGATCCAGGCGCTGAACAATCGGACCTATCTTCCGACCCTGGTCGCCTTTGTGGTGATCGTGGCGGCCGGGCTGTCTGCCGAGTCCCAGAATGACACAATCTATGAACAGAAGCTGCGCGCGGATGTTCAATATGAGGCGGGGCTGATCCGCGCCCGGATCGAGGGAAACCTGTCAGCCGATATCCAGCTTGTGCGCGGGCTGCAGGCGGTCCTCTCGACCGAACCCGACATGACGCAGCGGCGCTTTGCCGAGCTGGCGTCACAACTGATTGCTGATGAAGCAAGTCTGCGCAACATCGCCGCGGCGCCGGATCTGGTGATCCGCCTGATGTATCCGATTGCGGGTAACGAGGCTGCAATTGGCTTGGACTACCGCAAGAATGAAGCCCAGCGTGCTGCGGCGCTCCGCGCACGCGACAGCGGCGACCTTGTCCTTGCCGGACCGGTCAACCTGCTGCAGGGCGGTCGCGGTATGATCGCCCGCTTTCCGATCTTCGCGGGCCCGCAAGCGACCAGATCATTCTGGGGCATTCTCTCGGCGGTGATTGATGTCGATGCCATCTATACCCAAGGAGGGCTCAACAACCCGGATCTTATGATCGACGTGGCGCTGGTCGGCAAAGACGGCAGGGGCGCCGAGGGCGAGCAGTTCTACGGTGACCCGAGCATACTGAAGGACAACCCGGTCCTGATGGACATTGTCCTGCCCGTAGGCACCTGGCAGCTGGCTGCCCGGCCCAAAGGTGGCTGGCCCGCCCATGCAGACAACCAGTGGCAACTGCGGTTCACCGTTCTGCTGGCTGGCGCCTTCATTCTGTTTCCAACCGCGCTCGCCGGTCGCCTGTCCGCAGCGCGGCGTTCGGTGATCCAGACACTCAAACGGCGCGAACGTGATCTGGAGGCGCTCTCGCGCCGTCTCGAAATGGCTGTTGAAACCTCGAAAATCGGCATCTGGGAAATAGACGAGACTTCTGACAACGCCCTCTGGGACCGCCGGATGCGTGAACTCTACGGGGACCCTGCCGAAGCCGGTGAAGTGCCTTTGTCGCTCTGGCGATCGTTTCTGCACGCCAAGGATCGCGATCGCGTTATTAGCGGCTTCCAGGAGGCGCTACGCAATGGCAACAACCACTCGGTCGATTTCTGCATCGAGCTGAAAGATGGCACTCATAAGAATATCCGGGCCATGGGCTGTTCGTTCCGTGATCGACGGGGGCGCAACCGGATGATCGGTGTCGAATGGGATGTCACCCGCGATGTTGAGTTGAACAACGAGTTGAAGCGCGCGAACCAGCAGCTGACCCATCGCAACGCCCAGCTCACCCAGGCCAAACAATCCGCCGAAAAGGCCGATCAGGCAAAAACCGAATTCCTCGCCAATATGAGCCACGAGATCCGCACGCCGATGAATGGGATCATCGGCATGTCCGACATCCTCGCTGAGAGCCCGCTGTCGGAGGAACAGGAGCAATGTGTCGAAACCATTCGGGATTCCTCAGTCGCGCTGTTGAAAATCATCCACGACATCCTGGATCTGTCCCGGCTCGAGGCCGGAAAGATGGAAATCAGCACGGTCGATTTCAACCTGCGCAAATGCGTCGACGGCGCCGTCGATGTGCTCAGGCCGAAGCTGCGCGAAAAGGGGCTATCCTTTACCCTGAGCTTTGCCCATGACCTGCCCGAACAGGTCCATGGCGATGACGGTCGGCTGCGCCAGATCCTGGTCAACCTGCTGAGCAATGCGGTGAAATTCACCCACGATGGCAGTGTCGCCCTGCACGTCAGTCGCGGTGCAAAGGATCCCTATCATCTTTTTATCGACGTGGTGGACACCGGCATTGGCATCTCCGAAGATCAGGCCAAACACGTATTTGAGCGGTTTTCGCAGGCCGATGCCGCAACCACACGCCACTATGGCGGAACCGGTCTGGGGCTGACCATCTCCAATATCCTCGCACAGCGCATGGGCGGCGGTATCAGCCTGCAATCCAGCGCCGGCAACGGCGCCTGCTTCCGCTTGGAAATCCACCTTTCAGCTGCCCGCACGGCCCCCATCGTCCCGCCCCAGATCAGCCGGGAAACCTCCCAGCCGCAGCTTGGTCCGGGGGTATTGCTGCTGGCTGATGACAATCGCACCAACCGCCTGCTGATCCTGAAATTCCTGGCCGACACGCCGCTGAAGGTGATCGAAGCCGAAAATGGACGCGAAGCGGTAGATATGTGCCGCGACCATCAACCCGCCATCATCCTGATGGATATGTCGATGCCCGAGGTCGATGGCCTGACTGCAACCCGCCAGATCCGCGCCAGCGACATGGCCCAGCCCGCGATCATCGCATTGACGGCCAATGCGTTTGACAGCGATCGCCGCGCCTGCCTGGATGCCGGGATGGACCGTTTTCTGCAAAAACCGATCCGCAAGCCGCTGCTGCTGGAAACCATCGCCGCCGTGCAAGCCGAACGCGCGGCACCGCAGGATCAGACCAAGGACGGCACCAACTCCTGACGCCAGCCTCGGCTTACGCCCTCATCCAACTACTCCGCAACACCACGGCAGACGCCCTCCTGCGGTCTTGGGGTTGATAATCCGTCCGGCGAATGGGCCGCAAAACGATCGGATCTAGGAGAGACCTCAACGGTCAGCCGCCTGTCGGCAGCATCTGATTTTCCAGACAGAACTCATAGAGTTCGCGATAGGCGGCCTCTTTCATCAACGCCTCAAACCGGGCGCGATGCAGCGCGATGGCCTTGCTGCGCAGGTCAAACAACCGCCCGCCCGACGCCACATCCAATGCGGCCATACCCGCCCTGATTCTATCAGCCTTGGCCGCAAGCCGTGTGTCGGCCTGAACATTGTGATTGCGGCGCAGCCAGTATTTGCGATCAATCAGCCGGTTCGCCTGATGGGCACTGCCGCGGTGCGACTTCAGAACAAAACTCGCCGCGTCCTTGGTGATATAGTGGTTGATCTGGGCCAGCGCGCGCAGGCTGGGATCCTTAGCCCTGAAATTGCGATGTTCGTAGGCGCTGCTCGGCAGGCCGGATCCATTGCAAATTCTGATCTGATCATCGGGAAGCTTCGCGCCATTTGGCCTGTGGATGCCGCACCGCTCATGAGCAGCAGGATCAAACATCGTCTTGAACGGTGTCAGATGCGTAGCAACCCGGTCGTCATCCTCGGCCAGCAAAAAGGTCTCCACCACCAGCTGCTCCGACAGAGTTGCACTGCCTGCGCTGCCAAACTTCTTCCAGTTCACCATGATCTGGTCGCAGTCCGGCACGGCATCAATGAGATCGCCGACGGTTCCCGCGCCAGTGTGAACGACGAGAAACTCGTCAAGATCAAGCGCAAGGACCCATCGCGCATCCCGGAACTCCGGCTGGCGCGCGGCACGTTTGTAGGCTTTGACCTGATGTCGCCCGCGTTCAGCCCGATTGTAGAAATAGGAAATTTCACCGAGATCGCGCAGAGTTTTCAGAATTTCATCTGTAAAATCATCAGAGTCGTTCTGGTAGATGATGATGTTCTGAAACCCGATCATCTTGTGGTAGGCGACCCATTCCAGGATCGAGGGCCCTTCATTCTTGGCAGTCGCAACCAGCGTAAAAGACAACGGAGGCTCCTGATCTCAAACTGAGGAAACTGGTGCGGACGGCGGGACTCGAACCCGCACGGCCATACGGCCAGGAGATTTTAAGTCTCCGGTGTCTACCATTCCACCACGTCCGCACAGCGGGCTTGGCCCGTTGCAATCACAGACCTAGCGAGGACGCCGCAGCGGCACAATGGGATATCTCACGGATCATGGAATTTTTCCCGCATCGGTGTTTGGACGCCGCGTCATGCGAAACAGGGGTCTCAATGCCCACAGATCACAGGTCCACTTCAGGCGTCGTCGGGCCTGCCCCTTCCGGTGCCAATGGACCACCCGGCGCCACCAGATGCCGCTCCGGCAGCCAAGGATTGAGCGCCAGCGCCTGCTCCAGCGCCTGGCGCGCCTCCGTCAGGCGCGACAACCCGTAAAGCGACAGCGCCCGACCACTCAGCGCCGCAACATGACGCGGCGACAGGGCGATTGCGCGATCCAGATCCGTTAGCGCCGCGCCAAAATCCCGCCGCAGATAATGGACAAAAGCGCGCTGATTGTAGCCCTCGGCGTAATCCGGGCAGTAGGCGACCAACCTGTCAAATGCCTCCAGTGCACCGAGAAAGTCAAAGGCCGAGCGCCGGGTCATCCCCCGATCCAGCAGCGCCTGCGCCTGCGCATTGGGTGCATCTGCCCAATATTGCCAGAACTGGTTGGAGATCTGCTGCGCTGACGCTTCATCAGGGGCGGCCTGCACACGGCCGATCAGCAGGTCTACAGCGCCCTGATGATCCGGCGCCGCCGGGCAGCTTGCACTGTCAGCGAGTAACGGCACCCGCCCTGCCCTCTCTGCCTGAGCGAGGGGCGCAGCCGCAGCGAAACAAAGACCAAGAAACGGGGCAATCCAGAACTGTCGCATCGTCCAATCTTGGCGCAAAACTCCCACCGGACAAGTCACGATTTCGCGCGCATCCGCCCGACATGCCAATCACGGCAGCACCGCGCTATCCTCGATCACTGCCTGCATCGCCACATAGGTTGAGGTCGACGCCACATGCGGCAGCGCCGATATCTTCTCGCCCAGCACGGCGCGATAGGCCGACATGGATCGCGTCCGAACTTTCAGCAGATAGTCAAAATGCGAGGCCATCAGATGGGCCTGTTCGATCTCGGGCACCCGCGCCAGCGCCGCATTGAATTTCGCCAGCGCCTCCTCTCGGGTATCGGTCAGCTTCACCTCGACAAAGGCGACGTGATCCAGGCCCAGCCGGATCGGATCGATCAGCGCCCGATAGCCTGTAATGAAGCCCTCGGTCTCCAACCGCCGCAGCCGCGCCTGTGTCGGCGTTTTGGACAGGCCGATCCGCCGCGCCAGATCCGCGATGGACATGCGGCCATCCTCTCCAAGCGCCTCCAGAATCGCCTGATCGAACCGATCCATGCCCGGAAAGTCTATTTGCATTGTCCTAAGGTCCTTTTTTGGGCGTTATGCCTATTGATTGCACAACATAGGGCGATTGTCCCAGCAATTTCGCGATATCATATGCGGATAGACCAACCACGGCACGACCTGTGGTTCCTTCGGAGAGTTCCCTAAAATGACAGCGACCCAATCCCGGCCCACGCCCCCCCTGTCCTCCGCGCAGACTGCGGACCACGCGGAGGCGCTACGCTACCGCATCGACGCGGGCACCTATGTTGATCAGGCTCAGATGCGCGACCGGCTGTTTGCGTTGGCCGATCTTAGCGCTGCGGACCGTCGCACCATCTGCGCCAATGCCGCCGCCCTGGTGCGCGACATCCGGGGCCATTCCTCGCCCGGCCTGATGGAAGTCTTTCTGGCCGAATACGGTCTTTCCACCGACGAGGGCGTTGCCCTGATGTGCCTGGCCGAGGCGCTCTTGCGGGTGCCCGACGCCGACACCATCGACGCGCTGATCGAGGATAAGATCGCGCCGTCGGAATGGGGCAAGCATCTGGGCAAATCCACCTCCTCTCTGGTCAATGCGTCCACCTGGGCCCTCATGCTGACCGGCAAGGTGCTCGACGAAAAGCGCAGCCCGGTCTCGGCGCTGCGCGGCGCCATCAAACGTCTGGGCGAACCGGTGATCCGCACCGCCGTCAGCCGCGCGATGAAGGAAATGGGCCGCCAGTTCGTGCTGGGCGAGACCATTGAAGGGGCCATGAAACGCGCCGCCGGGATGGAAGCCAAAGGCTACACCTATTCCTACGACATGCTGGGAGAGGCCGCCCGCACCGAAGCGGATGCCGCCCGCTATCACCTGGCCTATTCCCGCGCGATTTCGGCCATCGCCGCCGCCTGCGACAGCGAGGATATCCGCCAGAATCCCGGTATCTCGGTCAAACTCTCGGCGCTGCATCCGCGCTACGAACTGGCGCAGGAAACCCGCGTCATGGAGGAACTGGTGCCGCGCCTGCAGGCGCTGGCGCTGCTGGCCAAGGCCGCCGGCATGGGGCTCAACGTTGATGCCGAAGAAGCCGACCGCTTGTCCCTGTCGCTTGAGGTGATCGAAGAGGTGATCTCCGATCCCGCGCTTGCTGGCTGGGATGGGTTTGGTGTGGTGGTGCAGGCCTATGGACCGCGCACCGGAGTGGCGCTGGATGCCCTCTATGATATGGCCAACCGCTATGACCGCCGCCTGATGGTCCGCCTTGTCAAAGGCGCCTATTGGGACACCGAGGTAAAGCGCGCCCAGGTCGAGGGCGTCGATGGGTTCCCCGTCTACACCCATAAATCGCTGACTGATGTGTCCTACATCGCCAACGCCCGCAAACTGTTGTCGATGACTGACCGGATCTACCCGCAGTTTGCCACCCATAACGCCCATACCGTCGCAGCCATTCTGCATATGGCCAAGGACACCGACAAAGGCGCCTATGAGTTTCAGCGCCTGCATGGTATGGGCGAGACCCTGCATCAGATGGTGCTGGAACAGAACCGCACCCACTGCCGGATCTATGCGCCGGTAGGCGCCCATCGCGACCTGCTGGCCTATCTGGTCCGCCGTCTGCTGGAGAATGGCGCCAACAGCTCCTTTGTGAACCAGATCGTTGATGAAAATGTGCCTCCCGAAGTGGTCGCCGCCGATCCCTTCGATCAGGTCGAGGATCTGACTGCGAACCTGCGCAGCGGACCGGAGCTGTTCCAGCCGGAGCGGCCGAACTCCTCCGGGTTCGATCTGGGCCACGCCCCCACCCTTGCGGCGATCGACGCCGCCCGCGCGCCTTGGAAGAGCCACAGCTGGACCGCAACCCCCCTGCTGGCCAAGGCGCCCGCGAGCCCCAGCACCACCGAAGACGCAGTACGCAACCCGGCTGATCTCACCACGGTAGGCCAGGTGCACAGCGCCGGTCAGGCCGAAATCGAGGCGGCCCTCGGCGCCGCAGCCCCGTGGCAAGCCAGCGCCGACATCCGCGCCGAAGTGCTGAACCGGGCCGCCGACCTCTACGAGGCAAATTATGGCGAACTGTTTGCGCTGCTGACGCGCGAAGCGGGCAAGACGCTGCCCGACTGTGTGGCCGAGCTGCGCGAAGCGGTGGATTTCCTGCGCTACTACGCCGCCCGCATTCCAGCAGAGCCGCCGGTCGGCGTGTTCACCTGCATCTCGCCCTGGAACTTCCCGCTGGCGATTTTCTCCGGCCAGATTGCAGCCGCCCTGGCAACCGGCAATGCAGTGCTCGCGAAACCGGCCGAGCAGACCCCGCTGATCGCCCATCGCGCCATCGCGCTGCTGCATGAGGCAGGCGTCCCGAAAGAGGCGTTGCAGCTGCTGCCCGGCGGCGGCGCTGTTGGCGGCGCGCTGACCTCAGATCCGCGCGTCGGCGGCGTCGCTTTCACCGGCTCCACTGCAACCGCACTGAAAATCCGCGCTGCCATGGCCGAGCACCTGCGTCCCGGCGCGCCTCTGATTGCCGAGACCGGTGGTCTCAACGCGATGATCGTGGACAGCACCGCGCTGCCGGAACAGGCCGTTCAGGCCGTCATCGAAAGCGCCTTTCAGTCGGCAGGTCAGCGCTGCTCGGCCCTGCGTTGCCTCTACCTCCAGGAAGATATCGCCGATAACGTGTTGAAAATGCTCAAAGGCGCGATGGATGCCCTGCGGCTTGGCGATCCCTGGCACCTGGCAACCGACAGCGGACCAGTGATCGACGAGGCCGCCCGCGCCGGTATTCTCGCCCATATCGACACCGCCCGCGCCGAGGGCCGGGTGCTGAAGGAACTGACCGCACCGCAGGGCGGCACCTTCGTGGCGCCAACCCTGATCGAAGTCTCCGGCATCAGCGCGCTGGAACAGGAGATCTTTGGCCCGGTCCTGCATGTCGCCCGCTTCAGATCGCAGGATCTCGACCGGATCATCAACGATATAAATGCCACCGGCTATGGGCTGACCTTTGGCCTGCACACGCGGATCGACGACCGGGTGCAATATGTCTGCGACCGTATTCACGCAGGCAACCTCTATGTGAACCGCAACCAGATCGGTGCCATCGTCGGCAGCCAGCCCTTTGGAGGCGAAGGCCTGTCCGGCACCGGTCCCAAGGCCGGCGGCCCCTTCTACATGACGCGTTTCTGTGCGCCTGACCGTCAGCAGAGCACCGACAGCTGGCCCGCCGATACCGCAGCGATGGTGTCCCTGCCAGCACCGACAGGTCAGCCAATGCAGCAGACCACCACCAGCCTGCCCGGCCCGACCGGCGAATCGAACCGCCTGTCGCAGCAGGCCCGCCCACCGCTGCTCTGCCTGGGACCGGGACCACAGGCCGTGGCGGCCCAGGCCCGCGCCGTTCACGCGCTCGGCGGCACCGCGATCGAAGCGACCGGCCCCTGCGATATGCCCCTGCTTCTGACCGCAGAGGGAATCTCCGGGGTGATCTGGTGGGGTGATGAGGCAACCGCGCGCGAGATTGAGACTGGGCTGGCGCGACGCAACGGGCCAATCCTGCCGCTGATCCCCGGCCTGCCGGATGTGGCACGGGTACAGGCCGAACGGCATGTCTGCGTCGACACCACCGCCGCAGGCGGCAACGCAGCCCTGCTTGGCGGCATGTCCTGACCGCGAGCGTCAGGCCAATGCGCACAATATCCGGCTAAACTCTTGACGCTGGGCCATATCCGGCCCAGCGTTCCCCCATGTTTCCAATCCGTGACCACAACCCTTCCGGGCGCACGCCCTATGTGACCTATGCGCTCATGGTTGCGAATATCGCGATCTTTGCGCTGACCTACTTTGGCTATGACAGCCCGCGCCGCCTGACCGCGCTCTACAACGCCTATGCGTTGCTGCCCGCGGAGATCATGGCAGGCTATGACTGGAAAACCCTGCTCACCTCGACCTTTCTGCATGGCAGCTGGATGCACCTAGGCGGCAACATGCTGTTTTTATGGATCTTTGGCGACAATATGGAGGACGAGATGGGGCATTTCACCTTTCTCGCCTTCTACCTTGTTTCCGGTATCGGCGCCGGGCTGGTCCATGTCGCAAGTGCCCCGGACTCGCTGGTGCCGCTGGTCGGGGCCTCCGGCGCCATTGCCGGTGTCATGGGCGGCTACCTGCTGCTGTTCCCACGGGCGCGCGTCGATATCCTGTTGATCCTGATCATCTATTTCCGCGTCTTCTCGATCCCTGCCTTCGTCATGCTGGGCGTCTGGCTGGGCATGCAGTTCCTCGGCGGGATCGGCTCTGACCCTCAGGCAGGCGGCGTCGCCTATTGGGCGCATGCCGGCGGTTTCGGCGTCGGGCTGGTATTGACACTACCGCTCTGGCTCAGGCGCGGCGGGCCGGTGTACTGGGGCAAGACCCACGGCCATCCACCTCATCCCGAGGTCAGCTATACCGACAGCCGCATCCCACGCGTGCAGCGCAGGCCATCCGCCCCCAACCGGCGCAACACCCCCTGGGGCAAGTAGCAGTCCAGATATCGCAATCTCAAACAAAGGGCCGCAGCAGATGTCCGCATCCACCTCCGCCACGCCGCAGGACGGCGCCCAGCCCTGGCAGGCAAGCTGTCATTGCGGCGCCGTTGTAATCAGAGCCGAGCTGCCTGACGGGCTCGCCTCAGCCAGCCGTTGCAATTGCTCCTTCTGCATCCGTCGCGGGGCCGCGGCAGTGACCGCGCGCACCGCCAGCCTGACCATTCTCAAAGGCGCCGAAAATCTCAGCCTCTACACCTGGGGCAGCCATACGGCGAAACACTATTTCTGCAAGACATGCGGCATCTACGTCTATCACCAGCGCCGTTCCGATCCGGCAGAATGCGGGATCAATCTGGGCTGTATTGACGGTGGCAACCCGCGCACCCACGCCGAAACCTATGGTGACATTCCTTGGCACGACGGGGTGAATCACCCCTCTGACCGCTAGGCAGACGCCGCGGATCAGCCGCAAAACAAAAACGCGACCCGAGGGGCCGCGTTTCAATACGTCAAATCCAGCGAAAAAACCGGGGCGGCATCAGCCTCGGATCACCTTGGCAAAGCTGTCGTAAATCGACTCATTGGCGCAGAGCACATCGCCGGAGGTAAGGATATCATCCTCGGGGTTCACCGCTTCGATAAGGCCGCCTGCCTCCTGCACGATGATCACACCCGCAGCCAGATCCCAGGCATTCAGGCGGCGCTCCCAGTAGCCCTCGTAGCGGCCCGCCGCCACATAGGCCAGATCCAGCGCAGCCGCGCCCCAGCGACGCACACCGGCGCAGGCAGGCATCAGACGCGCCAGATCCTGCAGGGTCGCAGGCAGGTCGGAACGACCGGCAAACGGCAGCCCCGTCGCAAAGATCGACTCGATCATGCGATGACGGCCCGAGACCCGGATCCGGGTGTCATTCATCCAGGCGCCAGCACCTTTTTCGGCAAAGAACATCTCGTCCTTGGCGGCATCATACACAACACCGGCGACAACCTTGCCCTTATGCTCCAGCGCGATGGAAATCGCCCAATGCGGCAGACCGTGCAGGAAGTTGGTGGTGCCATCCAGCGGGTCAACGATCCAGCGGCGGGTCGGATCTGCGCCTTCTTCTTCGCCACCCTCTTCGGCCAGCCAGCCGTAAGTGGGGCGGGCGCCCATCAGCTCTTCTTTCAGGATCTTCTCGGCAGCGATATCGGCCTTGGAGACAAAATCGCCTGCCCCCTTTCTCGACACCTGAAGGTTTTCAACTTCGCGAAAATCCTTGACCAGCGACCGCCCCGCCTTGCGGGCAGCTTTGATCATGATGTTGAGGTTTGCGCTGCCAATCATGCGAAAGACTCCTGAGCGAAAAGGGGGAGATGTCGGTCAAACCGTGCCTATACGCGCCTGATTGCCGCTTGCCAAGGCCCAATAGGGGCCTGAACGCACCAGTACGACACATGAGAGCTATGCCTCTGGCGCATGGGTATGCCCTGCTCTGCCCCCTGCGCCACCGCCAGTGTTCGCGCACTACTGCTGTTGCAGCCTGCGCGCCTCCACCTTGGCCAGTCGGATCAGCTCCTGCATATAGGGTTTTTCACGATCTTCACTGCGGATCGCCGCATAAAGCCTGCGGGTGATCCCTTTGGAAGTCAGCGGCCGGGTCACATAGTCGGAGGAATATTTGACCTCCCGCACCACCCAGTCCGGCAGCACCGAAACACCCCGGTTCGACGCCACCAAGAGCAGGATCACCGCCGTCAGCTCCACCTGCCGGATGCCGGCAGGTTCCACGCCCGCAGGCGTCAGCAGCTGACTGAAGATATCCAGCCGTGCCTTGTCCACCGGATAGGTGATCAGGGTCTCGCCGCGAAAATCCTCGGCCTCGACATAGGGTTTCTCAGCCAGCGGATGCAGCGCCGAGGCTACAAAAACCGGTTTATAGTCAAACAACTCGATAAACTCGATTCCCGGCAGCACCTCGGGATCCGAGGACACCACCAGATCGACCTCCTCCTTTTGCAATGCAGGCAGCGCGTCAAAGGCAAGGCCGGGGCGAATATCGACATCGACATCGGCCCAGTTCTTGCGCAGTCCCTCCAGCACCGGGAACAGCCATTCAAAACATGCGTGGCACTCGATGGCGATATACATCCGCCCGGTGTTTCCGTCACGCAGGGCCGAGAATTCCGCCTGCATCGCCTCCACCTGTGGCAGCACCTGATCCGCCAGCCGCAGCAGCCGCAGCCCCGCCGCCGACAGTTTCATCGGCTTGGAGCGGCGCAGGAACAGTTCGACCCCCGCCTGATCCTCCAGCCCCTTGATCTGATGGCTCAGCGCGCTCTGAGTGATATTCAGCTGATCGGCCGCCCGCGCCAACCCGCCTTCCTGATGTATGGCCTTGATGGTGCGCAGGTGACGAAATTCGATGTGCATCTATCGTGTCGCTCATGTTGTTCTTGAGTATTATGAAATTGTTTCACAATAGACGCTATGCAACAAGAGATGAAATCATGCGGAGCGCTTTTGAAAATGACGACCCCTGACATCTCTTTTGAATTCTTCCCGCCGCAGTCGCTGGAGGCCTCTTTCCGGCTCTGGGATACGGTTCAGACACTGGCGCCGCTGGCGCCCCGCTTTGTCTCCGTCACCTATGGGGCCGGCGGCACCACCCGCGACCTGACCCGCGATGCGGTGGCAACGCTGCATAAATCCTCCGGTCTCAATGTGGCGGCGCATCTGACCTGCGTGAACGCCAGCAAATCCGAGACCATGGAGATTGCCGACCAGTTTGCCGAGGCCGGCGTGCGCGAAATCGTTGCCCTGCGTGGCGATCCGCCAAAAGGCTCCGCCGGGTTTGAACCCCACCCCGAGGGTTTTGCCAATTCGGTCGAGCTGATCTCGGCGCTGGCAGAGCGCGATCAGTTCTCGATCCGCGTCGGCGCCTATCCCGACCGCCACCCGGAGGCCACTAGCGCGCGTGCGGATGTCGACTGGCTGAAGCGCAAACTGGACGCTGGCGCCGATGAGGCGCTGACCCAGTTCTTCTTTGAAGCCGATACATTCCTGCGCTTTCGCGATGACTGCGCCAAGGCCGGGATCGACACCAGCCGCATCACGCCCGGTATCCTGCCCATCGAAAACTGGAAGGGCGCGCGCAATTTTGCCAAACGCTGTGGCACCAATATTCCGGCCTGGATCGACGATGCGTTTGACAAGGCGATCCGCGATGGGCGCGAGGACCTGCTTGCCACGGCGCTGTGCACCGAGCTCTGCTCCGATCTGATGGACAACGGCGTTGACAAGCTGCATTTCTACACGCTGAACCGGCCCGAGCTGACCCGCGATGTCTGCTTTGCGCTTGGCATCACACCAACGGTCTCGCTGGAGAACGTGGCGTAGCGCTTGTCCTGCCGCCGCTGTCCTCCTAGCCTTTGATCTGGTCGCCCCTGCCGCTGTCGGCGGGGGCATCGTCTTCGCCGACCGGATCAGGATTTCTGCATGACCTCACCCATAAGTTCGCCCGAAACGTCGGCCAAGACGTCCTCCACCACCGCCGCAGCCGCTTCCCCTCTGCGCCGCGCGACCGGCCCGGACGACCTGCTGCGCCCCGAGGACATCACCGGCATGTCCGGGCTGGACTTCATGCAGGGCATTCTCGCAGGTCGCCTGCCCGGTCCGCCCATTGGCGAGAGACTGGGCTACCACCTGCACAGCGTCGAGGCAGGCAAAGTCGTGTTTCGCGGCACCCCGGAATTTGCTGTGACCAATCCAATGGGCACGGTCCACGGCGGCTGGTACGGCACCCTGCTGGACAGCGCCATGGCCTGCGCAGTGATGACCCGCGTGCCGAAGGGAGCAGCCTATACCACGCTGGAATTCAAGGTAAATATCCTGCGTTCCATCCCACTCGGCACTGAAATCGAATGTATCGGGATGACCGACCATGTCGGGCGCTCGACCGGTGTCGCCCATGGTGAGTTGCGCGGGCTTGCGGATGGCCGCCTCTATGCCACCGGCTCCACCACCTGCATCGTGATGCAGATCACCGCCGGCTAAGCGCCGAAGCGCTTCCCCTCCGGTTCAGGCGCTGCTTGGAGTTCGGAAACTCCCCCAAAGATCGCTCCCAGAGGGAGCGCGCCGGGCTCTTATGGCCAACGCTAAAAAATTAAGCCAGAGCAGCTTTTCCCGCGTCTGGTGCGATGGGAACGACAGCGTTCGTTGATGGGCGACGCAGCGAAAGCGGGCATTGAGACCAGACCAGCGGATGCTGGGCCTAGGCTCTGTGACAGAGCTTCGCAGCAAAGCGCCCCTTGCAACTCGGCTGCTTGACGCAACCAGCCGAGGGTTTCTGCTGCGGTGCGGCCCGCAGTTCCTGCCGTTCGCTGCGCCTGCGAGGCTATAGAGCCGGTGAGCTGACACAATGCGGACAAACCCGCCTTTTGTCCGTGCGGCCAGTGCTCATGCAGACAACCGTTGCGCTTGCGACGTGGCGTTTGCGACGGTGCAGCGGATTATCTCAAAGCAGCCGCTCACACATTGCTCAGGTTGTCAGCTGATTGGTGTCCGGATCACGAACGAGTAGGGCCAGATTTTAAGGAAGGCGTTCGGAGCTGAGCGACCCGAACTCTGTTTCTGATGATCAGGCTTGATCAGACTTTTTAAGTTGTAAGAAACTCATCGCCGCAAGAAATACAAAGAAGGCGGAGTCCGACCAGCCAAACCCGGTAAAGACACCAATCATGGCGGCATATAGCGTTACGATAAACCCAAGCGCATTGGTTGCCATCATCCCGGTCAGCAGCCTCCGGAGGGTTGTCCCATCGGTCACATCCCGAAGCAGGAATCCGAGAATAGCAATCCCTCCAAAGAAAATGCTGTTGTGCTGGGACAGGAACCAAGCATAGCGGTCAGGACTCATAGCCAGTAAGTGACAGTTGCAGCCAAAGCGATTGCTGAGAGGAAGACCTTGGGGCAACGGTGATAGCGGGTTGCGATACGTCGCCAGCCCTTGAGCCTGCCGAACATGATCTCGATCCGGTTGCGGCGTTTGTAGCGCCGCTTGTCGTACTTGACGGGCTTTTTGCGCTGTTTTCGGCCTGGGATACATGCGCGTATCCCTTTGTCTTTCAACACATCTCTGAATCAATCAGCGTTATATCCGCGGTCCCCAAGCAGCCGGACGGCATCAGACAGGCTGCTCAGCGTTGCCCGTGCGCCAATGTAGTCGCTGACCTGACCGGCCGTGACGAACAGGTTGAGCGGTCGGCCCTGGCTATCGCGGATGGCATGCAGCTTGGTGTTCATGCCGCCCTTTGTCCGGCCAATCAGACGTCGCCGCCCCCCTTTTTGACGCCCATGCTGGTCGCTGTCCGGTGGGCCTTCAGATACGTCGCGTCCACTGCCCGGCAGTTGATTACGCAGCAATCAATGAGAGGGGATCATCACGGTCTTCTGTTCGCCATCCTCGGCGGCCAGGCCGACCATCATCCGAGCGAAAATGCCCTTGTCGCTCCACCGCTTCCAACGGTTTTAGAGGGTGTTCTGCGGGCCATATGCAATAGGCGCATCGCGCCATCGTAAGCCACTGCGATTAATGAAGATAATCCCACTCAGCACCCGCCCGTCATCAACGCGTGGTTCGCCGTGGGACTTCGGAAAATAAGGCTCACGGCGCGCCACCTGCGCGTCCCTCAGCCAGAAAAGATCAGACATGTTCACC
The DNA here is from genome assembly GCF_037911135.1 of Phaeobacter sp. A36a-5a. Taxonomy (NCBI): domain Bacteria; kingdom Pseudomonadati; phylum Pseudomonadota; class Alphaproteobacteria; order Rhodobacterales; family Roseobacteraceae; genus Phaeobacter; species Phaeobacter bryozoorum. The sequence goes on along the minus strand of NZ_JBBLYU010000001.1, from coordinate 1,024,039 downwards.
GCTCATTCTCGAACCGAGAGCCATCCAGCCAAGCGGAAATCAATGGGGCCTGACCCTAGTTAGCGGATACCATTTGCTTCCTGCAGTTCCCGCACATAGCGGATGATGCCACTGACGTCGCCATCAGTAAGCCCCTGCTGCGGCGGCATGCTGCCAAAATCCCAGTGGTGTGCCCGCACTCCGTTGCGGACGGCGAGCAGGAAGGCAGCGTCACCATGGTGAGATGGTTCATAGATGTTATGAACCAGCGGCGGCCCAATCCCGTTTCGTCCTGCGGCATTCGTACCATGGCACTCGGCGCAGACCGCATCAAAGGCGCGTTTGCCGATTGCTGCAGTCTGGCTCAAGTCGTGCGGCAGCTGAACGTCCGTAAGGGGGGCACCGTATTCCAAAACGGAACCCTGCAGGGCCGCATCGTTTCCGCCAGCGCTGCGAAGTACGAAATAGGTCGCTCCCGCTGCACAGGTCGCAGCAACAATGATCGTGGTGATTTTGTTCATGAGAAGTTCTTTCATCTTTGGAAGTCAGGCGCTGGTCTCAGTATCCCGCCGGAAAGCGCCGCGAAGGCGCGAATTTCCTGGTAGCGGATCCGCACATCCTCGCTTTGCTGGTAGAAACGGAACAGATCCTTCAGCGGTGAGGAAAACTCCTTGTGTGCCGATAGCATCGCCACAAGCGCACCCAGCGAGACGCGCTCCTGCAAAACAAAATAGCCGCCCAGGGAATAGAACAGGAACGGGGTCAAGGCTGTCAGGAAGTTGTTGATGGCCTTGGCAAGGAATTTCAGCCGGTGGATCTGCAGTCGCAGATCCTGCAGTTGGCGGAAGCTCTGCGCAACCGGCAGAACGCCGGAGCCCAACTCCCGCAGTTGCAAGTCCAGATGGCCACCAAGCAGGCGCATCTCGCGGATACGTTTGCGGGATACCGCATTTACCCGCCGCTGCAGTCGCGGCACGATGATCAGTTGCAAAGGGAGCACAGTGAGCGCAGCAGCCGCGAGGATCGGATCCTGCACGAACATGAACAGAAGGATTGTCGCGAGGGTTCCGCCTTGAAGCAGCGGGACTGCCAGCAGTTCGGAGGCAAAGCCGCCGACAGGCTCAACCTCGGGACCAAGTACTGGCATGATGGCAGCCTGGCGCTGCGCGGGGTGCTTTCGTCGCCACTGGCGGTAGACTGCAAGGCGGAGCCGGCGCACGAAGCTCTCGGCGACCCGACCCTTGCAGATGTTCAGCCAGTATTTATTGAGGCCGTTGAGCGATATAACCGCCAGATAGGCGCCGCAGAGCACAAACAGCAGCGAGATTTGCGGGAGGTCATATCCCAGGACCGCAGCCGTCCCGTCTTGGCTTTCAAAAACACGGTTCACGATCTGCTTGGGCAGTTCAAGTGTCAGGTAGAGGGTGGGCATGGCGGTCAGGCTCAGCACAACCAGGACTGCCTGCTGCCGTCCGGTGGCGGTCAGGATATGGCGCGGAAGACTGGCCCGAATTCCGGCTGCTTGCCCCGGTATCGCTTCATCAGGTGACACGACGGTCCGAAGATGCCTGCGCAGCAGCAAGGCCGCCTGAACCGCCAAGGTTGCTGCCAGCAGTGCCGGGGCGAGAACCAGCACCAGATGCATCACCGGATGCAGCCAGGCCGGCGCGCTGCTGTCATAGCTGAAGCCAAGTGCCGCCGCTGCATCATGCGCTAGACTGTGAAATTTGGGCATCGCATTCTCTGCTGGAAAACACGGGAAGCGGGATGGCCCGCCTCCCGCCTAACTTAGTTCAGGGCCGTCACGGTAAGCTTGCCTTGGATCCGCTCGGCAACGAACTCGATGGCATCGCCAACCTCGAGCTGGTCCAGCATCGCGTGATCCGCTACCCGAAACACCATGGTCATCGCGGGCATCTCCAGGTTCACCAGTTCCTCATGGATGATGGTAACCTTGCCAGATTTGGTATCGAGCTTTTTTACCGTGCCCTTGGTGAAGCTACCTGCGCTATCAGCCAGCACGGCAACCGGCCCGTGCATGCCCGATTCATAATGACCAGGGATCAGGCATGCGAACTCGAATGTGCCTGCATTGGAGAAGGTCCAGATGACCTCTCCGCTTGCACCCGGATCTAGGCGCACCGAGTTCGGATCATCATGTTCCATCTCCATTTCGGCCATCATCGCCTTGTGCCGAACATTACGCTCTGCCGTATCCAGCACAAACTCATGCTCCAGCTCACCGGCGTTGGTAATCACAAATTTCACCGTCTCATTCTTAACAAAAGAAAAGCTGGAAGGCTCAAACAGCATCTCCCCGTCATCGGTTTCCATCATGGTGACGGCGACCTCGCGGTCCGTGCGGGACAGGTCGCCGGGCTTACCAACTTCCATACCGCCATCATGGCCGCCGCCGTGTGTTCCATCGGCAAAGACCGGGGCTGCGGGAAGTAGGCAAAGAAGGGCGGTGTAAAGAGCTTTGTTCATGTTTGTTTCCTTATTAGGTTTGGTTGAGGTCAAGGGCTGGTCAGCCCTTGACGGGTGGTTTGGGGGTAATGCGCGTCTGCGCGTCTTCGACGCGGGCAGTCTCCGGGAGCTGTCCGGTCCACTCATAGGCCTGGGTGCCGGGCGGGTTCTCGTACCAGCCGGGATCGCTGTAGTCGTCTGCGCCGATGCCCTCGCGCACCTTCACGACCGAGAACATGCCGCCCATTTCCAGCGGCCCGTAAGGGCCCCAGCCGGCCATCATCGGCACGGTGTTGTCGGGGAGCGGCATCGACATCTCGCCCATATCCGCCATGCCTGAGGTGCCCATCGGCATGTATTCTGGCTGCAGCTTGCGGATCTGACCGGTCAGCTTGCGCTTGTCGGCCCCGATGAAGGTCGGAATGTCGTGGCCCATGGCGTTCATCGTGTGGTGGGACTTGTGGCAGTGGATCGCCCAGTCGCCAGGATGCACGGCGTCGAACTCATAGGCACGCATGGCGCCGACGGGAATGTCGATCGACACCTCCGGCCAGCGGGCGCTTTGCGGAACCCAGCCGCCGTCAGTACAAGTGACCTCAAAGTCGTAGCCGTGCATGTGGATCGGATGGTTGGTCATGGTCAGGTTGCCGGTCCTGACCCGCACCCGGTCGCCCTGATTGACCACCAGCGGGTCGATGTCCGGGAAGATCCGGCTGTTCCAGCACCACAGGTTGAAGTCTGTCATCTCCATCACCCGCGGCACATAAGAGCCGGGGTCGATGTCGAAGGCGTTCAGCATGATCAGGAAATCACGGTCGACGGGCATGAAGGCGGGGTCCTTGGGATGCACGATGAACATCCCCATCATGCCCATCGCCATCTGCACCATCTCATCCCCGTGCGGGTGGTACATGAAGGTGCCGGATTTGATCAGGTCGAACTCATACACAAAGGTCTTGCCGGGCGGGATGCCGGGATGGCTGAGGCCGGCAACCCCGTCCATACCGGAAGGCAGGATCAGCCCGTGCCAATGTACCGTGGTATGCTCCGGCAGCTTGTTGGTGACGAAGATCCGCACCCGGTCGCCCTCCACCGCCTCGATGGTGGGACCGGTGGACTGGCCGTTGTAACCCCACAGATGGGCGGTCATGCCGTCGGCCAGCTCGCGCTCGACCGGCTCGGCCACCAGGTGGAATTCCTTCACCCCGTTGTTCATCCGGAACGGCAGCGTCCAGCCGTTCAGGGTGACCACAGGGTTGTAGTCCGGCCCGGTGGTAGGGGCCAGCGGCGGCTGGGTCGCCGCGCTGTTCATGCTGGCGGCCTCGGGCAGCCCCATGTTCGCGGTCTTGCCCCAGGCCTGGCTGGACACCAGCGCAGCCCCCGCCGCGCCGGCCCCAAGCATTTGACGTCTGTTCATCATGTCATTTGATCCTTTCAATGGCCTTCGCCGCCGCCAGCAGCGATCTCGGCGCTGCCGCCCTGCGGAGCGGACCCCGTGCCGCCGCCATAGATCGCGGCACCTACATTGGCCTGCGCCAGCCAGAAATCGCGCTTGGCGTTGGCCGCTTCCAGCGAGCCCGCCAGCTTTTCGCGCACGTCTGTCAGCAGTTCGAAGGTGCTGGTGATCATGCCGTTGTAACTCAGCAGCCCTTCCTCCTCGATTGTCCGGCGCAGCGGCACCAGCACGTCGCGGTAGTGGCGCGCAATCTCGTAAGAGGAGTGATAGGCCAGCTCTGCGCTGCGGGCTTCTGAGCGGACAGTGACCGCCCGTTCCGCCAGCGCATTGGCCGCCTGCATGTAGGACAGCTCCGCCTTGCGCATCCGCGCCTTGCCGGTGTCGAACACCGGGATGGCGAACTCCAGCTCCAGCTGTGGCAGGGTTTCGGTTTCCGTCTCCCCGTCCTCCCGCTCGCGCTCGGACTCCACCCCGGCAATCAGCTCGAGGTCGGTGACAAGCCGGGTCCGGTCCGTCAGGCCAAAGGCCCGGGCCTGCGCTTCCAGCCCCAGCTTGGCCACCTGCAGGTCCACCCGGTTCTGCAGCGCCGCCTTTTCGATGGCCGGCACTTTGCTCAGCGACTTGGGCAGCGGCGGCAGCGCGTCGGGCACATGGTAATTGGCATCGCTGCCCCACAGCCCCATCAGCCGGGTCAGCTCCTCCTTGGCGAGCTTTGCTTCCAGCTGCGCCCGGGCCACCTGCCCTGCAAGCTCCGCGTTAAAGGCGAACTCCCGCGCTTGGCTCGCCTTGTTCAGCGCGCCGGTCCTACCCAGCTGGCTGGCCAGCTCTGCCCCCGCCGCTGCTGTCTCGCCAGCCTGGCGCAGATAGCTCAGCCGCTCAAAGGCCGCCACGGCATTGATCCAGGCCAGCCGGGTCTGCCCCGCCAATGCCAGCGTATCGTTCACCGCATTCAGCTGCGCCTGCTGAAACTGCGTCTCAGCCACGGCGATGCGCTGCTTGCGGGTCTTCACGTCCAGCAGGTTCACGGCGATGGTGGATTCCAGAGCCCGGTACAGGCCCAGTTCCGGCGCGCCGATCCCCATCAGGCCGATCGAGACCACCGGGTTCTCCGGCGTCATCTGCTGCCAGGCCTCCGCCGCCGACAGCCCGACTGCGGCATAAGACGCCTGCAGGCCTTTATTGTTCAAAAGCGCCGCCTGCACCGCGGTATCGGCAGAGATTGTCTTGCCCTGCACCAACTGCCGGACTTCTTTCGCCAGCGCCTCGTTCTGGGCCTGTGTCCGCGCAAAGGCCGTGCGCTTGCCGATTGCGGCCGCGGTTTGGCTGGCGACCTCCTGAAACCCGGCCTGCGGGCTGGTGTATTTCTCCGGCACCGCCGCCGAACAGGCGGCCAGCACCAGGGGCGACGCCAAAAGAACGCGCCAAGTTTTCGCTGTCATCAGTGGTTCTCCTGCTGCTGCCCGTTGACACCGCGCCAGGACGCAGGGCCGCGGGGCGTGTGGTTTTCAAATCCCCTGAAAGGGGACTGGTAATTCAGGGACCGGTAGGGGCCGGAGGGCGCGGCGGCACGTTGCAAGTCTGCGGTATCGGGCAGCGCCGCCGGTGACTTGGCGCACGCCCCCAGCAGCAGGGCGCCCGCCCCGGCCAGTAAGAGAGATTTCATGTGTTTTTCCTGAGAAATATCTGCGCGGCTCCTGCATGGATGTGCAGGAGTGATTAGCGGCCGTTAAAAACGGTTCAGATGTTTCAGGCTTTCGGAGGACGCAGCAGGGAGTTCAGTTGCTGGGACGGCAGCTGCGAAGCTGCTTGCCGCCAGCGCACTGGGCGCTTGAGGGCGATTTCCGCCGACTCCAGGGAGATCACGCCAACCGCCATACAGGCGCCTAGGCAACAGTTTCCAGTGTCGGCAGCATTTTGCGACGCCTCCTGGGGATCATGCGCCCCGGCCGTGGAAACGTCTTGCGCCGCGGCGATCACGGCAACGTCGCCGTGGTTGCTAGCACTTTGCGCAGTCAGCGTATTGCCGTGGTGCCCCGCGACAGTATGCGCGGCGGATGGCAGCGAAAAACCCAGCACAATGATCACTGCACATGTAGCAGTCACCCTGATCAGCCGAAGAATATGTGCCATAAACGCCATGCCGTTATTTCTTCCGAAAGGACCCGACCGCGTCAAGGCGGCAATCATGCGTCGAGAGCACAAATCAGCGCTTTTAAGAGGTCTTTTCCGTCAATCCAGGGGATGGATCCCCAAGCTTCGGAAAAAGCCACAAACCTTCCAGCGCAGGAAGGGCGCTGCAGTTCACGGTGATGATTCGGTCTCTGAATTAGTCGATAAAGTCACAATCCAGTACCCCAATGGATACTCAGCTAAGGGAAGGACGCAGCCCAAAGCTGTCGTAGATAAGTGGTGCCGCGCCAAAGATGCTGCTGGTGCGAAACTCCGTGGTCATTTCCCCGGAAGCGGACGCTCGCCAGGGCCAAGTTGCTTCATGGGATGCTGCGGGTTGCACCGGAGGCAGCGGAGCGCAAAACCAGCCGTTCGCGGAAGGTGCTCCAGACGAACAGTTTGAGCCCAACGTGTAGGAATGCTGCGGGGCGACGAATGACAGGTCGGCCGTCGGCAGCCCAAAACATGCTAAAACCAAACGAGGTTTTGCCACAGGGTTGTGGCGCGAGATTTTCTGGAGACTTCGGGCTTCAGGCTGTGCGTGGCAAAAGGGCCGTTTCTTGCGCCTGGCGGCTTGCAGGGGGATAATGTTCAAACGCTTACCGGTTCAAGCACCTTTGCCCGCGTCGAAAATCCGCGCCACATTTGCAGATGGTTGCACTCCGCGTTTCCATTGGCTCGGCGGAACGCCGGTCTCTCGTACAAATTCTCGATTGAAGTTCGATTTGGTGTTGAAACCGCTATCCAGCATCGCATCGGTGACGGTTGCACCATCCTCGATAAGCTTGCAGGCATGACGAATGCGCCAGCTATTGATGTAGCGAGAGACATTGGCACCGGTCGCGCGGTTGACGGCCATCGAAAGGCGCTTCTCCGGCAGATGCAAGCGGCGCGAAAGCCGCGACAAGCTCAGGTTGGGATCAAGATGCATGGGCTCGCGCCTCAAAAACGTCTCAAGCACTTCCAGGATTTCGATGTCCTCTTTACTCGTTTCTCTGGGGCGTGGAGCTGGCTCATCTGGGTCTTCGCCAACCACACCCGCTGCAGAGGGGCTGCCACTGAGCAACCCCAAAAGCACAAGCACCAGAGACGAAGAGAAGGTGATCAGCCATCCAGCCCATTTTTCGTTGCCCGTCATGAAGGCGACCGCGATGAGAACGTCGCTGAGGGCGGAAGCAATCAACGCCCAGCCCAGGACCTGCCAAAGAACCTTAGGGACTTGCCCGGCGTCCAGCCGGGCAAGGGGCATGTCTGTGGCGCTGTGCAACAGATATAGGATCGCGCAGCCATAGCCAGTAAAGACTAGCGGCACGACGATATCCGTCGTCTCGGGCGCGAAGACACGACAGAACAGTGTAAATGACGGGGCCGCGCCGTGCAGCACGGTTTGACGCAGCGATATCCGGCTGATCAGGGCATCCTGCAATGTGATCCAGGCGAGCGGCGGGATGACCGTGGCACTGACTGGCAAAATGGGCCTGAGCCACGCAATGTCGTAGCCCAGAACCAGAGCGACCAGAAGAGATTGAACCGCGCAGGCGGTAAGGAAGGCGACAAGCAGCGGCCTGCCCTCTGACATAAAGGTGCGAGCGGCAAGATACGCGAGGACAATGGCTGCAAAAGCAGGGATCGGGAGCATGGGCATGCCACGACTATTGTCCAAAATCCGGATTGTGACGACCTGAATCCCGAAAATAGGACGCGATAAACTGCCTTTATCCGCACATCAATTGGCATGCGTTTAAAAACGGAGGTTCCCATGAAACGCCTTGCCCTTCTCACCATGCTTGGATTGCCAATCGCGGCTCCGGTTGCGGCGGATATGCTGCCCGGTTATGACCGGTTCGATCTGACGGCCGACCACCGCGCCAGCCCCATCGCCGCCTCGATTTGGTATCCGGCAGCGAACCCCACATATCGCGCGCCTGTCGGCGATGGTCCGATCTTCGACCCGACCTTCGCGTTCATTGGCCCCGCCATTGCACAGGGAGAGCATCCGCTTGTACTTTTGTCCCATGGATCAGGCGGTAATTCCGATAGCCTGGGATGGCTGACAAGCGGCCTTGTCGCGAACGGGGCGATTGTTTTGGCGGTGAACCATCCGGGATCCACAAGCGGCGATAGTTCCCCTCGCCGATCGGTTGATCTGGGCGCGCGCGCAAATGACCTGACGGCCGCGCTCGACATGATCCTCGCTGACCCTGCTTTTGCGCCATTCATCGATCCAGATCGGATTGGCGTCGTCGGATTCTCCTTGGGCGGGACCACCGCTCTCGGAATGGCCGGCGTCCGCTTCGATGGTGCTGCGCAAGACACGAATTGCAGCACTGGTCCCGATGCTGCTGATTGCGTTTTCTTCCGCCGTGGCGGAGTACGGTTTGCCGACTACCCCGGTTTCGAAGCGGATGCACGCGACCCGCGCATATCACGGGCCGTGATTGTCGACCCCGGCTTTGGCGGTGCCGCTGATCCAGGGACGCTCCAGGGCGCTTTGGCGGGGATTACTCTCATCAACCTGGGTGATGCAGACAGACTCGGAGCTGTTGACGTGGGACCGGATGGAAATGACCTCGCGAACAGGTTGCCCGATGCAACATACGTTGAGATTGCAGCGGCAAACCACTTCACGTTCCTCGGCACCTGCAAATCTGGTGCCGCCGCGTTGCTTGAAGAGGAGCAGGACGACCCGATCTGCACGGACCCGAAAGGCGCGGATCGCACCACTGCGCACTTGCAGCTGATTGACGCAATTACGTTTGGTCTTGAGCTCTAAGAGAGGCTCTCGCTCGATCCATCAATAAAAAGAGTGCGGCTTCCAGTTAACAGCGCCGAAGGCAGCACTCTTTGCCAAGACTCAACAGTTTCTAACACCGGCGGAAAGGACCGGTTTTGACGCCGCTAAATCATCAAAACTGATCCTGGCGCAGCCGCAGCGAAAGCCCGTTTTATCTAATATTTTTTCATTTGGATCAGTTGGTTAGGCTCGTGTCATACGGTGTGGACCGCGTTAACCAATCTGACACGGTGGAAGCCACGGGATGGAAGCGCCGTGCTATCGGGAAAGCGCAGACATCGGTCCAAAATATCGGTTAGAGTTTCGCGGGTTTTTCTGAGTTTGGAGGCTCCGCGCCGGTGCCTTTGGCATGGGGTTGGTCTCGTTTATCGGCCTTACTGCGTCGGTTTGGCCCCCGTTGCGACGCATGGATTGCATTGGGGCAAAGCCTCTTTGCGACCGGCACCTGCCAGGAAGCCTTAATGGCGCATGCGATGGAACCGGTTTGGCAGGACGTGCATCAGGAAGCGGCGGATGAACTCATACGTATTGAGCCGCATTGTCTTCATGCGATCCCCACTATTGATCCGGTAGTGTGTCCATTTGAAGACCACGGTGTTTGCATCAGCGCTGACCAGGCGGTGTTTGGAGATGGCGATGCCGTGGGTTTAGCGGGACAGGTATGCCAGTACGGTGAGATCACCAGAGAACCTCAGTTGTCCTGCGCGGTGCAGGGCCATCAGGCCTTCGACATACACCCGCCGGGACAGCCGCGACAGCATGCGCACATGCAGAACAAACCCAGGTTTGCAGGCAACCCACAGGGTGCCGTCCGGCGGCAGGCCGCCACCCGGGACGATCATGTGGATTTGGGGATGATGGGGCCACGCCGGAGGCGTGCTTTCAGCACGACGCTGATCCCCAGCTGTGCAGCACGCTGGTCAAGCCGACACGGGCGCCGAGCGCTTCCGTGCGACGGATCTCGATGGCCGACGTGGGGCGCAGTTGGCTGCGCTGAAGGCGCGATGCAATTGCCGCCGTGAGAGCGGGTTGATCCGGGGCTTTCCGGGAAAGAGCCAGCCATCCGGTGGAGCCTCACGCCAGGAGTCACGCAGAAGCTCCAGCAATCCGGGCTACAGCGTCACCTTGCGATCCTTGCCGCCCTTGCCCTTTTCGACGTGGATCAACATCCGATCGCTGTCGATATCCGTGACCTTGAGATTGCAAACTTCCGACGCGCGCACCCCTGTACCGTAGGAAATACTGAGCGCCGCTCGATACTTAAGCCGAGGGCCGGGCGCGACCCTGAGTATCTCGAACACCTCTTCGGCGCTGAACACCACCGGAAGCTTGCGCGGTTCCGTGCGAAAGTGCAGGCAATCCTTCATCGCGGGCTGTTTACACGTCGTCTCGAAAAAGAACCGCAAACCCACAAGCCCCGCATTGTTGGTCGACGGGGTGACATTCGTGTTCACCATATGCAGCTGGTAAGCGCGCAGGTCTTCGGGCGTTGCAGTATCCGGCGATCGGCCAAGAAAATCGAACGGCCCGGATGTGCGCCTTCTGCGAACTCTCCCCGAGCCCTTTGATCCGCATATCTTCGATCATCCGCTCTCGAAGCGGTGTCAACTTCATGTCCGCCATGGGAAACTCCCTGTCTGTTGATTGAGAGACCCCAATCGTCAGACAGACACGCCCATTCCCAAAATCTCAGTCGTCAGATCATCCCGCAACGGTATCACCGAGCGCCCCTGCCGCCGTCGCGGCTTCGTCCCCGTCCTGCGCTCCGGACCGTTGCACGCTCGTGGTGAAGGGCCGGACTGGGTCCGAAATCCTGGGTGTTTGGGCGGTCGAGCCTGGCGCGCTTTTCTTGAGGACGCGGAGAACGCACCGCATCTGGTCAAAGAGGCATAACTGTCGGCATCTCTATGACTTTCGCGGCCGCGCCATATGTCACAGAAAATTGCCGCAGGATATGATGAACCAGGAACATACATCTCCCTGCCCTCACAGCTCCTCCAGCGCGGCGAATACTTCAGCCGCAACCTGCCTTCAGGCCTGCCCCCTTTCGGATCAACGACTATGAGTGTTCTTCCCGCAGCCGCCAGGTTTTGCCCGCAGCTGTGTGCTCGTCATCAGCGCATCCACCATCCCGGCCCCCACAGCCGCTCACAGACAATGGCGCGCCCTACTGCCCGCCTAGCGGGCTGCCTTCGACATCTCTGATTGCCAATGCGCCAGACGTTTGTCGGTGGCATTGGCGCCAACGCTGCTGTGCAGCCTCTCGCTGCTGTCCAGCCCGACCCGCCGCTTGCCGCGCAGCAGGAAAATCTTGCCCCAGCCGCGCCAGGTCCCGACGGAGGGCGCCGTCGGATCAACCGGAAACCGCATCCGCCAGTCGCGCGGCAGCGGTAGGCCACAGTTTTCTGCCCGTTCCAGCATCCACACCAGCGAGACATTTGACAGCGGCCGCGCCGCTTCGAACCCGCCCAGCTGCCCGCCGACATCGCCATGGCTGCCGCGAAACCAGACCTGCTCAACCTTGCCGTCGTGACCATCCGGGCATTCCCAGAGAACCGGCTCAAACACCCGGCGGGTTTCGTCCAGCGCAAGCGCGTGAAAGCCGTTCTTCACATGTCGGCCCAGCTGATGGTTGTGAAATCCGTGTCGCCGCTCCGCCCAGCGCCATAGCAGCGGCAGGCGCAGACCCAGCGCCTTCACCGTATCCCAGACCCCCACCATTTCGATCTCCACATTTCGGTGGCAATACCGCTCGCTGAAGGTGGAGGCGACACAGGCTCCGGTCTGCGCCATTGCCTGCCCATGACCGGTCGCATCGGGTTCAGGGGCCGTCTCTGCGCCCGTCTCTGCCACGGGCGGCAGGCTGGTGGCGGTATGATTACGCATCCCGCTGGCCGAGGCCCCGCCGCATTGATAATGCCGGTAGGCGGTGCGGATATTGCGCACCGTGGCATGTTCGGCCTTCAGCAGCCCCACCTCGTCAATGACCCCCGCAAGGGAGCGCACCGCATAGGCCCCCCGCGAATAGCCCATCAGGTAGATCCGGTCGCCAGGACGATAGCGCGAGGCAAGATAGCCATAGGCTCGGCGGATCTGACGGTTGATGCCGCGCCCGATCATCACATCCGTCGTCTTGCGCCAGCTCTGCCATTGCACACCGGCCTCATAGAACACCGAAACCTGCGGGCCGACCTCGCGGCACAGCCGGTAGACCATGCCCGCATGGGTCTCATGTCCGGGTTCCAGCGTCGACATGGTGCCATCCAGGATGATCACATGCGCCTGCGGCCCACGCAGCTTGGTCTCGGCGGAATGCTCGGAGCGCAAAGGCCGCCCAAGCCATCCCAGGATCCTCTTACTCAGCTGCGTCAGCGACATTCCTCAATGCTTCCCATAGTCTAAGTGGTGTAAACGGCATCTCTATCTGCTGAACGCCGCGCTCCCGGACCGCGTCCTGCACCGCATTGGCAACCGCCGCCAGCGCCCCCACGGTTCCGGCCTCGCCGCAACCTTTCATACCCATCGGGTTCTGGGTCGATGGCACTGGCGCAAAGCCTACCTCAATCATCGGCACATCGGCGGCACGCGGCAAGGCATAGTCCATAAACGATGCTGTGAGCAGCTGCCCGTCGGCATCGTAGACGACACGCTCCAGAATCGCCTGCCCCAGCCCCTGCACCACCCCGCCATGAACCTGACCTTCAGCCAGCAACGGGTTGATGAGATTGCCAAAGTCATCAACCACCGTGTAGCGATCAACATGGCTCAGCCCGGTTTCCGGGTCGATCACGATCTCGGCAACATGGGCTCCGTTTGGAAACGAACGCCCCGGCAGTTTGGCCCGTGCCGCGTGACGCAGCAACTCGTGGCGGCCTTGCGCACGGGCCATCTCTGCGGCCTCCACCAGGCTTGGCCGCTGGTTGCTGCCCGGGGCAGTGAACCGTTCCCCGTCAAAGGTGACGGAGCCATGGGCGACGCCCAGCTCCTCCTCAAGGAAGGGGGTAAAGGCGGCGATCATCACATCGACGGCTGCAAGCGTGGCATTGGCCTGGGTGGTCACCGAACGCGATCCGCCGGTGCCGCCGCCCTGGGCAATCCTGTCGCTGTCGCCCTGCACCACGGTGATATCAGCGGCAGGGATTCCGGTCTGATCCGCAAGAAACTGCGCATAGACCGTTTCATGGCCCTGCCCGTTGCTCTGCGTTCCGACATAGATGCTCACCCGACCCTCCGCTTCAAAGGCGACCTCCGCGCTTTCAGAAGGATCGCCCAAAATACTTTCGATATAGTAACACAGCCCAACGCCCCGTAAATTTCCGCGTTCCGCATCAGCGGCCTTGCGCCCAGCGAATCCCGCCAGATCTGCCGCCTCTTCGGTGCGCGCCAGCAGCTGGTGGAAATCGCCGACGTCATAGGTCTCATCCGTTGCGGTCTGGTAGGGAAACTGGTCGGCGCGGATAAAATTGCGTCGCCGCAGCTCCCATGGGTCGACGCCCAGCGCGTGAGCGGCGTGATCCATCACCCGCTCCAGCACATAGATCGCCTCCGGCCGACCGGCCCCGCGATAGGCATCGACCTGAGCGGTATTGGTATAGATCCCCTCAACCCGCAGCCAGGTGGCGCGGATGTCATAGACCCCGGCCAGCACCCGGCTGAACAGCTGCGTCTGCACCGGCTGGCCGAAATGTGAATTATAGGCGCCAAGGTTGCAATGGCTGTGGACCCGGTAGCCGGTAATGCGCAGATCCGCATCAAAGGCCAGCTCCGCCAGAGAGGTCAGATCGCGCCCGGCATTATCGCTCAGCATCGCCTCGGTACGGTCCGAGATCCACAGAACCGGCCGACCCAGCAACCGCGCGGCATGGGCAACCGCGAAATACTCTGGGTACGGCATCGCCTTCATGCCAAAGCCGCCACCAACATCCGGTGTGGTGACATGCACCGCCTCGGGCGCCAGTCCCAGCTTATCGCTGAGCTGCTTTTTCATCGCCCAGACGCCCTGACCGCCATAGGTGAACTGCAACCGGCCATCGGCCCAGCGCGCAAAACAGCCGCGCGGCTCCATCGTGTTGACAATGATCCGGTTGTCTTCGACCTGTAGCGCCACCCGGTGGGCGGCAGCGGCGAATGCGGCGTCCGTCGCGGCCTCATCGCCCATGCCCCAGTCAAAGGCCCGGTTGTCAGGCGCCTCCGGGTGCAGCTGCTCGCCCCCGGCGACCAGATCCAGTTTCGCCGGCAGATCGTCGATATCAAGCTCGATCATCTCACCTGCGTCACGCGCCTGATCCAGCGTCTCGGCAATCACCACCGCAATCGGCTCACCGACAAATCGAACCCGCTCGCGCGCCAGCATTGGCCGTTCGGGCGCAGCTGCCTTGCTGCCATCGCGGTTGGTCACCACGGCACCGTCCATGCCCACGATCAGTCCAGCTGCCTCAAGATCAGCCAACGCCAGCACCGCCGCGACGCCGTCGGCCTCGCGCGCCATGTCGAGATCCAGATGGGTGATGGTGCCATGGGCGACAGGGCTGCGCAGCACCCAGGCCCGCAGCGCCCCGGCTGGCGCGATATCTTCCAGATAGCGCCCCTGCCCGGTCAGAAACCGCACATCCTCGACCCGTCTCACGGGTTGGCTCTTGCCGAATTTATCCATCACTGCCCCTGACCTGCCTTGCGTGTCGGATCGCGTTTCAGCTGCAAAACGTCCACAGCGGCGCCGGGTCCGCCCCGCGCCGCCGTGTTGATCCTGTCAAAAGCGAGACTAGCCTCAGGGGCGCGCTTGTCCAGACAGCTCGATCACTGTCGCCACGTCCGACAGCCCATAACCGTTGAACTGCGTGCTCATGGCCGAGGAATAGGCACCAAGCCCCGGAAACAGCACATAGTCACCGATCCGGGTGTCGCCTGGCAGCGGCAGCCCATCCGGCAGCCGGTCCAGGCTGTCGCAGGTCGGCCCGAAGACCACCCGCGGCTGGCAGTCCGCCACCCGGCGGGTGCCATCGGCGGCCACCACCTCGACCCGGCCCGGCAGGCCCATGTCGCGGATATCGACCAGCCCGCCATAGATCCCGTCGTTCAGGAACACCACCGCGCCCTGCTTGCGCATCCCCTTGACGCGCGCCGCCAGGGTAAAGCTTTCAGAGACCATCGCGCGCCCCGGCTCGCAGATCAGCTGCGGCCTCTCCGCACCAAAAGCCTCATCGGCGGCAGCTGAAATCGCCGCAAAAACCTTTTCCAGGTCCGGCGCCACCCCGTCACGGTTGGCAGCAAACCCCCCGCCGACATTGAGCCGGGCAATGCGGACACCGGCGGCATCCACGATCCGTTTGGCGGCATGAACATATTCGACCCAGGCGCTCTCATCCTCGCATTGGGTACCGGGGTGAAAACACAAGGCCGGGGTCCAGCCCTGAGCTGCCACCCGTTTCAGCAGCTCAATCGCTAGCTCGGGTTCGGCCCCGAATTTACTGCCGAAATCATAGGCGGCACCGGCCACCGGCAGCGCAAAGCGCACGGCGATTTCGCAGGTCTTGGGCACCTCGGCCAGCTTGTCCAGCTCGCTGGCCTCATCCACAGACCAGCTGGCAACGCCATGGGCGATCCCTGCAGCGATCTCCACCTCCGACCGCACCGGGTTGTTGTAATGCATCACCGCATCGGGGCTTGCCGCGCGCACCGCATCCATTTCCGCAGGCGACGCCACATCAAAACCGGTGATCCCCGCCGCCACCAGATTGGACAGCACAGCAGGATGCGGGTTGGCCTTCACCGCATAGGTCACCAGCCCCGGAAAGCCTTTTTGAAAGCGGTTGGCCACATCATGCAGCACCCGCGGCGAGAAATAGAGGATCGGATGATCCGGGGTGCTGCGCGCCAGATGAGTTTCAGGGGAAAGCCAGAGGGGTGGGATCTGCTGCATGGGGAACGGCCCTAATTGGAATATTCGGTGGTGTTTTTATCAGTTTCCGCCGAAATCCCGTCGATTTCGCTCGTCACATTGACTATAGTGACGAAATTCACCGTCATATCGCAGGTCAAACATGCAAACCGACGAAACCGACCAACATCTGCTGACGCTCCTGCGCGAGAACGCCCGCCGCCCTGTGGCGGATCTGGCCCGGCGTCTGGGGCTGGCGCGCACGACGGTGCAGGCACGGATCGAGCGGCTGGAGACCTCAGGCGTGATCAGCGGCTACACGCTGCGCACCTCGTCGCAGGCGCGTCCGCCGCTTCAGGCGACGGTGCTGATCTCGATTGAACCCCGCTCCGGCCCCGAGGTGCTGGCCCGGCTGCGCGGCTTACCCGGCGTCGAGGTGGTCCATACCACCTCGGGGCGCTTTGACCTTCTGGCACAGGTGGTGGCGCAGACCACGGCGGAGCTGGACGAAACCATTGACCGCATCGGCGAGGCACGCGGCGTGCGCTCTTCCGAAAGCCTGATCCATCTCGCAACCAAACTGGACCGCACCGGCCAATAGTGTTCCCACTCGCCGCAACACGTGCCAACGCGCCTCACCACATTCAAACCCTGGAAAACGTGAAAAGTCGTGCGCCCGGCCGCCCCTGCGGTATCCGCATCAAGGGCGCCCGGGCGGCTTGAAACCATAGACATCGGCAATCAGGATCCGAGGGAGATCCCTGTGGACAAAGGCGGCTTGGAACTCCACCTCGGTGACCCGGGCGCGACATCACTCACTGTCATCTGCATCCCGATATCCCCACCACCAACCGTGCCGGATTAAGCTTAAAACGCCGTTATCACCGCGATCGTTCCAATTTAATTTTGGTTTTTCAAAAATCATCCGCCAACACCGCCCCGCCAGCACCGCCGCCTCCTATCGAGCCTTTCCCTTTCCCCCGCCATTCGCTATGGGATGAGCCGATTAGATGGATACGCAGGCAGGACATTCCGATGGCGATGGACAAGACATTTAACGCAGCCGAAGCCGAAACCCGGCTTTCCGAGGCCTGGGAAAAGGCAGGCTGTTTCCGCGCAGGTGCAAACGCCAAGCGCAGCGAAACCTACAGCGTCATGATCCCGCCCCCGAATGTCACGGGCGTCCTGCACATGGGCCATGCCTTCAACAACACGCTTCAGGACATCCTGATCCGCTGGAAACGGATGCAGGGGTATGACACGCTCTGGCAGCCCGGCACCGATCACGCGGGCATCGCCACCCAGATGGTGGTGGAGCGCATGTTGGCCCAGACCCAGCAGCCCTCCCGCGGAGAACTGGGCCGCGAGAAGTTCCTGGAAAAGATCTGGGAATGGAAAGAACAATCCGGCGGCACCATCATCAACCAGCTGAAGCGCCTTGGCGCTTCCTGTGACTATGACCGCACCGCCTTCACCATGGCCGGCGCTGCGGGCGACACCCGCACGGGCCATGAGAATTCGCCCAATTTCCACGATGCGGTGATCAAGGTCTTTGTTGAGATGTACAACAAGGGGCTGATCTACCGTGGCAAGCGGCTGGTGAACTGGGACCCGCATTTCGAAACTGCGATCTCCGACCTTGAGGTGGAGAATATCGAGGTTGCGGGCCACATGTGGCACTTCAAATACCCGCTCGCCGGTGGGGCCACCTACACCTATGTGGAGAAGGACGAGGACGGCAATGTCATCCTCGAGGAAGAGCGCGACTATATCTCCATCGCCACCACCCGTCCCGAAACCATGCTGGGCGACGGCGCGGTGGCTGTGCATCCTTCGGATGAACGCTACGCGCCTATTGTGGGCAAGCTGTGCGAAATCCCGGTCGGCCCCAAGGAGCACCGCCGCCTGATCCCGATCATCACTGATGAATACCCGGACAAGGATTTCGGCTCTGGTGCCGTTAAGATCACCGGCGCGCATGATTTCAATGACTATCAGGTCGCCAAACGCGGCGGCATTCCGATGTATAACCTGATGGATACCAAGGCGAATATGCGCAGCGACGGCGCGCCCTATGCCGAGGAAGCCGCCAAAGCACAGGCCATCGCCAATGGCGAGGCAGAGTTCACCGAAGCCAGCATCGCCGCGATGAACATGGTGCCGGAAGAATACCGTGGCCTGGACCGTTTCGAGGCACGCAAACGCGTGGTCGCTGACATCACCGCCGAAGGTCTCGCCGTGATGCAGACCACCAGCAGAACGGTGAAGGATGAGGACGGCAACGAGACCGAGGTGACCGAGACCACGCCTTATGTCGAGAACAAGCCGATCATGCAGCCCTTTGGCGACCGCTCCAAAGTGGTGATCGAGCCGATGCTGACCGACCAGTGGTTCGTGGACGCCGCCAAAATCGTTGGCCCGGCGCTGGACGCGGTGAAAGACGGCACCGTCAAGATCCTGCCGGAAAGCGGCGAGAAGACCTATTACCACTGGCTGGAAAACATCGAGCCCTGGTGCATCTCGCGCCAGCTGTGGTGGGGCCACCAGATCCCGGTTTGGTACGGGCCACTTAGGACGGACGAAAAGGGCACTGCTGTAGTTGATAAGCTCGAAGAATCTTTGGCGAAAGGAAAATACAGCCCGCCGGAAGTTTCTCCCAGAGAAGATGCGTGGAACGAAGTGATGTTTCCGTCTGCAAGCGGCGCACAGACGTACTTTTGTGCGGAAAGCAACGATGCAGTGCTCGCCAAGGCGAAGGCATACTACGGCACAGAAGTACAGATCGTCGAAAATCGGGACGAATCTTTCGATTTCTGGCATGAAAACCCGGGAGTTATTCCAATCTGGCGCGACCCCGACGTGCTGGACACATGGTTCTCTTCAGGCCTCTGGCCCATCGGCACGCTTGGCTGGCCGGAATGGTCTGAGGACACCTCGAAATATTTCCCGACCTCGACGCTGGTCACAGGCCAAGACATCCTGTTCTTCTGGGTGGCGCGGATGATGATGATGCAGCTGGCGGTTCTGGATCAGGATCTGCCGGTCGAACAGCGCATCCCGTTTGACACCGTCTACCTCCACGGCCTCGTCCGCGATGCCAAGGGCAAGAAGATGTCGAAATCCACCGGCAACGTGGTCGACCCGCTGGAGATCATCGACGAATACGGCGCCGACGCGCTGCGTTTTACCAATGCGGCGATGGCCAGCCTTGGTGGCGTGCTGAAGCTCGACATGCAGCGCATCGCAGGCTACCGCAACTTTGGCACCAAACTGTGGAATGCGGTGAACTTCGCCCATTTCAACAATGTCTATGACGCCGACACCCCCGCCTATGACATCCCCGATGCCAAGGCTGCCGTGAACCAGTGGATCATCGGCGAAACCGCCAAGGTCCGGGTCGAGGTGGACGCCGCCCTTGAGGCCTTCCGCTTCAACGACGCCGCCCTCGGCCTCTACGCCTTTGTCTGGGGCAAGGTCTGCGACTGGTACATCGAACTCAGCAAACCACTGTTCGGCTCCGAGGATGAGGCGGTGATCGCCGAAACCCGGCAGACGCTGGGCTGGGTGCTGGATCAGTGCATGATCCTCCTGCATCCGATCATGCCCTTCATCACCGAAGAGCTGTGGGGCAATACCGCCAAGCGGTCAAACATGCTGGTGCATGAAGACTGGCCGACCTATGGCACCGAGCTGTTGAACGCCGATGCGGACGCCGAAATGAACTGGGTGATCACCGCGATCGAGAACATCCGCTCCACCCGCGCGCAGATGCACGTCCCGGCGGGCGCCAAGATCCCGATGGTGGTGACAGAATTCTCCGATCAGGCGCGCAGCGCCTGGGAGAAGAACGAGGCGATGATCCAGAAACTGGCCCGCATCACCACGCTGGAACAGGTCGACACCTTCCCCAAGGGCTGCGCAAGCGTCGCCGCCCCCGGTGCCTCCTTCGGTCTGCCGCTGGCGGATGTCATCGACGTGGACGCCGAAAAGGCGCGTCTGGAGAAGACCCTGGGCAAGCTGGCCAAGGAGCTGGGCGGCCTGCGCGGACGTCTCAACAACCCCAAATTCGCGGCCTCCGCCCCCGAAGAGGTGGTCGCCGAGGCCCGCGAAAACCTGAACCTGCGCGAGGAAGAAGAAGCCAAGGTGAAGGAAGCGCTGGCGCGCCTTGCCGAGATCGGCTGATCACAACAAACTGCGGGGCAAGCCATTGGTATTCCTACCGGCTTGCCCCGGTACGATCTCCAAAGATGAGATCCAGCGCTGCGGCAGCAACCGCCCGCGATCAGGTCATGTGCCCTGCATAAACGGCGCGATCTGCCGCCCCGATTTGCACTCCTGGCTGAGCCATCCCGTCAAATCGTCCCCATAAGGGGAAAAACCACACAACGCGATCATTGCCTTTGCTCCGGTTCTGTATCAGCCTGTGCCAACAGCTTGATATCCGCGCCAGAAAGGACCCCCCATGCCCAAAGGATACTGGGTCGCCCATGTCGACGTTGATGATATGGACCGCTACAAGGACTATGTCGCAGCCAATGCCACCGCCTTTGCCGAATATGGTGCGAAATTCCTGATCCGCGGTGGTGCCAAGGAAGTGCGCGAAGGCCAGACGCGCGCGCGCACCGTGGTCATCGAGTTCAAGGATTTCGCCACCGCCAAGGCCTGTTATGATTCTGTCGCCTACCAGCAGGCCAAGGCGCTGCGCGATCCGGTCGCAACCGGCGACATGGAAATCATCGAAGGCTACGGCGACTAGGACCCGCTTGGCCCTGGACGCACTCAACAGTAGAGTAATGCCATGCTGAAGAAACTGTTTCAGGTCTTTCGACCGCAAAAGACCCCCGCCCAGCCGGACCCGGATGCCGAGCTGGCGCTGGGTGCGCTTCTGGTGCGTGTGGCGCAATCGGATCGCGACTACCAGCTGGAAGAGATCAGCCTGATCGACCGTATTCTGGCCCGCCTTTACCAGCACGACGCGATTGAGGCGGCAAAGGTCCGTGCCGCCTGTGAGAAACTCCATGCCGCCGCGCCGGAAACCGACACGTTCGGCCGCCTCATCCGCGAAACCACCGGGCTTGAGGAACGGCTCGCGGCGCTGGATGCGCTCTGGGAGGTGGTGCTGGCCGATGGTCACGAACACCCCGGCGAGATGAAAATCGTCGAGGACGCGCGCAAGGCGATGGGTCTGTCAAGGGCCGACAGCGACACCGCCCGCGCCCGCGCGCAGGGCAAATTGCTCGCCCCGGAGCCAGCCATTGCCGCAGCCCAGCGACCGCAGGCTGTGGGCACGGCCGAGGACACCCCGCCGCCGCCCATTCCAGACAGGGAACCGCAACCATGATCAAGGAACTGCTGGGACGGCTTCTGGCGCCCGCGCCCGAACCGCTGGATGACCGCGACGCCCGACTGGCGCTCTGCGCGCTGCTGGTGCGGATTGCGCGCTCCGATCACAATTACTCCGATGACGAACGGGACCGGATCGACCGGATCCTGCGCGCTCGTTACGACCTCGACATGGGCGGTGCGATCCTGCTGCGCGAACAGGCCGAGGCGCTGGAGGCCGAGGCCCCCGACACCGTCCGCTTCACCCGCGCGATCAAGGACGCGGTACCCTATGAAAACCGCATGGCCGTGGTCGAGGCGCTGTGGCAGGTGGTGCTGGCCGATGGCAAACGCGACGACGCCGAGGATGCGCTCCTGCGGCTTTCCGCCAGCCTGCTCGGGGTCAGCGATATGGACAGCGCCCGCGCCCGCCAACGCGCCGAGGCCAGCTCATGATTGCCAGCCTGGCGATGTATGACCGCCCGGAAACCGCCGCAGCGCTCGATGCCCTGTGGCAGGCGATCCGCAGCGCTCTGGCCGATGCCTCAATCGAGGCCCCCGAAACCCTGAGCCGAGGCGGCGACCTCTGGTCGATCTGGTCCGATTCGACACTGCTGCTGGCGCAGACCTGTGGCCTGCCCTACCGCACGCGGCTCTATGAACAGGTCAATCTGGTCACCACGCTGGACCACGGCGTCGCGGATTGTCCGCCGGGCTATTACACCAGCGTCTTTGTCGCCCATCGCGACCGATCCGGCGCGGATCTTCGGACCATCGCGGGCGGCAGCTTTGCCTATAACGAAGCGCTCTCGCAATCGGGCTGGGCCGCACCGATGATGCACCTGCGCGACCTCTCGCTGCTGCCCGGCAGCCTGTTCCAATCCGGCAGCCATCGCGCATCCGCCCGCGCCGTCGCCGACGGGACCGCAGATTTCGCGGCACTTGATGCCGTCAGCTGGGCGCTGATGCAGGAGCATGACGACTGGGCGACGGAGCTTGTGGAAATCGCCCGCACCAAACCTACGCCGGGCCTGCCGCTGATCACCGCCCGGACCCGCGATCCGGTTCCGCTGCGCGCCGCCGTGGCCCAGGCTGTCGCCGAGCTGGACGAGACCCACCGTCAGGTATTGCACCTGAAGGGCGTCAGCGATATTGCCCCCGGCGCCTATCTGGCGGTCCCGACACCGCTCGGGCCGGTGCTGACGGAACAATCCATCCGCCAGCAGGCCGCAGTCTGACCCCTTGGTTCCCGCCCTCAGGGCCCGCGCTGAGCAGGCCCGGAGGGTGCGCGAGGGCCTGACAACCACGCCGCGAGCAGTCGAAGGGCCACAAACTCGCCCATTGATTACAGGCAGATCTCGCATCAGCCACAGCCTCCACATGTATGAGTACAATTTGATCAGATTACCCGCCAAAATGATAAATTCCGCACCGGCCTTATCGGTTTGCACGTTGCATCCGCTCTTTTTTTCGGTCCAATAAGGACGAATTCAACGACAATTGAACGAGAGACACCTTGACCGACACAACACCAGTTCTGGAAATCCGCGGCCTGCACAAGTCATATGGCGAGCTGGAAGTGATCAAAGGTGTTGATATCACCGCCCACCGGGGCGATGTGGTCTCTCTCATTGGATCGTCCGGTTCGGGCAAATCCACCCTGCTGCGCTGCTGCAACCTCCTAGAAGACAGCCAGGAGGGTGACATCCTCTTCAAAGGCGAACCGATCCGCTGGTCAGGACGCGGTCTTGCGCGGCGTCCCGCGGACCCGAAACAGGTGCTGCGCATCCGCACCAACCTGTCGATGGTATTCCAGCAGTTCAATCTCTGGGCCCATATGACCATTCTGCAAAACGTCATGGAGGCGCCGCTGACCGTGCTCGGTCGCGACCGTGCCGAGGTCGAGGAGGCCGCGCGCAAATACCTCACCAAGGTGGGGATCGGTGACAAATGCGATGCCTATCCCGCGCAGCTCTCCGGCGGACAGCAGCAGCGCGCCGCCATCGCGCGCGCACTCTGCATGGAACCCGAGGCGCTGCTGTTTGACGAACCGACCTCTGCTCTTGATCCCGAACTGGAACAGGAAGTGGTCAGGGTGATCAAGGATCTCGCCGCTGAAGGCCGCACCATGATCATCGTGACCCATGACATGAACATGGCCGCAGATGTGTCCAGCCATATCGTCTTTCTGCACAAGGGCCTCATCGAAGAAGAAGGCTGCCCGGACGAACTCTTTGGCAACACCCGCTCCGAACGCCTGCGGGGCTTTCTTGCCTCCACGCGACACGGTAAATAATCATCATAACAACCAAACCAAACGGGAGTAACCTCATGAAATCTCTTATCCTCAGCACCGCTGCGCTGGCTCTTACGGCCGGTATCGCGATGGCCGACACCGTGCGTCTGGGCACCGAGGGCGCCTACCCTCCGTACAACTTCCTGAACGACGACGGTCAGGTCGACGGTTTTGAGCGTGAGCTGGGCGACGAGCTGTGCAAGCGCGCCGAACTGGACTGCGAATGGGTCACCAATGACTGGGATTCGATCATCCCGAACCTGCTGTCGGGCAACTACGACACCATCATCGCCGGCATGTCGATCACCGAAGAGCGCAAGGAAGTTGTGAACTTCACCACCGGCTACACCCGCCCGTCGCCCTCCGCCTATGCGGCGATGTCGGCTGATGTCGATGTGAACAGCGCCGTTGTGGCAGCACAGGCCTCCACCATTCAGGCCGCCCATGTCGCCTCCACCGGCGCCACCCTGGTCGAATTCCCCACCCCGGATGAAACCGTCGCTGCGGTGAAAGCTGGCGAAGTCGACGCGGTCATGGCCGACAAGGACTTCCTGATCCCGATCGTCGACGAAACCGAGCTGTCCTTCGTAGCAGAGGACGTGCTGCTGGGCGGTGGCATCGGCATGGCGTTCCGCAAATCCGATGATGAGCTGCGCGGCAAGTTCGATGCTGCCATCGAATCGATGAAGGCAGACGGCTCGCTGAACGCCCTGCTGGAAAAATGGGAAATCGAAGGCCGGTTCTGAGCCCTCGCATCATCCTGATATCAAGGAAGGGGGGCGGCATGGCCCCCCTTCGCCCTTGACCGGTCCCGCTCCGCTGTGGCGCCCTGACCGGTCCCTGTCCGAACGAGGCCCGCCATCTTCTCCTTTTGCACCGATCCGGCCAGCCTGGAGGGTTTCCAGTGGCTGAGCTGTTATCTCACCACCGGCAAGCATTTTGCCTTCTACGCCTCCTTCGGGACGGTTCTGCTGCTGCTGGCTGTCACCGCGCCCGCGGCGCTGGCCTTCGGCTTTGGCGGCGCCATGGCTGCCCGCGCGCAATTCGCGCCGCTCTCCTGGCTGGGCAAGGCCTATATCGCCATTGTGCGCGGCGTGCCGGATATTGCCTTTTTCCTGTTCTTCGTCATCGCTCTGGATCAGGGCATCGAATATCTGCGCCATCAGGTGAAATGCCCCGACTGGGACGCGCCGGTGCGCCAGGGCAATGACTTTGTTGTCTGCGACATCGCCAAGATGCCGCTCAGCACCTCCGAACAGTGGATCCATGAGGTCTATGGCTTCACCCTTGCGGTGGTCACCTTCGCTATCGTCTTCGGCGCCTTTGCCGCCAATGTGCTCTATGGCGCCATGCGCGCTGTGCCCCGCGCCCAGATCGAAACCGCCGAAGCCTATGGCATGAGCCACCGACAGGCCTTCTGGCGCATTCTGGTGCCGCAGATGTGGACCTATGCGCTGCCCGGTCTGTCGAACCTGTGGATGGTCCTGATCAAGGCGACGCCGCTGCTGTTCCTGCTGGGGGTTGAGGATATCGTCTATTGGGCACGTGAACTCGGCGGCTCCAAGACGGCCCGCTTCACCGAATACCCCCATGGCGACTGGCGCATGTGGTATTTCCTCGGCCTTCTGGTCTTCTACCTCGCGTTCACCAAACTCTCCGAACTGGTGCTGGACCGGATCCGCGACCGGCTCTCCCACGGTCAGGCCACGCTGGCCGGCGAAGCGCAAAGGAAAGCGTCATGAGCTGTATCCAGACACTGCAAGATTACGGCCTGCGCGCCCTCGGCATCGGCGAACGCATGTTGCCGCGCAGCGATTTCACCCTCTGCGACCAGTTTGTGCTGATCGGTTCGGGGATGCTGTGGAACATCTATTTCGGCGCAATCGCCGTCATCATCGGGTTTGTCATCGCCAATGGCGTGGCGCTGGCCAAGAATTCCACCTCCACGCCGCTGCGCAAAGCTGCGGAATGGTTCATCTTCATCTTCCGTGGCTCGCCGCTGTTCATCCAGTTCTTCTTTGCCTACTTCCTGTTCCTGCAACTGAAATCGGTGTCCTCCATCTTTGACCCGCTGTCGGCGGCCTGGCTCGGGGCGCTGATCGTGCTGATCCTCAACACCGCCGCCTATTCCGCCGAAATCTTCTACGGCGCGCTGCGGTCGATCCCAAAGGGCGATATCGAGGCGGCAGATGCCTATGGCCTCTCCGGCTGGACCCGATTTCGTCGAATCATGTGGCCAACGATGATGCGGCTGGCCTGGCCCTCCTACACCAACGAAGCGATCTTTCTCTTCCACGCCACCACGCTGGTGTTCTTCTCCGGCTTTCCGGCATGGCAACAGCGCGGCGATGCGCTCTACTACGCCAGCTATTTCGCGGACAAGACCTTCAACCCCTTCGTGCCCTACCCGATCCTGGCCTTCTATTTCATCCTGCTGACGCTGGCGGTGATCACCCTCTTTGGCGCGATCAATACCCGTCTGAACGCACATCTGCCGCAGGACCGGCGGAAAAAAATTCGCTTGCGTCCTAATCTGATCCGGTAGTATCCATTATTTGATCAAATTTAGAACCTGAGTTTCTGGCCGCAGAATCCTGCGAGTTCATGGACAAATTCTAGGTTATACTGAGTTATGATCAAAAATTGGACCAGGGGTGATAAACTGCCCCGGCCCTGCTGCGCCCCATCCGGGGGCGCTGGCGGCCGGTGGTGCCCTCGAAACCGTCAGGTGATTAAATGAAGAACTGGCTCAGGAAAAACCCGCATGTGCGCACCATCCGCGTTGCGGCGGCGGACATCAACGGTCAGGCCCGGGGCAAGCGCGTCCCTGCCCGCTTTGCCGACAAGGCGGTAGAGGAAGGCACCCGGTTCCCGCTATCGGTCCTGAACCTCGACATCTGGGGCGAGGATATCGACGACAGCCCGCTGGTGTTTGAAAGCGGCGATGCCGACGGCGTGCTGAAGCCAACCGAACGTGGCTTTGTGCCGATGCCCTGGCTCGACGCGCCTTCGGCGCTGCTGCCAATCTGGATGTACCGCGAAGACGGGCGCGCCTATGAGGGCGATCCGCGCCATGCGCTGCGCGCCGTGGTGGACCGCTACAAGGCACTGGGGCTGACCCCGGTGGTCGCGGTGGAGCTGGAGTTCTTCCTGATCGACGACAGCGGCAAAAAACTGCAGGTGCCGACCTCTCCCCGCTCCGGCAAGCGCCGCAAGGCAGCAGAGACCATGTCGATCCGGGCACTGGACCAGTTCGACACCTTCTTCACCGATCTCTACGACGCCTGCGAGGACATGGACATCCCCGCCGATACTGCGATTTCCGAGGCGGGTCTGGGCCAGTTCGAAATCAACCTGATGCACGGTCCCGACGCCCTGCGCGCCGCCGATGACGCCTGGCTGTTCAAGATGCTGGTCAAGGGTCTTGCCCGCCGCCACGGTTTTGCCGCCAGCTTCATGGCCAAACCCTATGACGATTACGCCGGCAACGGGTTGCATACCCATTTCTCTGTGCTGGATCAGGACGGCAACAACATCTTTGACGATGGCGGCCCCAAGGGCACCGATGCCATGCGCCACGCTGTCGGCGGCTGTCTGAAGGCCATGGGCGATTCCACCCTGGTGTTTGCGCCGCATGGCAACAGCTATGACCGGATGGTGCCGGGCGCCCACGCCCCCACCGGCATCTGCTGGGCCTATGAGAACCGCACTGCCGCCATCCGCGTGCCCTCGGGCAGCCCCAAGGCGCGCCGCATCGAGCACCGCTTTGCCGGCGGCGACGTGAACCCCTATCTGATGCTGACCGCCATCCTCGGCGCCGCGCTTTATGGGATCGAGAACAAGATCGACCCCAATGAGCCGATCACCGGCAACGCCTATGCGCTGGACCTGCCGCAGGTGCCCAATACTTGGCAAAGCGCCATCGACGCATTCGAGAGCTCCGAGATCATCCCGCAGTTCTTCTCCGCCGAGATGATCCGCAACATGGTGCTGACCAAACGCCAAGAGCTGCATTACATGGAAGAACTCACCCCGGAGGAACGGGTGGAGATCTACCTGGATACCGTCTGACGGCCTCTTGCCCGCCGTCCTGACGGCGGGCTATCGTCCCGTGCAGCGAACTCCTTTCTAACTGGTGACTTATGAAAATCGGCATTCTGCAAACCGGCCATGCGCCCGAAAACCTGATCGACAGCGCCGGCAACTATGACCAGATGTTCCGCACCCTGCTCGCCGACGGCGGGTTTGAATTCGACACCTATGCGGTGGTCGACAATGTCTTCCCCTCCGGCGCCGATGCGGCGGAGGGCTGGCTGATCACCGGCTCCAGACATGGTGCCTATGAGGATCACGACTGGATCCCCCCGCTGGAGGATCTGATCCGCGAAATCCACGCCCGCAAGAAGCCTTTGGTCGGCATCTGCTTTGGCCATCAGATCATCGCCCAGGCGCTCGGCGGCAAGGTGGAGAAATTCGCAGGCGGCTGGGCCGTTGGCCCGGTGACGTATCAGATGGACGGCAAGCCCCTGCGGCTCAATGCCTGGCATCAGGATCAGGTCACCGCCCTGCCCGAAGGCGCCCGCGTGCTGGCGGGCAACGACCACTGCAAGAACGGCATCCTGGCCTATGGCGATCATATCTGGACCCTGCAACCGCACCCGGAATTCGCCAGCAGCTTTGTCGGCGGTCTGATCGACAGCCGCGGTCGCGGCGTGGTCCCCGATGAGATACTGGACGCTGCCAGCGCCGACCTGCATCACCCCGTCCAATCGGACGAAATCGCAACCTTCCTCAATGCCTTTTTCAAGAAAGAGAGGACCTGATGTCAGCCTGGCTCGACACTCTTCCCGAAGCAGCACAAGCCTATCTGGAGGGGCGTCGTCTCGACGAAGTCGAATGCGTTATCTCGGACCTGCCGGGCATCGCCCGAGGCAAGGCGGTGCCGGCATCCAAATTTGCCAAGCAGGATTATTTCCACCTGCCCGACAGCATTTTCTACCAGACCATCACCGGCGACTGGGCTGATGCTGCGGATGACGACGGCTGGATCGAAAAGGACATGACGCTGAAGCCGGACATATCCACCGCCACCGCCGCCCCCTGGACGGCGGACTGGACGCTTCAGGTGATCCACGACGCCTATGACCGGGACGGCGACCCGATCCCCTACAGCCCGCGCAACGTGCTGAAGCGGGTGGTCCAGCTGTATCATGATCAAGGCTGGGAGCCGATTGTGGCGCCGGAAATGGAATTCTTCCTGGTCGCGCGCAATCTGGACCCGGCGCATGAAATCAAGCCGATGATGGGCCGCTCCGGCCGTCCCGCCGCGGCACGGCAGGCCTATTCGATGACCGCGGTCGACGAATTCGGCCCCGTCATCGACGACATCTACGACTTTGCCGAAGCGCAGGGGTTCGAGATCGACGGCATCACCCAGGAAGGTGGCGCCGGCCAGCTGGAAATCAACCTGCGCCACGGCAACCCGGTGAAGCTCGCGGATGAGGTCTTCTACTTCAAGCGGCTGATCCGTGAGGCCGCCCTGCGCCACGACTGCTTTGCCACCTTCATGGCCAAGCCGATCGAGGATGAGCCGGGCTCTGCCATGCACATCCACCATTCGGTGATCGACATGGAGACCGGCGAGAACATCTTCTCAGGCCCGCAGGGCGGCGAGACGGATGCCTTCTTCCACTTTATCGCCGGTTTGCAGAACCACCTGCCCGCAGGCCTTGCGGTGATGGCACCCTATGTGAACTCCTACCGCCGCTACGTGAAGGACCACGCCGCGCCGATCAATCTGGAATGGGCGCGCGACAACCGCACCACCGGCATCCGCGTGCCGCTGTCCGGCCCCGAAGCGCGGCGGGTGGAGAACCGCATCGCCGGCATGGACTGCAACCCCTATCTGGGCATCGCTCTGTCGCTCGCCTGCGGGTATCTGGGCCTGATGGAGGAAAAGCGCCCGCGCAAGCAGTTCAAGGGCAACGCCTATGACGGGGATGGCGACATTCCGCAGGTCATGGGCGAGGCGCTCGACCTGTTCGAAGAGGCCACCGCCCTGCATGAGGTGCTGGGACCCGAGTTCGCCCGCGTCTACTCGATCGTGAAACGCGCCGAATATGACGAATTCCTGCAGGTGATCTCCCCCTGGGAGCGCGAGCATCTGCTGATGAACGTCTAAAATTGTCGGCGCTGATCTCTCCGCCGAGGTCAGCGCCGGTGAGTATTTATGGAAAGATGACAGGCAGTTGCGCGTAACCGGACTTGGGGCGGCGACTGCCGGGGACTGAGGTGTGCCATGGGGTTGAACCTGCTCTATTCCAACGACCGCAAAGGGACCTATCCCGATAGCTGGTATGCCGCAACGGCCACACCGCTGGCGCCTTTTGCGCCGTTGACGGGCGACGCCCGCGCTGATGTCTGCGTTGTCGGCGGTGGCTACACCGGGCTGTCGGCGGCGCTGCATCTGGCCGATTCCGGGCGTTCGGTGATCCTGCTGGAGGCCAACCGCGTCGGATTTGGTGCCTCCGGTCGCAACGGCGGCCAGCTTGGCAGCGGTCAGCGTATGGAACAGGACGGGCTGGAAAACCTGCTGGGTACGGCGGATGCCGAAAAGCTCTGGCAGCTGGCAGAGGACGCCAAGGATCTGGTGAAATCGCTGATCACACGCCACGATATCGACTGCCATCTGAAGCCCGGCATTGCCCATGCCTGTTTCTCAAAGGGCGAGGTCGACCACGAACACCGCTATGTGGAGCATCTGCAAAACCGCTATGGTTACCAGGAGATCACCGCCCTGGATCACGATGGTTTGCAGGCGATCTGCCCCTCGCCCGCCTATGTCGGCGGCTCTCTCGATATGGGGGCGGCGCATCTGCACCCGTTGAAATACGCGCTTGGCCTCGCCCGTGCCGCTGCGGCAGCCGGTGTGCGGATCTGTGAGGGCAGCGAGGTTCTGAACATCGACGAGGGCAAGCAGATCCGGCTGCGCACCGCGGCGGGGGAGGTCGTTGCCGATCAGCTGGTGCTGGCCTGCAACGGCTATCTCGGCGGGCTCAACCGCCGCGTGGCGGCGCGGGTGATGCCGATCAACAATTTCATCGCCGCGACCGCGCCGCTTGGCGCCGAAACCGCGCGGGTACTGGCCCGCGATGTGGCGGTGGCCGACAGCAAATTTGTGGTGAACTATTTCCGGCTCAGCCATGACGGCCGCCTGCTGTTCGGCGGTGGTGAAAGCTATGGCTACCGCTTCCCCAGCGATATCGCCGCCACCGTGCGCAAGCCGATGGTCCAGATCTTTCCGCATCTCCGCGATGTGAAGATCGACTACGCCTGGGGCGGCACCCTCGCGATCACCATGAAACGGATGCCCTATCTGGTGCGGCTGGCGCCCAATGTGCTCTCGGCCTCGGGGTATTCCGGCCATGGCGTCGGCACCGCCACCCATGCAGGCCAGTTGATGGCGCAGGCCATCGCCGGAGAGAGCGACGGCTTTGATACCATGGCCCGCGTACCCGCCCCCGCCTTTCCCGGCGGAACCGCCATGCGCAGCCCCCTGCTGGCGCTGGCGATGACCTGGTATGCGCTGCGCGACCGGATCGGCGTCTGATCCTGCGCGGCCCAGGCCACAGGGGCTCACCCCCGCAGATCACGCCCGCTGCCAAAGCAACAGTTCTGTGAAATTTTCCGCCAAAACCTGCCGATCCCGCGGGCGAGGCTTGGCATTTTTGCGCCAAGCATTTATGTTTTTGGAAAGGTAGATTCAGGATTTTGAAATATGAGCCAGGCATCCCCGTCGCAAGTCCCGAACGTCCATCAGGCAGAACCGATCCCGGAGGCCGCCCGCGCCGCCATTGACGCCCTGATGCAGTCTGGCGATCTGTTCCGCTACACCGCGCCGCAGGATGCGCCGGTTGCGCTGCTGGAAGAGGAATTTGCCCAGCTCCTTGGCAGCAAATACGCGCTGGCGGTCTCCTCCTGCTCTGCGGCGCTGTTCCTGTCGCTGAAGGCGCTGGACCTGCCCCGCGATGCCCGGGTGCTGATCCCCGGCTTCACCTTTGCGGCCGTGCCCTCGTCGATTGTCCACGCCGATTGCGTGCCGGTCCTTTGCGAGGTGGGGGCCAACTACCGGATCGACATGGCCGATTTCGAGGCCAAGCTGGGGGATGTGCAGGCTGTGATCATCAGCCATATGCGCGGCCATACCTCCGATATGGATGCGATCATGGCGCTCTGCAGCGCGCGCGACATTCCGGTGATTGAGGATGCCGCCCATTCGCTGGGCACCACCTGGCATGGCCGCAATATCGGCACGCTGGGCGCCATCGGCTGCTTCTCGTTCCAGTCCTACAAGATGATCAACGCCGGCGAAGGCGGTATCCTGGTTACCGATGATGCCGATCTGGTCGCCCGCGCCGTGATCATGTCCGGCGCCTATGAGCACAACTGGAAAAAACACAAATCCGCCCCCGGCGACAACACCGGCGCGCTCGAGCAGGCCTTTGCGAAATGGCAGAACCAGCTGCCGCTTTATAACCTGCGGATGAGCAACCTGTCGGCCGCCGTGATCCGCCCGCAGCTGCCCGAACTGGCGCGCCGGGTGCGCGACGGGCTGAAGAACCACGACTATGTCGCAGATCAGCTCAACCGCTCGCCGCATATCGACGTGCCTGCCCCATTGCCGCCGGAACAGCGCGCGCCGGATTCGATCCAGTTCAACCTGGTCGATATGAGCAGCGAGGAGATCAACCGCTTTGCCGCCGCAGCCGAGGCGCGGGGCGTCAAGGTGCAGATCTTCGGCCTCTCCGAAGACAACGCCCGCGCTTTCTGGAACTGGCAATTCCTGCGCGATATCCCCGAGCTGCCGCAGACCCGCGCCATGCTGATGCAGGCCTGCGATGTGCGCCTGCCGGTGCGCCTCAGCCGCGACGAACTCGATGTGATCGCCACTGTGCTGCTGTCTGCGATGGCCGACACCATGGGGGCCGCTGCCGCCTGACCCTGCGGGCGGCGGGGTTCATCGGACACCGGGGCGCGCAGGCTGAGGCGGCGCGCCTTTTTGCTGGCGGCTTAGGCCGCAAACCGGCGAATTCCCGACCGCAGCCCGCGCCGCCGCTGGACATTGCCCGCCACCCTTGCGAGGGTCTGGCAACGACCAGAAGGACAGCCCCATGAGCGCGCGCAAGATCATTATCGACACCGACCCCGGACAGGATGACGCTGTCGCCATTCTGCTGGCATTGGCCAGCCCAGAAGAGATTGATCTGCTTGGGATAACCTGTGTTGCGGGCAATGTGCCGCTGGCGCTGACCCAGACCAATGCACGCCGCGTCTGCGAAGTGGCAGGCCGCCCGGATGTCGCCGTGCACGCAGGTTGCGACACGCCCTTGGCCCGGCCGCTGATCACCGCCGAACATGTGCATGGCAAGACCGGCCTCGATGGGCCGGACCTTTGGGATCCAACCATGCCGCTGGCTGCAACACATGCTGTCGATTTCATCATCGACAGCCTGCGCCGCGAAGCTCCCGGCACCGTTACGCTCTGCCCGCTGGGGCCGCTGACCAATATTGCCACCGCTTTTCAGAAAGCCCCCGACATCGTCGCCCGCGTACAGGAGATCGTGCTGATGGGCGGCGCCTATTTCGAGGTCGGCAACATCACCCCGGCGGCGGAATTCAACATCTACGTCGACCCGGAGGCCGCCGCCGCCGTGCTCAGCTCCGGCGTGCCGGTCACCATGATGCCGCTGGATGTCACCCACAAGGCGCTGGCCACTCGCCCCCGGATCGAGGCGATCCGTGCATTGGCCACCAAAGTGGGCGATTTCACCGCCGATATGCTTGATTTCTTTGAACGCTTTGATGTCGAAAAATACGGCTCCGAAGGCGGCCCGCTGCATGATCCCTGCGTCATTGCCTATCTGATCCGGCCTGAGCTGTTCTCGGGCCGCAAGATCAACGTGGTGGTCGAAACCACCTCCGAGCTGACCCTTGGCATGACTGTGGCCGATTGGTGGGGGGTCACCGACCGGCCTGCCAATGCGCTGTTCATTGGCGATCTGGACGCCGATGGTTTCTTTGACCTGATCACCAGCCGATTGGCCACCCTATGAGCGCCGCGCTGCACCTTGCAGGCCCCGAGGATCTGACCCGTGTTCTGGATCTCGTCGCGGCCTTTCACGGCGAGATGGGCATCGCCTCAGATGAGCCGCACCGCCGCGCCGCCATTGAGCCGCTGCTGAACGGGCTGCCCTATGGCGCCGTCTATCTGATCGGCCCGACCCGCGCACCGGTGGGCTATATCGTTGTCACCTTCAGCTGGTCGGTGGAGTTTGGCGGCATGGATGGTTCTATCGACGAGCTGTTCATCCGCCCGCCCGTGCGCGGGCGCGGCATTGCCACCGAAGTGCTGTTTTCCCTGCCCCGCACCCTGGCCGAAGCCGGCATCAAAGCGCTGCATCTGGACGTCGACAGAAACAATGCGCCTGCCCGCGGCCTCTATGCCCGAGCCCGGTTCGAGCCGCGCGACACACACATGCTGATGAGCCGCAAGCTCTAGCACCGGACCACCGCGCATGCCGCCCGCTTGCGGACGCGCCCGGGCGTTCCCGGACGTGCGCGCAGGCCGCCGCATGGCGATTGCCTGTGCGCGGATGGCACGCTGTCTGGCGCCAGTTTCGCGCCCCGTGAATTATTTTTCATGACACAGGGAACCAATCTGCACGTCTGGGGTTCTCTCTTTGAACCAGCGGCGCGGGGCACCGGCCAGCGCCAGCGCGATGGAACAGACCAATTGAACACACCGTGGAACGTGTGGGAGCGCGCCGCCAACCGATAGGCGGCGCACGAAGACAGCGGCAGAAGCCGTGATGAACAGCCACCCACCGGGGTGGGCGCCGGGCGAACCCCCGCGCGCGTAACACCGGATCCGTCACGCCTCATCACACCATGGGGCCGTGGATCTGCACGACGGCGGCGGCCTTTTGGCGGTCGACCAAACCGGGGTTCAGGGGTGGGCCCCAGCAGCTGAGCGGAGCCGTCCTGGGGTGTGGCGGCTCCGGTTGGCGCCAGTCGAAGCGGGCCGGAGACGGCGTATCGCCGGGACAAGCCACAAAGATGCAGGAGCGCTCCTGCACAGCCATCACAAGCGCATCAATGACAGGAAAGGAAATCTCATGAAATCCCATATCCTCGCAGGCCTCAGCGCCGCGACGCTTGCGCTCTCCGCCTGCACCGATCTGACTCCAGAACAGCGCACAGTGGCCGGTGTTGCCGGTGGCGCCGCAGCGGGTCTGATTGCCGCCGACGCGCTCAAGGCCGATGACGACTGGCGCCTGATTGCTGCCCTTGGCGGGGCCGCCGCCGGTACGCTTGTGGCGCAGAACAACCAGTCGCGCCAATGCGCCTATTCCCGCGGTGACGGCACCTATTACACAGCGGCCTGCCCGTAATTCCGGCGCAGAGCGCGGGCGAGACCTGCGGCGTTCGCATCACGGATCGCGGATCGCGGATCCGACCCAACAGTCAAAGAAAGACCCTGAGAGCGGATCCGCTCTCAGGGTCTTTCCCTGTGGCCAACGGCTTGAAATTAAGCCGCGCCCCCTCTGCGCCAAGGCCCTGACATACTCAGGGCTGACAATGTCGATCCCCCTTTGGCAGGGCGCCTCAGAGCCCCCCGGCCACCATTGCGCCCTGTGTCATCGACATGTTGTGAACCGGATCAGCCACATTCGCGTCATGCCCTGTCAGCGGATAATGCCCGGGCCCCGCACAACCGGCCAGCAGGGCCACCGCAATGATGAACCCCAGCGGCAGCCAGCTTGCGGTTCCGGCCACCCTGACCGCAGGCTTCGGATAAACACTCTCCCGGGCTTTCAGATGTGCAGTCGCTCCCATGATCTTCCCCTCCTGGCCAGCGCCACCCCCGTAGCGCCTGCGACCAAGACTGCCATAGCTGCGATCACAGGTCTGTGAAGCAGGCCACAGAAGTGCGCCATCCGCACAGATTTCGATCTGAGAGGTTATCGGCGCAGATCCGGGGCCGTCCTCGCCCCGACACGCAGGCCCGACACGCAGGCCCGGCACTCAGACGCTCAGGACAGCCGACGCATCAGCTGCAGGTCGCAGGCAGTGGCATAGCCCATGGCGCGCTTGATCCCCGGCAGCATCGCCGCCCCGTTCATCGCAAAACTCAGCTCGATCAACCCCGCCTCGCCATAGGCCGCGCGCACGGCCTCCCGCGCCTCAGGATCGTCACTGCGCGTGCCAGCCACCGCCCCCGCCAGACGCACAACCGCCTCCAGCTCAGGTTCCAGCGCGCTGCCTGTCAGGATCGACCTGATCAGCTCGGGCGACAGCCCGGCGGATTTCGCAAGGTTGATCTCCGCCTCGACACAGGACCCGCAGTCCGCGCTCAGCGCCCCGGTCAGCCGCGCCGCATGATAGGCGGCAGCAGGCAGCTGACGGTTCGGATCCAGAAAACCAAACACCCGATTGTAGCGGGCCAGCAACCCCAGGTCCGTATCGGCAATGGCATGGGCATAATCGAGCGAGACGCCAATACGGCGTTCAGCCCGCCGGATCAGGAAATGGGCAACCTTCTTGAGCATGATAACCACACAACAACGGAACACAGGAACAAAAAGGCCGGAGCAACATGCCCCGGCTTCTGGTCTTACTTCAGGATCGAACGACCCGCGTATTCGGCGACTTCACCCAGCATTTCCTCGATACGGATCAGCTGGTTGTATTTCGCGAGCCGGTCAGAGCGCGCCAGCGAACCGGTCTTGATCTGGCCGCAGTTGGTGGCCACGGCGAGGTCGGCAATGGTGGCGTCCTCGGTCTCGCCGGAACGGTGCGACATCACATTGGTGTAGCGCGCACGATGGGCCATATCGACGGCTTTCAGGGTCTCGGTCAGCGAGCCGATCTGGTTCACTTTCACCAGCATCGAGTTGGCGCAGCCGCGCTCGATGCCCTCGGCCAGACGCGCCGGGTTGGTCACGAACAGATCGTCGCCGACCAGCTGCACCTTGTCGCCCAGCTCTTCGGTCAGGGCCTTCCAGCCGTCCCAGTCATCCTCACCCATGCCGTCTTCGATCGAGATGATCGGATAGTCCTTCACCAGCGCCGCCAGATAGGCCACGTTCTCTTCCGACGACAGGGTCTTGCCTTCGCCGGACAGAACGTATTTGCCATCCTTGTAGTATTCGGTCGCCGCGCAATCGAGCGCCAGGTAGATTTCCTCGCCCGGCTTGTAACCGGCCTTTTCAATCGACTTCAGCACAAAATCCAGCGCTTCGCGGGTGGAGGCGATATTGGGGGCAAAGCCGCCCTCGTCGCCGATCCCGGTCGACAGACCCGCCGCCGACAGCTCTTTCTTCAGGGTATGGAACACCTCGGACCCCATGCGCACGGCGTCGCGGATGTTGTCCGCAGCCACCGGCATGATCATGAATTCCTGAATGTCGATCGGGTTGTCGGCATGTTCGCCGCCGTTGATGATATTCATCATAGGAACCGGCAGAACCCGCGCCGAGGTGCCACCGATATAACGATACAGCGGCTGGGTGGTGAAGTCCGCCGCAGCCTTGGCCACCGCCATGGAAACACCCAGAATGGCATTGGCGCCCAGACGGCCCTTGTTCTCGGTGCCATCCAGCTCGATCATCGCCATGTCCACGGCAACCTGCTCGCAGGCGTCAAAGCCGACCAGCTCTTCGGCGATCTCGCCATTGACGGCGGCAACTGCTTCCAGAACGCCTTTGCCAAGGTAACGGGACGTGTCGCCGTCGCGCTTTTCCACCGCCTCATAGGCCCCGGTTGACGCACCCGACGGTACCGCCGCGCGGCCCATTGTGCCGTCTTCCAGCATGACGTCGACTTCAACGGTCGGATTGCCCCGGCTGTCGAGAATTTCACGGGCGTGGATATCGATAATGGTGCTCATTATTCAGGTCCCTGATCTTGGCAAGTGATTGCGGCAATTGGTGCCTGCGTCATAGCATTCACAGGTCAAAAGTAAACCATGAGCGTTATCGCTAACGTCACTTATTTTACGGGGTTAGGGCTAACAGTTCGCTGTTTGCGCAATCAATCGCCACCGCCGCCAGCCCGATGTGCTCAGACAGGGACCGCCGCCTGCGCCCGCGCCGCCCGCCGCGCCAGACGCCGCTCCCGCAGAAAGGTATAAAGCCCGGAGCCGATGATCAGCGCCGATCCCGCCAGCGTCATCATATCCGGCGCCTCGGCAAAGATCACCACGCCGATCAGGGTCGAAAACACCAGCCGGGAGTAGCGAAACGGCGTGATCACGGCGGCATCGCCGATCCGGGTGGCGGTGACAATCCCGTAGTACCCCAGCACGCCAAAGATGACGCCTCCCAGCAACATGCCCCATTGGCTGCCTTCCAGGGCAACCGGCTCTCCGGGCAGGATCAGCAGCATCACCAGCCCCGCCGGGATCACCGAGCCAAAGGCCTGCGAGCTGACCACGGCAGAGGGCACCGCGCTATCCATCACCCGCGTCATCAGGTCGCGCGCCGCAACCGCCACAACCGAGATCAGCACCAGCAGCACCCCCGGCTCAAATCCGGCCAGACCGGGCCGCACGATCATCAGCACCCCGGCAAAACCGACAAGGATCGCGGTCCAGCGCCGCCAGCCGACATCCTCGCCCAGAAACAGCGCCGCCCCGACAGTGACCGCAAGCGGCATCGCCTGAAACACCGCCGCCACGGTCGAGATATCCACCACCGCCAGCGCCGAGGCAAAACTGACCGCCGCCAGCGCCTCGGTCGAGGCACGCAGCACCGGTTGCCAGCGCCAGTTGCGTGGCGCCATCACCCGGTGGCCCTGCAGCTTGGCCCAGATCACAAAGATCGTGCCACTGCCCAGCCCCAGCATCATCAGGATCTGCCCCACCGGCACCGAGGTGGCGAGCTGCTTGATGAACATATCCTCCAGCGAAAACCCCGCCATGGCGAGGATCACCAGCAATATTCCCGAGACATTGTTCATCTTGATCGTTCCATTCCAATGGGTCCGATGGCTCTGCCGAGGGGCCGTGCCCGCCGTCGCTGCATCGACTGATCCGCACAACAAATAGCCGGAAGCGACCGCCCACTTGTCCATTTGCGACGCGACTCGATATTTGCGGCGCAGCTTCATGACTTCATGTGACCGCTCCTATCACGCGCCGTGATACTGGGCCACCGCCGGGCTGCGGCGCGCCCCGGAATTTTCCGGAATATTCGGACCCGTTATCCTGTCTAAGAAAACACGCCCCGCAGGCCGACCGGCATGTGGTCAGCGGGCGCGCGCTGGCTCAGCTCTTCTTGCGCGGCACGCCATATAGTTCCAACTTGTGGCCGCGCAGCTCATAGCCCAGCTTTTCGGCGATCTTCTCCTGCAAGGCCTCGATCTCCGGGTCGCAGAATTCGATGACCGCCCCGGTGGTCATGTCGATCAGATGATCGTGATGCTCGCGGTCGGCATCCTCGTAGCGGGCACGCCCGTCGCCGAACTCCAGCCGCTCCAGAATGCCCGCTTCGTCAAACAGCTTCACCGTGCGATAGACGGTGGCCAGCGAAATCGCCCCGTCCAGCGCGCTGGCACGGGCATAGAGTTCCTCGACATCGGGGTGATCGTCGCTCTCTTGCAATACGCGCGCAATCACCCGTCGCTGGCCTGTCATCCGCAGACCTATGGCTTCGCAGCGTGCGATAATCGTCTCGCTCATGGTCATCCCTTATTCAGCATGGCGTCCCTGTTTATACAAAGACGCCCGCGCCGCAAACCGGGTTTTAACAGTCTGTGGCGCAGAATATACAACAATTGCCCATTGACTTTATCCGCTGGCGGGGCCATCTGCCCTGTCAGGCATCCCTCCCTGCCGCGTGAGCAGAGGACGTCGGGCCGCGCCAGATCAATGCGCAGGCCAAACACCGACCCTAAGGATATGCCACCGTTCCCAATATCACGCGTGGGGCACTCGCAGCGACCAGCGGTCTGGCATGATGCCAGCCCCGCCCGAGGTCCCTGCCCCAACGACAGACCGCCCCCGTGGCGGCACCGGCCGAGCCCTGTTGGCGCGGCTGTGAAAGGACGAGACGTGACAGAATTTTCAACCATGGGGCTGCCCGAGCAGCTTCTGAAGCGCATTGCAGAACTTGGCTATACCGATCCGACCCCGATTCAGGCCCGCGCCATCCCGCATGCGCTGAACGGCAAGGACGTGCTGGGTCTGGCGCAGACCGGCACCGGCAAAACCGCCGCCTTCGGCGTGCCGCTGATTGCCCAGATGATGCAATACGGCCGCAAACCCGCCGCCAAGACCGTGCGCGGCCTGGTGCTGGCGCCGACCCGCGAACTGGCCAACCAGATCGCCGCCAACCTCAAGGGCCTGACCGAAGGCACCCCGATGAAAACCGGTCTGGTTGTCGGCGGCGTTTCCATCAACCCGCAGATCAGCCGCCTGTCGCGCGGCACCGATATCCTGATCGCCACCCCGGGCCGTCTGCTGGACATCCTTGACCGTGGCGCGCTGGATCTTGGCTCCTGCGACTTCCTCGTGCTGGATGAGGCCGACCAGATGCTGGACCTCGGCTTTATCCACGCGCTGCGCAAGATCGCCGCTCTTCTGCCGGCACAGCGCCAGACCATGCTGTTCTCGGCCACCATGCCCAAGCAGATGAACGAGATCGCCAATTCCTACCTGCAAAGCCCGGTGCGGATCGAGGTGAACCCTCCCGGCAAGGCTGCCGACAAGATCACCCAATCGGTGCATTTCATCGCCAAGGCAGAGAAGCTCTCGCTGCTGAAAGAGCTGCTGACCAAACACAAGGACGAGCGGACGCTGGTCTTTGGCCGCACCAAACACGGCATGGAAAAGCTGATGAAAACGCTGTCGGCCGCCGGTTTCTCGGCCGCAGCAATTCACGGCAACAAAAGCCAGGGCCAGCGTGAACGCGCGCTTGCCTCCTTCAAATCCGGCGAGGTCAAGATCCTCGTGGCCACCGATGTGGCGGCCCGTGGTCTCGATATCCCGGATGTGAAATACGTCTATAACTACGAGCTGCCCAATGTGGCGGATGCCTATGTGCACCGGATTGGCCGGACCGCACGCGCAGGCAAGGACGGTCAGGCCGTGGCCTTCTGTGCCCCGGATGAAATGGATGAGCTGAAGGCGATCCAGAAGACCATGAACCTCAATATCCCGGTGGCCTCAGGCCGTCCGTGGGAGGTTCTGCCCGATGCCAAGGCCCCGGCAGGCCGTCGTGGCGGCGGCAAACCCGG
This sequence comes from Phaeobacter sp. A36a-5a, assembly GCF_037911135.1. Taxonomy (NCBI): domain Bacteria; kingdom Pseudomonadati; phylum Pseudomonadota; class Alphaproteobacteria; order Rhodobacterales; family Roseobacteraceae; genus Phaeobacter; species Phaeobacter bryozoorum. The sequence goes on along the minus strand of NZ_JBBLYU010000001.1, from coordinate 983,385 downwards.
TGGCAGCGGCAAACCCGGCGGTCATCGCCGGCGTCGCAGCGGTGGTGCCGGTGGCGGCCAGAGCGGTGCGCGCAGCGGTGGATCCGGTGCCGCCGCAGGCGCGGCTCAGGGCAAACCCGGCGGTCAGCGCCGTCGCGCCCAGTAAACCCTCACCATGCCCCTATGGGGGCACGGCTGAAAACCAGACAAAGCCGGGGATGCCTTTTGCGTCCCCGGCTTTTTCGTCCCCGGTTTTTTTTTACTTTTTCGTCATCGACTTACCGCGCCGCCACCAGATCCGCCCAGACCGGCAGGTGATCCGAGGCGATATGCGCCGGACGGGCGCGATAGACGCCGCTGTCCACCACCTCCAGCCCCCGGCTGACCGCAATCCGGTCCAGCGCGCCAATCGGGCGCAGCGACGGAAAACTGGGCCGTGGCGGCACAAACCGCAGTTTCGGAGCCAGATGATCCAGCACCGGCTGGCGGGACCATTCGTTGAAATCTCCGGCCCAGACCGTCGGCAGATCCGGGCGCTTGGCGATGATCCCCGCCAGATGATGGACCTGCTCATGGCGCGCCTTGGTGGTCAGCCCCAGATGCGCGCCCACCACCCTGAGCGGTCCCAGCGCCGTCTCGAACAGCGCCCAGACCGCCCCGCGCGGCTCCAGCCCCGGCAGCGGAATATGGCCGTGATCCTGAAGCGCAATCCCGTCGCCCCGCCAGATCACCGCATTGCCATGCCAGCCCAGCGACCCCGCCCCGCCCAGATCAACAATCTGCCATCCTGCCTCATCCAGAATGAAATGCGGCAGCGCGGCGGGTCGTGGCGGCAGCCGCTTGTCGGCCTCCTGTAACAGCACCAGATCCGCCCCGGTGCCCTCGATCACCTGCAAGGTGCGACGCGGACGCCGACGCAGATCCAGCCCCATCGACTTCTGAATATTGTAACTTGCCAGCCGCAGCCGTCCCGGCCGGGTGCCCTGTTCCTGCGTCATTCCTCTGCCTTCTTTGCCACCGCGCCTTGTCACCGATCCGGTGCGTGATACGGCCACAGCATGGCCGAAATCCGCACCGCAGGCCAGAGCGCGCCCTGTCACACCCATCGCGGCCTAAGCATCTGTTTTCCCGGCTTGACTCTCGGACCAAGCCCACCTCCTCTGGCGGCATGAGTGAGAAACGCGCAATGGACGGCATCGGGGCCGCAATGCTGATCGGCTTCAGCGGGCTGATGGGCTTTAATCAGGTGGTGATCAAGGTCTCCAACGGCGGGTTCGGCCCGGTGTTTCAGGCGGGCCTGCGCTCTCTCATCGGGCTGGCGGTCCTGCTGACATGGCTCGCCTTTCGCGGCCAGCTGAAGCGCGCCAGCACTCCTGCCCCTGCCCCTGCCTCTGCCCAGGCGTCGGCGCATTGGAGCCGCTCTGTCCATTTCTGGGGGCTGGTGTCCGGGCTGTTGTTCACGGCCGAATTTGTCTGCCTCTATATCGCACTTGATCTCTCCTCGGTGTCGCGGGTCACGATCATCTTCAACTCGATGCCGGTCTGGCTGGCCCTGGCCGGCCATCTGCTCCTGCCCGGCGAGCGGCTCAACAGCCTGCGCATGTTGGGACTGATCCTGGCCATGGGCGGCGTGGTGCTGGCCGTGTTGCACCGGGGCAGCGGCGATGCCTCGCTGCTGGGCGATATTCTCGCGCTTGCGGCGACGCTGGCCTGGGCCGGGATCGCCCTCTGCGCGCGGCTGTCGCCACTGGCCCATGTCCCGCCGATCCGCCAGCTCACCTATCAGCTGGCCACATCGGCGCTGGTGCTGCTGGCGATCTCGCCGCTGTTTGGACCGCTGCTGCGCGACCCCACGGCGCTGCATATCTCCGGCGTGCTGTTTCAGGCCATCGCCATCGCCAGCCTCGGCTATCTGCTGTGGCTCTGGCTGATCAGCCTCTACCGCGCCAATGCCGTTGCCTCCTTCAGCTTCCTGTCGCCGGTGATCGCGGCCATTCTCGGCTGGCTGCTGCTGGACGAGGTGATCCTGCCGCAGGTCTGGGCCGCACTGGTGCTGGTCGCGGTCGGTATCCTGCTGATCAATCGCAAATAGGTTCAGGTGCCGCAGAAGGTCGCCTTCACCACCTCGCTCGCAGCCGGCGGGCGACGCAGATCCTCGGCCCCTGCCTGCACGGTATAGGGATCCGCCAGCACGGTATTGAGCCGCTCGAACGGGCCAAAATCGCCCGCAACGGCGGCACTGATCATCGCCTCGATCCGGTGGTTGCGCGGGATATAGACCAGGTTCGCTGCCGCCATCACCGCCGCCGGATCGGCCTCCTGCGCCAGACGCGCGCGCCAGTCCATTGCCCAGCCGTCAAACGCCTCAGGCTCCAGAAACTCATCGCGCACCTTGCCGGAGTCCGGCGCAACAGCATCGCCCAAGGCCCGGAAGGTATTGGTGAAATCCGCCTGTCCCGCCGCCATGCGCTGCATCAGGTCAGTGATCAGCGCCATATCGTCAGGCGTTGCCTCGGCAATGCCGATCTTGGCGCCAAAGCGCCGCAGCCAGGCGGCCTCGGTCCGGGCGGGCATCGCATGAACGATCTCGGTCGCCTCCTCAACCAGCGCCTGCGGATCCTCCGCCTGCTGGATCAGCGCGGTGGCCAGCTGCGCCAGATTCCAGACCGCAATATCGGGCTGGTTGGAATAGGCATAACGCCCCATCCGGTCGATCGAACTGAACACAGTGCTGGGGTGATAGACATCCAAAAAGGCGCAGGGACCATAGTCAATCGTCTCGCCGGAAATGGACGAGTTATCGGTATTCATCACCCCGTGGATAAAGCCTACCGACATCCAGGCCGCGATCAGCTCCGACTGCCGATCCCGCACCGCCCGCAGCAGCCCCATCGGCCCCTTCGCCTCAGGATAATGGCGTTGGATCGCGTAATCCGTGAGCTGCCGCAGCGCCGCCTGCTCGCCCCGCGCGGCAAAGATCTGAAAGCTCCCGACCCGCAGATGGCTCGCGGCCACCCGTGTCAGCACCGCGCCGGGCAAACCGCCCTGTTCGCGCCAGACCAGCTCACCGGTCGCAACCGCCGCCAGCGCGCGGGTTGTCGGAATGCCAAGCGCATGCATCGCCTCGCTCACCACATATTCGCGCAGGACCGGCCCCAGCCAGGCCCGCCCGTCACCGCCCCGCGAATAGGGTGTGCGCCCCGATCCCTTCAGCTGGATATCGCGGCGCTCGCCATCAACACCAACAGCCTCGCCCAGCAGGATCGCGCGCCCATCGCCGAGCTGCGGATTGTAGGTGCCAAACTGATGCCCCGCATAGAGCTGCGCCAGCGGATCGGCGCCATCGGGCACACGGTTGCCCGCAAAAATCTCGGCCAGCTCGGCCCTGTCACCCGCCCGGATGCCCAGCTCCGCGCCAAGTGCACCATTGTAGGCGATCAGCTCTGGCGCCTTCACCGGCACGGGAGCCTGTTTGCTATAGAACAGCGGCGGCAACGCGGCATATGTATTGTCAAAAGGGATGTGCAATGTCATGGCCCAAACATATGCGGCAAATGCCAAATTGCCAGAGCCAACAGACAAAACGGAGCACTGACATGACCGCCGATGAGATCATCGCCCGGCTGAACCTCCAGCCCCACCCCGAAGGCGGCTATTACCGCCAGACATGGATCGCCGAAACCACAGCCAGCCACGATGACCGCGCAACCGGCACCTGCATCTATTTCCTGCTGAAGGCGGGTGAGAGCAGCCACTGGCACCGTGTCGATGCCACCGAGATCTGGCTTTATCACGCTGGCGCGCCGCTGGTGCTGTCGCTGTCAGCCAGCGATGACGGCCCCGCCCACGACCACCTGCTGACCCCGGACCTGACCACCGGAGAACCGCAGCTGATCGTCCCCGAAGGCCACTGGCAGGCCGCCCGCACCACCGGCGACTATACGCTGGTCAGCTGCACCGTCTCACCGGGGTTCCGGTTCGAGGGCTTCACCCTCGCCGACCCCGGCTTCGATATCCCGCGCGCCTGACCCCAGATTTCGTCGAAGAAATTTGCCAGGAAACCTCCAAGTTTCCCGGCCGCCAGACCTCAGTCCTCGCGCCCCGGCACACTCACCACACCGCCGCCAACGCAGGCGCTGACACCGGTTGTGCCGGGACAGGAGGTCGGCAGCCCGCGCGCAACCCGTACCGCCAGATGCGCAAAGGCCTGCGCCTCCAGCATGTCGCCATCCAGCCCCACCGTCTCGATCGGCTGAACCGGGCAGTCCAGCGACACCCGCAGCATCTCCATCAGCACCGGGTTGTGGCGCCCGCCGCCAGTGACCAACACCACCTCCGGCGGCTCCGGGCAATGCTCCATCCCCTGTGCAACAGCAGCGGCGCACATGCCGGTCAGCGTCGCCGTCGCATCGCGGTCGCTCAATTCGGAGACCAGCGTGATCATCTCGGAAAAATCATTGCGATCCAGCGATTTCGGCGGCATCCGGGCAAAATAGGGCTCCGCCAGAAACAGCTCCAGCGCCCCGGTCTCCACCGCGCCGCCACGGGCAATCGCGCCGCCTTCGTCCATCATCTGCCCACAGCGCGCCTGCACCAGATCATTGATCGGCGCATTGGCAGGGCCGGTGTCAAACGCCAAAAGAGCGCCGGGATCCTCAGCCGCGTCACAGCGCGGATCGACATAGGTCAGATTGCCCACGCCGCCGAGGTTCAGGAAACACAGGGGTTTGTCCCGCTTCAGGTATTTGGCGCAAGCAAAATGAAAGAACGGCGCCAGCGGCGCGCCCTCGCCGCCCAGCCGCACATCGTCGCTGCGAAAATCCCAGACCACCGGGGTGTCAAGCTCAGCCGCCAGCGCCGCACCATCGCCCACCTGCAGGGTGCCCTGCACGCGTGGCGCATGGGCCAGCGTCTGACCGTGAAACCCTATGACATCAACCGGTCCCGCCGCTGCATCCTCGGCCAGAACCTGCGCCAGCAGCGCCGCATGGGCGCGGGTCACGATCTCAGCGGCGGCGTCCACCTGTGGCCCCTGCCACTGTCCCAATGCGGCCGCCAGCTGCGCCCGTTCCACCGGCTCATAGGCGCGATAGGCACTGGCGCCAAAGCCGTGGATCACCACGCCATCGGTCTCGACAATGGCCGCATCCACCCCGTCCAGCGAGGTGCCGCTCATGGTGCCAAGGGCGCGCAGAACGCCGGTCTTGGGGATCGCCACAGAACGGGCCGAGGAGGGGGATCTGGTCATGTTGATGGTGCCTGCTGTGATATTGGGCGCGCCGCGCCGGTTTGCGCCAAGGATACAGCAGCGAATTTCTTGCGCAAAGCCGTTCACACTGCTTTCCCCCCGGCAATTTGCGTTTTATACAGCAGCGCGCAATTTAGAAAGCCGAGGCACATCATGACCTACCACCCAAAATCGGACTTCATCGCAGTTATGATGGAACGTGGCTATCTGGCCGACTGCACCGATTACCAGGGCCTGGACGAGGCGCTGATGACCCCCGGCCAATCCGCCTATATCGGCTTTGACGCCACCGCGACCTCGCTGCATGTGGGCTCGCTGATCCAGATCATGATGCTGCGCTGGTTCCAGAAAACCGGCCATAAACCGATCACCCTGATGGGCGGCGGCACCACCAAGGTGGGCGATCCCTCCTTCCGCGCTGATGAACGCCCGCTGCTGACGGATGAGCAGATCGATTCCAATATCGCCGGCATCAAGAAGGTGTTTGCCGCCTATATCGACTATGACAGCGGCGCGGGTAACGCCGCCATGATGCTGAACAACGCCGAATGGCTGGATGATCTGAACTACCTCACTTTCCTGCGCGATATCGGCCGCCATTTCTCGGTGAACCGGATGCTGTCGTTTGAAAGCGTGAAATCGCGTCTCGACCGCGAACAGTCGCTGTCCTTCCTCGAATTCAACTACATGATTTTGCAGGCCTATGACTTTTTGGAGCTGAACCGCCGCTACGGCTGCGTGTTGCAGATGGGTGGCTCCGATCAATGGGGCAATATCGTCAACGGCATCGACCTCACCCGCCGGGTGCTGGACCATGAGATCTACGGTCTCACCTCGCCGCTCTTGACCACCTCCGACGGCAAGAAGATGGGCAAATCGCAGAATGGCGCGATCTGGCTCAATGGCGATCTGCTCTCGCCTTATGAGTTCTGGCAGTTCTGGCGCAACACCACCGACGCCGATGTGGGCCGCTTCCTGAAGCTCTATACAGAGCTGCCGGTGGACGAATGCAACCGCCTGGGTGCGCTGGAAGGGTCGGAGATCAACGCCGCGAAGGTGATCCTCGCCAATGAGGTGACCACCCTGCTGCACGGTGCCGAGGCCGCCGCTGCCGCCGAGGCCACCGCCCGCGAAGTGTTCGAGAAAGGCGGCATTGGCGACGACCTGCCCACGCTCAGCCTGACTGCCGCAGATCTGGGCGATGGCATCTCCATCGTGCAGCTGATCGTGAAATCCGGGCTGGCCAAATCGGGCAAGGACGCCAAGCGCCTGATCGCCGAGAACGGCGCCAAGATCGACGACGCGCCGCTGACCGATGCAGGGCTGATGATCGACGCCGCCGCTCTGGCCTCGCCGATCAAACTGTCTGCGGGCAAAAAACGCCACGCGCTGGTGCAGCTGGAGGGGTAATCGCCCCGCGGTGCAGCCGACGGGCCGGACCAACCGACAGCAATCAAAGAAAAGGGGCCGCTGTGGCCCCTTTTTCGATCCCGAAGATCAGACCAGCCGCAGCGCCATTGCCAGCCCAGGGCCGAGGCGTTGCGGGAACCTCCGCAAAAGGCTCCCGCCCGTCATCCCCCATCCCGGATGGGGTGTTCCCGTTGGGCGGGGCGCCGCGCCCGGGCGCGGCGCGGCAGCCCATCACGACAGGGCATCACCGCTGTGCACCGGAGCTGCTGCCACGACCCTGCCCTCGGATCCCGGGCTAAAACAAAAGGCTTCACAGCACCCAGAGATCCAGCAGCATCAGCACCAGCCCAACCGGCAGCGACAGCGCCAGAGCCACCAGAAGAGCCGCAGCTTTGGTGACCCGCGGAGCCGGTGCGGAATGATTTCGAATTTTATTCGCATTTTTCATATCTTCATTAACCATCATTTAGGTTTCGCTGCGGTTAATGGCGCCATGTTCGATTTCACACCAGCAGATGTCATGCCCCGCCCCATTCTCCGCGACGAAACCATCTCTGCCCTACCGCAATCGGCGGAATTTGCCCGCGCGCTTCAGGCGACGGGCAAGGACCCTCTGGTGCTGAACCAGATGAAAGGCACCGTCGTCATGCGCCGCAAGCTCTGGGGCCGCATCAACGTGGCCATGGTCAACCGCGCCCGCATCGACAAGCCGTTGCGACTGCTGGAACAATTGCAGGAAAACGGCCTGCGCCGCACGCCCGTCATCCTGTCGCCAGAAACGCCGACCCCCGCCCTCGCCCGCCACGGCGCGGTGGCGCTGGTCAGCCCGGCGCATGTCGGTTTGCTCGACCTCACCGGTGACCCGGATCAGCGCCGCGCGGCGCTGCATCAGAAATGGCGCAACCGGCTGGTCCATGGCGAACAGCAGGGGCTGCGCATCACCCGCCAATCCCTGCCCCAGACCCCGGCGCACTGGATCTTTGCTGCTGATGCCGCGCAGCAATCCAGCCGCGGCTATCGCAACTGGCCGGTGGATCTGACCCTGGCCTATGCCCGCGAGAACAAGGGGATGGCCAAGATTTTCGAAGCCCATGACGGCAAGGAGATCGTCGCCGCCGTGCTGGTGCTCTGCCATGGGCGTGGCGCCACCTATCACATCGGCCATACCACCGATCGCGGCAAGGCGCTGTCCGCCCATAACCTGCTGATGTGGGAGGCGATGTCCTGGCTTGCCAAACGCGGCTATGAACAGCTCGACCTTGGCGTGATCAACACCGAAAACGCCGCCGGTCTGGCCCGCTTCAAACTGGGCACCGGCGCACGGCTGCACCAGCTGGGTGGCACCTGGGCCTATTGGCCGCCGCTGGGTCGGCTGCTGCGTCCGCTCGCCGCGCTCGACAAACGGCTGATGAACCCCGGGCTCTCTGGACACTGCTAGGGGGACGTGATTATCTGAACACACGTTCAGATATGAACCCGATAGCATAGACCCACGGGAGGAGCCCTGCTCATGAAACTGTCGCAAACCGCCGCCGTCATCACCGGCGGCGCCTCTGGCCTTGGTGAGGCCACCGCCCGTCATTTTGCCGCCCAAGGCGCCCAGGTCACGCTCCTGGATCGTGACGCCGAACGCGGCGCTGCCGTAGCCTCCGAAATCGGCGGGCATTTTGCCCAGACCGATGTCACCAGCGAAGAGTCGGTAGCCGCAGCCATGGCGCTTGCCAGCGAGAAGATGGGCAAGATCAACGTCTGTGTGAACTGCGCAGGCATCGCCCTTGGCATCAAGACCGTGGGCCGCGATGGCGCGCACCCTCTGGATGCCTATCAGCGCACCATCGACATCAACCTTGTCGGCACCTTCAACGTCGCCCGGCTCGCTGCGGTGGAAATCGCCAAATGCGAGGCTGAGGCAGACGGTGGCCGGGGTGTCATCATCAACACCGCGTCAATCG